>JBBRLR010000057.1:0-28985 GCA_038231255.1 Thermomicrobiales bacterium | reverse complement strand
CGGAGCGGCACTACATGATTACTGTAGCGCCGGGCACGGTCTTCGCCTTTTTCGAGTTCCCGGACGCCGAACTGCCCGCCTTCAAAGCGGCGACCTTACCGACGACCGGGCGGGCATTCGATCACGTCTGCTTCACCGTCGAGAGCATGGAGCAGTTCGATGCGTGGTATCAGCGCCTAACGGACGCGGGCGTGGACAATCTTTCGCCGATCCAGGAGATGGGGCCGGGCAGCCACGCCTACTTCTTCTCGGACCCGAATGGCATCGTCCTCGAAGTAATCGCGCCGAACCCGATGATGCGCTTCCCGGTCCTGGAAGACCCTGATCCGGCGTATTAGACGCGGCGGGCAACGCTCGTTGACACCCGCCGGGGCGCACCCTATACTTGCAAGGCTCGTTTCCTCGTGGAAGCGGGTTTGCTTCTGCATTGCGTTACCCGCGTCTGCTCGGCTACGTAAGTTAATCCGTAGCGGCGGCGCGTCATCATCATTGGGAGGGTATCAGGTGGTCAAGCGGACATGGCAACCAAAGCGCATCCCGCGCCTGCGTGTGCACGGCTTTCGCGCACGGATGGCGACTAAGGGTGGCCGACAGGTCCTTGCAGCACGCCGCCGCAAAGGTCGCGCAAAGCTGGCGGTGGGTGAACTCGTCATCGGCAAACGTTCCTATAAGGTCGTGCGCGAGAAATAGCGCGAGGAGCATCGGCACCCCATGGAACGCGCCCTTCGCCTCACATATGACGCCGATTTTCGCCGCGTCCGCAAACTGGGCAAATCCTGGGCGCATCCGTTCGCCATCTTGTGCGCGTTGCCGAACAATCTGCCGCATAACCGATACGGGTTCTCCGTCTCGAAGCGATTGGGCGGCGCGGTCGTGCGGAACCGCGTCAAGCGGCTGCTGCGTGAGGCGATGCGCACGACGCCGAAAGAGGTGGGATCGTTGGTGTCCGGGTTCGATGTCGTGGTGATCGCGCGCCCGCCGGTTGTTGGACATACGTACGCCGAGGTGTGCGAGGTGGTCCGCATGCTGCTGCGCCGCGCGAAATTGCTCCTGACCGCACCGACGCTTCCCATTCAGCAGGGGGCGCAATCGGCATGATCGGGAAATGGCTCGCGCTCTCCGGCATTCGCCTCTACCAACGGACGATCTCGCGCGTCCTGCCGCCATCGTGTCGGTTTGTCCCGTCGTGCTCTGAGTACGGCTACGAGGCGATTGAACGCTATGGTATCGTCCGGGGTGGCATGATAGCCGCGTGGCGCGTTGTGCGTTGCAACCCGTGGGGTGGCCACGGCTATGATCCGGTTCCCGACCTGACAGAGCGGGCAGCAGACAGCGGACAGCGGGCGGATTGGCTACTCAATTGTAACGTTCACACATCAAGAGAGACTACTCCGAACCTCGAACCTCGAACCTCGAACACCTTTCCCGCCCTCACGCCAAATGCGCCGGGGCACTCCCTGACGGAGGGCTAACACTCGTGTTTCCATTGTTTGCGGCGATCCCCGTTTTCAGTCCCGCGATTGACACGGTGGCGAACTTCATCCGCCTCCTGCGCGATCACACCGGCGGCAACCTCGGTGTGACAATTATCCTGTTTACTATCTTCATCAAGTTGCTGCTCGCCCCACTGACCTTCAAATCCATCAAGTCCTCGAAGGCGATGCAGGATGTCGCGCCGATCATCAAGGACCTGCAGAAGAAGTACAAGGACGACAAGCAGGGCTTCGCGCAGGAACAAATGCGCGTCTATCAGGAGTACGGCATCAACCCGCTCGCCGGGTGTTTGCCGGTCCTGATTCAGTTGCCCGTCTTCCTTGTCGTCTACCAGGCGATGCGCCAGGTCGCGCACGACACCGCAGGCACCCACACTTTTCTGTGGGTGTCGGACCTCACACGGAACATCGGGACGATCGCGGGCAATGGCCACAAAGTTGATCCATTGCGCATCCTTGTCTTTAGCGCCTTCGTCTTCCAGGTGATCCAGACGCGCATGTCGCTACCGAACGCCGCGAAGCGCGCGCAGCAGGATCAGCAGACGAAGTTGCAGAGCACGCTGATCTCCGCCTCGTCCGCGCTCGTCCTCGTTTTCGGCTGGAATTTCCTCGCCGCGATGGTACTCTACTGGGCCGTGCAGGCAATTTTTAGCGCGATACAGCAGTATTTCATCACTGGCTGGGGAGCGCTCTCCGATATTTTCCCTTTTCTCCCCGCCAAAGTTGAGAAGCCCCGCGTGCTGAAGCCCGTGACGAACAAGAAGCCGTCGCGCATCCAGGGATTCCTGCAGCAGAGCATGGCCGCGCAGCAGGATCGCCAGGCGACAACGACGCCTGAAAAGAGTGCTGAAGCGTCGAAGCAGCAGCGGCTGGGGCCGGATGGTCGCCCGTTGAAGGGTTCGACCGTCAACATCAGCGGCACGCGCGCAACGCCGCCTCAACGCGCCAAATCCGATGACACGAATGGGATTAATGGAACAAGCGGAACAAACGGAACGAATAACGCGAACGGCGCGAACCGGCCCGGCGCACGCAACAAGGGCGGGCAGTCGCGAAGCACCACCAAGGCAATCGGCACGACGGACGCATCGAGCAAGATGCCACCGCCCGCACCCCGAAAGAGCAAAACGGTCCGGCCCGCGCCCGATTCAATCGGCGAGCAAACGGGCGACGGAGGGAGTTAAATCGTGCAAGGAAGGCAACCAATGGGTCGAAGGGGTCGCTCGCTCGGTCGGGATAATGCGGAACAACCCGCGCAGCGCGCCGTTGAGATCGCCGCCAGCTCGGTGGATGAGGCCGTGCGCCTCGCCTTGCAACAGTTGAATCTCAACTACAATCAGGTCGAAATCGAAGTCCTCGAGGACCCGACAATCCACGATGTGGACGAGGCGCTGGTGCGCGTTATCCCGCTCCCAGCGGGGACCGTTTCCGGCAATGTGCGCACCGATGCCCCACCGCCCGGTAATACCCGCACCGATGGGCCACCGCCCGGTAATCGCCGCGAACCAGAGGAGATCGAGGACGGCCACGGCAATGTCGAGGATCATGCCGCGCTGCTTGCCATCGCACAGGAGATCACCGAAGATCTCGTGGACCTGATGGGCCTCCAGGCCGCCGTGCATCCGCTCGACCCGCCAATCGAGATGCAGCCGGGCGAGCCGCCGACCGTCGGCGTGGACATCGTCGGCCCCGACCTCGGCGTCCTGATCGGGCGACGCGGTGATACGCTCCAGCAGTTCCAGTATCTCGTCACCCTGCTCGTCAACAAGCGGGTGGGCGGTTTCAACCGTGTCGTCGTGGATGTCGGTGGCTACAAGCGACGGCGCGAGGAAGCGCTGCTTGGGCTGGCGGAGCGGATGGCGGAGCGCGTCGCGCAGAGCCATCGCCCGCTACCGCTCGAAGCGATGCCGCCGAACGAGCGCCGGGTCATCCATCTCGCGCTGCACGACCATCCGGCCGTCTACACTGAGAGCCAGGGCGAAGGCGAGGCCCGCAAAATCGTCATCTACCCGCGCTGAGCCAATGACGCCTGAGTATGTGGTGGTCGGGCATTGTGCGCTGGATGTGCAGCCGGATGGGTCGTTTCTGCCTGGCGGGACGGTATTGTATAGCGCGCTGACCGCCGCTCGGATGGGGATGCGCGCGGGCATTCTGACGGCGGGCGATCCGGTTGCCCTCGCCGACGCCCTCGCACCGTTCGCCGGGTCGTTCGCGATCCACATTCTTCCCACCGCGACAACGACAATCTTCGAGAATATCCCGACGCGCGCCGGACGCAAGCAAACGCTCCATGGATGGGCCGGGCCGATCCTCCCGGATGCGCTGCCGGAGGCATGGCGGCGCGCAAGCGTCCTCCATCTCGGCCCGATTGCGGACGAACTGCCGCCCGGCCCGTGGGCGGATGCGATTGCCGCCGATTGGGCGGGCTCATGGACGATTGCGACGCCGCAGGGATGGCTGCGCCGCTGGGGTGCGTTCCCCTCGCCCGTTCGGCACGATACGCTCGTGCTGCCGGATCGCCTGCTCGACCGCCTCAGCGCGATGGTCATCTCCGTCGAGGAGCGAGACGTGGCGGAGGCTGCTGTCCGCCATGTGGCGCGGCGCGGGCTAGGCGCGATCACCTATGGGCCGCTGGGGGTGGACATTTTGCAGGACGATACGACAACGCGCGTCCCGACCTTCCCAATTGCCGTGCGCGACGAAACGGGCGCAGGCGATGTATTCGCGGCGGCGTGGGCGGTCGGGCTGGCGCGCGGTGAGCGACCCGACGTGGCGGCGCGCGTCGCCTGTGCGGCGGCGTCGCTCA
This sequence comes from Thermomicrobiales bacterium, assembly GCA_038231255.1. Lineage (GTDB taxonomy): Bacteria > Chloroflexota > Chloroflexia > Thermomicrobiales > JALYUS01 > JALYUS01. The sequence continues at coordinate 24,686 of JBBRLR010000057.1, read as the reverse complement.
GCATCACCGCGCCCGGCCCGCACGGCATCCCGACGGTCGAGGCGATTGACGCGCTGCTCGCGACGAACAGCGACCGGGCCGCGCAATGAGCGCACCCTATACGATGGCCGCCGGGTTCGCACTGCGTGACGAGGCCGGGCGGCTGCTCCTGATTCATCAGGCATACGGCGAGCGGCTCTGGGACTTCGTCGGCGGCGGCGCGGAACCGGGCGAGGCTCCCGAAGAAACTGCCATCCGCGAGGCAAAGGAGGAGATCGGCCTCGCGGTCGAACCACGCGGGCTGATCGGCGTCTACTTCAACCGGTCGCGCCGCCTGCTCATTTTCATCTTCAATGGTGTCGTCACTGGCGGCACGCTCGCCCTGCAAGCGGACGAAATCGCCGAAATCGGCTGGTTCGCCCCCGATGACCTCCCGCCCACGACTGCATGGAAGGCGCGACAGATCACCGACGTATTCGAGTGGACGGACGAGGCGTTCTTGCGCACCCGATAGTGAGAAGGGGCTATTCTCTTCCTCTATGTCCGTCACTTGCCGTGGCACGCGCTCTGCATACTCACTTGACGTGACGCACCGTATGTACAATGAAGGAGGCGAAGTCATGGCAAAGGTCACGTTCGATGACCTCAAGCAGGAAGTCGCGATGAAGGCGGAAGAAAGCGGCACGCTGCCGACTTCCGTCACGGTCGGTGGCACGCAGTACACGCTCCAGATGCCGGTCGAAACGAAGATGAGCGCGATGCAGGTTGTGCGGGATCCGGCACGCCTCGATCATGTGCTCGATCAGGTAACGTTCGTCGGCATGGACGGCTCGGAGGTGCATGCCTGACCCTGACGCGACGCCATCCGCGCGGTACAATGTGAGCGTGACCCGGCGCGGGTCACGCCTTTTTTGTGGGAAGGACTCCCCTCGCATGGTCGCTATTGCCGCGCCACCCGCCACCGCACCAACGCTCACCGTCTACGCGGACGCGCAAAGCGCCATGCCGCTGCTCACCTTGCCGCTCGGCGGGACGCCGGTCTACGGCGACGGGCCGGAAAGTGGGACCGTCCGCCGCCGGATCGCGGGATTGATCGCGCACGAGGCGCTGCCGCCCGGTTGGGAGCGGAACACCGGGGCGCTGAAGGACCTCGGTCGGCTACTGGCCGCGACGTACTCCGTCACTTTCACGGAGCGCGGGCAGGAATACCGCATCCCCAAACCGCGCGCGGAACTCGGCTGGTTCTTCCGCAGCAGCCTGCGCGGCAATATCCCGCTCACCGTCGTCGCGGTCGTCGTCGCATTCCTCGGCACATTGCCGATCGCCATGCGGCAACCCGCGCTCCTGACGGGCGAATGGCTGCTTTTTATCGGCGTGATGCTGTCGCGCGTTTATTATCCGCCGTGGTCGCGCCTCGCGCTCGTGCTACCGGAGGACGATGCACCGGGCGAATACCGCATGCTCGCCCTCGCGCGGTACGATCTCCGCCTCGCGCCGCTGATGCGGCGGCGAACGTGGGCGATCGCGCCGCGCCGCTTCTTCCTCTGGGTCGGCATGGTGATCGCGGGGGGCATCCTCGTCGGTATCGCGCTGCCGCGCGCCACGACGATCTATCAGTCGCTCGGATTCGGCTGCCTCGTCCTGCTGCTCCCGTTCATGCAGATCGTGCGCGGCTGGATCGGGGATCGCAAATACGTCCTCTTCGAATCGCTCCTCGACGACTACGACTCGCTGCCGCGCTACAACCCAGCGGTGGATGAGTTCATTCGTCATGTGATCGCAGAGCCGGAAAAGGCGGTAATCGCCGAAGAACTCTTCCAAACGGTCGGCCCGGATTCGCCCTTCGCGGCGGACGCGGATCATCGCCCCGTCGAGACGACATTCGCCGCCCGTAAAGTGACCGCCGCCGCATCCGGCCCGCTCGGACGTGTCCGCGATGCCGCGTTCGGTCGAACCCGGCGCGTCTCATAAGGCGGATCGGTGCATCTCGGATCGAAAATGCAACACTTTTTTTGCATTTGTGCAACCGCAAAGGTTGTTGCATCGTTTATACTATGAGACGAAACGCGAAATTGCGCGGACGTTCGGTTGCACGGGTAGGAGAAAGTGATGAGGGACAATCGTTTCAGTCGTTGGTTTGCGGCCGGAATCACCGGCACGCTTTTCGCGATCATTATGCTCGCCATGGCGGTGCCGGTCGCGGCGGATGGTCTTGTTACCGTCATTCCGGGTCAGGACCCGAACGCGAATGTTATCGTCGTGTCGAGTCCTGGGTACGTCAATAATGGGACGGCGACGATTCCCGCGAATATCAACAATGGGTTTGCATTCTGCACGGCGAACGCCTGCTATCCCGCCGGGACTGTCTGTACCGTCAATGGTTGCGGCATCCAGACAACCGGCGTGTGCAATGTCGCCGGGTGCGGCGTGCCGGTGTGCGCGGTCAACGGCTGCTTCGGCCCGACATGCACGGTATATGGCTGCGTTACCAACACCTGCGGCATCTATGGGTGCGGCGGTGGTAACCTCGGGGTCACGGCGGCGGGGCCGATCGTCGGTATTGACGGCAATGGCAACCCGGTCGTCTACGATGTGCGCGGCGGCAGCTACGACACGTATACGCGCGATGCCAACGGTCGCGTCTGCGAAGCGGACTCGCGCGGTAACTGCCAGAAGACCTGATCCACATAGAAAGCGCGAACGCGCGTAGCGTACAATGATGGAACCGGCGGGAGGAACCTCTCCCGCCGGTTCGTTTATTGATTCGCCATGAACAAAGGGAGTCATCATGGGCTATTCCGAGATCGAGCGGCGCGTGCTGGCGGCGGTCGAGGCCGAATTCGAGCCGACCGTCTCCCGGATTCAGGCGGCGGTGCAACGTGAAAGCATCACCGGGCACGAGGGGCGCGTGCAGGACCTGATGGCCGACATGCTCCATGCGTTGGGCATGGACGTGGACGTGTGGGAGCCGCAGCATGAGGAGTTCCGCGACGCCGGGTATCCCGAATACGTCGCGGAGGAACCGCCTTTCGTCGGTCGCCCAAATGTCGTCGGCATCCTGAAAGGGGTGGGCGGCGGTCGTTCCATCGCCATCAACGGCCACATTGACGTCGTGCCCGCCGGGGACGAAACCGCCTGGTCGTATCCCCCCTTCAGTGCGACGCGGGCGGATGGACGCATTTACGGGCGTGGTTCGACCGACATGAAGGGCGGGCTGATCGCCGGCATCGGGGCGATCCGAGCGATTCAAGCGGCAGGCATGCGACTCCAGGGCGACGTGATGGTGCAATCGGTGATCGCGGAAGAAAGCGGCGGGGCGGGCACATTGGCGGCCGTCCTGCGCGGCCATGTCGCGGATGGCGTGCTGATCGCGGAACCGACGCAACTGAACATCACACCCGCCGGGGGCGGCTGCCTGATGTTCCGCATCACGGTGCATGGCCGCTCGGCGCACGCCGCGTTGCGCTACGAGGGCGAAAGCGCCCTCGAACATTGGTACCCGCTCCACGCCGCGCTGCTCGCGCTCGAAGCGGAGCGGAACCGAACCATCCACCACCCGCTCTATGAGCATCTGCCGAACAAGTTCCCCTTCAACGTCGGGCGTCTCGAAGCGGGTAACTGGCCGTCTTCCGTGCCGGAAACATTGGTGGCGGAAGGGCGGTTCGGCATCCTCCCCGGCGAGGATATGGAGACGGTGCGCGCGAGTTTTGCGCGCACGCTGACCGACGCCGCCCAGGCCGATCCGTGGCTGCGCGAACACCCTCCCGAACTGGAATGGTACGGCGCGCAGTTCGGCACTGCCGAAATCGCGGTGGATCATCCGCTCGTCCGCACCCTCCACGACGCCTTCGTGGACGCGATGGGGCGCGAGCCGGGTGTCGAGGGCGTCGCGTGGGGATCGGACATGCGCTTTTTCACCGACATTGCGCATATCCCCGCCGTGCTATTCGGGCCGGGCAATGTCGCCCTCGCCCACTACACCGACGAGTTCGTATCTGAAGAAGAGATCCGCCAGGCGATGCGCGTGGACGCCCTCACCATCCTCCGCTGGTGCGGCGTCGCGGAGTAATTTCGACCCAGTTTCGTTTGACGGGCAGGAAGGGCGCCCGCTATAGTGGGTCGCCGCTATCGGGCGTGGCGAAGCGGGTTGAGATGGCAGAAAGGGATGCATGGCGGCACGGGCGCGGTATGAATCATGGGGGCGGTATCCGACGGTCGTGCCGCGCGAGGTCGTGCCGATCCAGTGGCGCGATGACTTGCCCAACTTGGCGGCGCTCCCAGCGAGCGTGCTGCCGTACGCGTACGGTCGCAGTTACGGCGATAGTTGCCTAAACGCGGGTGGGATCGCGCTCGATGTGAAAGGGCTGCGGCGGTTTATCGCCTTTAACGCCGAAACGGGGCTACTGCAATGCGAGGCGGGCGTATTGCTCGCCGACATCCTCGATGCGTTCGTCCCGCGCGGCTGGTTTTTGCCCGTCTCCCCTGGCACCAAGTACGTTTCCGTTGGCGGCGCAATCGCGAACGACATCCACGGCAAGAATCATCACCGCGCAGGCACCTTCGGGCGGCACGTCACGCGGTTCGAACTCGTCCGCTCATCGGGAGAACGGCTCATCTGCTCGCCCGACGAACATGCCGAACTCTACCGCGCGACGATTGGTGGCCTCGGGCTGACGGGGCTGATGACATGGGCGGAGATTCGCCTGAAACCGATCGCGAACGCGTGGATTGACGAGGAGCAGATTCGCTTCGACTCGCTTGATGAGTTCCTCGCCCTCACCGCCGAGTCGGACGCGGCGTACGAATACACGATGTCCTGGACCGACTGTCTGTTTGGCGGCGAGGGATATGTTCGAGGCTACTTCCTACGTGGCAACCACAACACGTCGCCGGAACTGGCAAATCAGCCACCGCCGCAGAAGCCCACTATTGGCGTCCCGATGGATATGCCCGGCGCGCTCCTGAACACTTGGACGGTCAAGGCGTTCAATACAGCGATTTACCACCAGCAACGTGCCAAATCGGTGCGGAAAACCATCCCGTACGATCCCTTCTTCTACCCGCTCGACACGATTAAAAGCTGGAATCGCATGTACGGCACGCGCGGCTTCCTCCAATATCAGTGTGTCGTCCCGTTCGATAACGACAATGCTGCGATCAAGGAGATTTTCACGCGCATCACCCGATCCGGCGAAGGGTCGTTCTTAGTTGTCCTCAAGACCTTCGGCAGCCTGCCCTCCCCCGGCATGCTCTCGTTTCCCCGACCGGGTATCACGCTTGCGCTCGATTTCCCCTTCCACGGCGCGAAAACGCTGCATCTGCTCGAAGAACTTGACGCGGTCGTGCGAGCGAGCGGCGGTGCGGTCTACCCGGCAAAGGACGCGCGGATGAGCGTGGAAAGTTTCGCGGCATTTTTTCCCCATTGGCAAGCGTTCGCCTGCCATATGGACCCGCAGTTCTCGTCTAGTTTTTGGCGGCGCGTCACCCGCACGACCCGTTAGCAGGAGCAGCATGGCGAATATTCTCATCATCGGCGCGACCTCGGCGATTGCCCACGCGACGGCGCGGCTCTTCGCGGCGCAGGGCGAGCGCTTTTTCCTCGTCAGCCGTTCCGCGAGCAAACTGGATGCCGTGCGCGACGATCTCCGCGTGCGCGGCGCAGGGGACACCAACACGTATGCGCTCGACCTGACCGACTTCAGCGCGCACGCCGCGATGCTCGACGCTGCGACCGCCACACTCGGCACGCTCGATATGGTGTTAATCGCGCACGGATCACTCAGCGACCAGGCCGCCTGCGAAGCGTCCGTCGCGAAGACAATGGAGGAGTGGGCGACGAACTGCACGAGCGTCATCGCCTTGTTAACGGCGCTCGCCAATCAGATGGAGCGGCAGCGGCACGGCACAATCGCCGTCATGTCATCGGTTGCGGGGGATCGGGGGCGCAAGTCACTTTACGTCTACGGCGCGGCGAAGGCGGCGCTCAACACCTTTCTGGATGGATTGCGTGGCCGGTTGAACGCGGCGGGCGTCGCGGTTGTAACGATCAAGCCGGGCTTCGTGGACACGCCGATGACCGCGCACCTACCGAAGAACTTCCTTTTCGTACCGCCGGAACGCGTCGCGCACGACATCCACCGCGCGATGACGCGGGGGGCATCGGTCGTCTATACGCCGTGGTTCTGGCGTTACGTTATGCTACTCCTGCGTGCGATCCCCGACCCGATCTTCCGCAAACTGCCGATCTAAAGTGGCAGTGGGCAGTGGATCGTCGGAAGTCGAAGCGTTTCGCGCATTTTTCTCTGTCCACTGCCCACTCTTGATGTACACTGCGAGCGACGAGGAAGCGGGGCTGAGGACGTGGGTACGGCGCCGGTCTACGGCATCATTTTCGATCTGATGGGAACACTCGCCACCTTCACGGGCACACGGCAGGAACTGCACGCCGCGTGGCAGCGGGGGGCGCGCGAGTTGTATCGCTATCTCCGATCCACCGGCGTTGCTATCCCGCCGGACGATTTTGCGCGCGCGCTGCAAACGACATTCGAGGGGGATCTGGCCCGCAACGGCGGCAACTACCGCGAACTCTCCGTCGAAGGGGTAACGGCACGCACGCTCGACGGCTTCGGCTACCACCTGACATCCGAAGCGAGCGAGGCCGCGCAACGCGCCTATTTCGCGCCCGAACTCGAAGGATGGCGCATTGCGCCCGGCGCACTGGATGCCGTCGAAGCGCTGAACGCCGAGGGGTTCCGGCTGGCGGTCGTTTCCAATGCGCCGTCGCATCTGTTTGTCGAGGAAGCGGTGGCGAAGATCGGCCTGCGCCCCTTTTTCAGCCCGGTGATGAGTTCGGCCCTCGCCGGTGCACGCAAGCCCGACCCGCGTCTTTTCCTCGCTGTCGCTTCCGCCTGGGAACTCGACCCCGCCACCGTCGTCGTGATCGGTGACGGCCTGCTCGCCGACATTGAGGGAGCGCACGCGGCGGGGATGCGCGGCGTGCTTGTCCACGGCGCGGCGAATCCGGATAACGCCGCATATGCTGGCGCGGCGACGCCCGACGCGACGCTCGCCGGGGTCGCGGACGCGCCCGATTTGATCGAAGCGTGGCACGCCGCATCGGGCGACGATGCGCGACCGGAGACCGGCTTTATCGAGGACTTTTAGGCGACGAGGAGCCGCGCGATGCAGGAGCCGATCCCAACCCCGATTCCGACTATCCCTCAGCGGCAGAAAACCCCGCCGTGGTGCCTGCAATTCCTGGGTTGGTTCCTCCTTGTCGAACTTGTGGGCAACGGCGTTTTCGTCGCGACGGTGAGTGTCGTCGGCTGGGACACGTTCGTCCGCACGAATCGCGTGCTGATCCAGATGATCGTCGTCGCGGTCGCGGTAATAGCAGCGCTTGTCCTCACACTGACGGGTATCGCGACACGGCTACTCACCCCTCGGGGCGCACCCATCGCGGCGATCACGGAGCAGAACGAGCAACTGACGGCGCACACCGACCATCTCGAACATGCGCTCGTCGAGGCGCAGGCCGCGACCGTCCGTGCCGAGCGGGCGCAACGCGAGGCGGAACAGGCATTCGCGACCATCAAGAATGCACCCAGTCCCCTCCAGCAACTCGCGAACGCCCTGCAAACGGTCATCGCCGCCGACGAGGTGGAGCGGCAATCGGCCCATCTCTGGCGGTGCCACCGCAACGCCCGCGAGGAACTCGTCTGCACCCTGCCGCTCGGTCGCCGCCATGGGATCGCCGAGGGCGTGCAGTTCGCCATCGTTGATGCGCAGGAAGGGCACGCCCTCGGCCGGTTCCGCGTCACTGGGACGGCCGAAACCTTCGCTGCCTGCACGCTGATCGAGGGTGCGGGCTGGCTGCATGTCGCGGAACAGTATGGCGACGCGCCGCTGCCGCCACACGAACTGCACTTCGCCCTGCCCGATGCCGTGCGCGGCATGGATGCGCAAACGGCGGACCGGATGCTCCAACTGCTCGCGGCGCTGACCGCGACCGGCGCCCGCGCGCCGCAACGACCGATCGCCGCAACGCCACGGGAGGCGACACGATGAGCGACACGACGGCAGCCGAACTGCGCGCCTGGCTGGAAGCCTTCGCCGCCTGCGTGCGAGCGCAAGATTTCGACGGCGCGCGGCCGATGATCGCGGAGGAGGTCGTCTCGTTCGGCACGAAGGCGGCGATGGTCGAAGGGCGAGAGAACCTGATCGCCCAGCAGTGGCGGCACATTTGGCCGACGATCCAGGGCTTCACCTTCGATCTCAACACCCTCCACTGGCATCGCGCGGACGACACCGCCTGGGCCGCCCTCACCTGGACCTCGCAGGGCGCCCGACCGGACGGCACGCCCTTCCCCCGTCCCGGTCGCGCCACCTTCACCTTTGTCCGCCGCGACGGCGCATGGCTGGCGACGCACACCCATTTCTCCCTCTTCCCGGCGTCGTAACCCGAGCCGGTGGGCGCACGACTGTGCGCCCCGACACGGATATGCGGCTATGCCTGTTAGGGAATTGGCATTCCGAGCAGCGTCATCTCGTGATGCAACGTTTCGCGCAGTCCTTCTTCGAGCGGGCGCGGAGCGTAGCCAAGTTCGCGGCGTGCCTTCGTGTTGTCACCGATGTATGTCGTGCCCGCACCGACACGGAGATACTCGGCGCTGTAATTCGGCGGCACGGATAGCGTTTTTTCCATAATGCCCATCATTGCCGCGACCCCCTTCATCGCCACTGGCGGGATATGGAGTCGTGGCGCGGGGATGCCGGTAATCCCTTCCGCAATCTCAAGCGCGTCCATGAGCGTATGCTCCGGCCCCGCGATAATGTAATTCTCACCCGGCTTGCCCGCTTCCATCGCAAGGATATGGCCGTGCGCGATGTCCTCCACATGCGCCCAGGAAAAATCGGTGCGCGCCGGGATCGCGGGCAGTTTGCTCCGCAGATATTGGCGAATGGTCGTGCGGACACTGCTCGTATCGCCCGGCCCGTAGACGACCCCCGGCAAAACGATCGCGAGCGGCAGCCCCGCCGCTATCAGCGGATCGGCGACCTTGTAGCGCGCCCCCGCACCGCTCCGGTCGCTTGCATAGAGTATCGCGACGCGTTTCGGCGGTATTGACATTGACGTACGTGCGGGCTATGCTCCACGACAATGCAACAATGTAGGAGTTTCATGCCGACGCCATTTCGATCCCGACTTCGAGTATTCTTGTCGCCTTTTCTCCCGGCAGCCATCGCCCCATCGGTGTGGAGTGCGAGCGCCGCTCTTCTTTGCATGACAAGGAGGTACACAACCGCAGAGGCGCTCTTGATGGGGAGTGAGTTTTGGAAGGTTCCGTATTAGTCGTTGACGCAGACAAAGGAGCAACACACGTGAAACAGGGTGAAATGATCACAAAATCGTTGAGTCGCCGCAATTTCCTGCTCGGCGCGGCGGTATCGGCGGGCACGGCGATCCTCGCTGCCTGCGGCGGTAGCGCGACCAGCACGCCCGCACCGGCGGCGACGACTGCGTCCGGCGCGGCAACGACTGCGGCAACCAAACCACCAGCGGCAACGACAGCGGCGGGGGCGGCAACCACGGCCCCAACGGCCACGGTGGCGAGCGGTGCGGCGACGACCGCACCCGCCGCGACGACCGGCGCCTCCGGCGCGGCACAAACAACGCCGAATGTGCCGCCGAGCGGCTCGACGACGATTAACTGGTTCGCCGCGCGCGATACGACGGGTTACCGCGTCAAGCAGGTGGATGCCTTCAACAAGGCGAACAAGACGCTCCAGATCTCCTACCAGGAGCAGGGCGCGGACACGACGAGCCTGCACGACAAGTTCGTCACTGTCGCGACCTCCAAGGATTCCAGTGCGGATATGGTCTCGATGGACGTGCCCTTCGTGCCGGAGTTCGCGGCGGCGGGCTGGACAATCCCCGTGGACGATGTCGTCGCGGGCGGCGAGCGCGAGAAGTTCTTCCCTGGCACGCTGACCGGCGCGACGTACGACGGCAAGTTGTATGGTATCCCATGGTTCAACAACGGCCCCGGCCTGTACTACCGCAAGGACCTTTTCGCGAAGGCGGGACTCCAACCGCCGAAGACCTACGACGACCTGATCGCCGCCGCGAAGAAACTTCAGACTGCGGACATGGCCGGCTTCGTAGAGCAACTGAGCCAGACCGAGGGCGGTATCATTAACTGGCTCGAAGTGCTCTGGGGCTACGGGAGCGATCTCGTGGACGACAAGCTGAACGTCACGCTCGATAAGAGTTCGGCGGGCGTGGATTCGCTGCAAAAGGTCTACGATTTCGTCTACAAAGAGAAGATCACGCCGGAGGCCACGCTGCAATACAAGCAGGGCGCGGACGTCATCAACCAGTTCCGCTCCGGCGGCGCAGCGATGATTCGGCTCTGGTACAGCAACGTCGCCCCGCTCTACGCGCCGGACTCGAAGATCACGACCGACCAATGGGACATCACGACGCTGCCCTCCAAGGATGGGGCGAAGCCCGGCCCCGGCTGTCTCGGTGACTGGAACCTCGGCGTCTCGAAGTTCTCCAAGAAGCCGAAGGAGACGATCGAGGTGATCAAGATCCTCGTCGGCGTCGAGCAGCAGAAGGCGCAGATGCTCGAGGGCGCCTTCCTGCCCTCCCGCCCGGCCGTCTTCGACGATGCCGAAATCCAGAAGAAATACCCCTACGCGAAGTCCGCGCAGTCATCGTTCGCGGCGCTTAAGCCGCGCCCGGTGACGCCGTTCTACCCGCAGATGTCCGCCGACGCACTCCAGCCGAGCTTCGGCGCGGTGATGGCGAAGCAGAAGCCCGTCGAACAAGGCATCAAGGACATGGCGGACGGGATGCGGAAGATTATCAAGCAGTAGCCGGTAGCCGGTAGCCAGAAGTCGGTAGTCAGAGGGATCCGGTCCCGTTCTGACTACCGACTACTGGCTACTGGCTACTATGGAGGGATTCTCTATGGCGACGGAGCAAACCGCGACGACCACCGTCGGAGCGGTCACGGCACGGCGGCGACGCTCGACACAAGCGCAGGCGGATGCCCGGCTCGGCATCGCGCTCGTCGCCCCGGCGGTCATCACCATCATCGTGGTCGCATTCTATCCGCTGGGTCGCTCGATCTGGGATAGCTTGCACAAGATCAGTCTGCGCTTCGAGAATCAGCCCCGCCCGTTTATCGGCCTGCGGAACTACGTGGACGTGCTCAAGGACGCGCGCTGGCACAACGCCCTTTGGGTGACGTTGCGCGTCGTGGTCTTTTCCGTCGGCGTGGAACTGACCCTCGGCATGATTATCGCGCTGCTCCTCAACCGCGCCTTCAAGGGGCGCGGCATTGTACGCGCCTCCGTCCTCGTCCCCTGGGCGCTCACGACCGTCGTTTCGGCGAAGATGTGGTCGTGGATTTACGACGCGCAGTACGGTGTCTTCAACGACATCTTGATGAAACTACACATTATCCACAAGCCGATCATCTGGCTTTCACGGCCGGACCTGACGATCTGGGCGATGATCGGCGCGGAAATCTGGAAGACGACGCCCTTCATGGCGCTCCTGCTACTGGCCGGGTTGCAGCTGATCCCCGCCGATCTCTACGAAGCGGCGGCGATTGACGGCACGAACGCGTGGCAGAACTTCTGGAAGATCACGCTGCCGCTCGTCAAGCCCTCGATCCTCGTCGCGCTGCTTTTCCGCACGATTGACGCGATGCGCATCTTCGACCTGCCCAAGGTGCTGACGAATGGCGGGCCGGGGCAGTCCACCGAATCACTCGTGCTCTACGCCTACAATAGCCTCTTCACCAGCCTAAACTTCGGCTACGGCTCGGCGCTCGCGGTCTCGGTCTTCCTGATCGTGCTGCTGTGCAGTTTCTTCTTTATCAAGGTGCTCGGCACGCCCACCCAAGGAGGACGATGATGACCGCGCCGCAGATCGCCCGCCCGGTCGCCGGGACTCCCATTGCCACGAAAACGCGGCACGGCAAACGCGTCAATATCCCCGCGCAGATCCTCTTCTATCTCCTGATCGCGCTCTTTGTCCTGTTCTGCACGCTGCCGTTCATTTGGACGATCATTACCTCCTTGAAAAGCGAGGCGGAAATCTTCTCTGCGCCGATCAAGTACCTGCCGAATCCGATAGATGGGGTGAACTACAGCAAGATTTTCCATCTGTCGCGCTTCACGCGCTCGCTCCTCAATAGCGCGATTGTCGCCACGAGCGCGACGGTCATCTCGCTCCTGATCGGCTCGGTCTGCGCGTACGCGCTGGCGCGCTTGCAGTTCCCCGGCAAGAGCATCATCCTTGCGCTCGTTTTGGCGATTGCCATGTTCCCCGGCATCGCGATCATCGGCCCGCTCTACCGCCAGTTCAACGCCTGGCACCTGACGAACAACTACCTCTCACTGATTCTGCCGAATGTTACCTTCACGCTCCCCTTGTGCATTTGGACGCTCAACGCCTTCTTCCGCGACCTGCCGCTGGAACTGGAAGAATCGGCGCGGGTGGATGGCTGCACGCGGATGCAGACGTTTGTGCGGATCGTCGCGCCGCTCGCCGCACCGGGCGTCTTCACGGCGGCGATCCTGCTCTTCATCCAGGCGTGGAATGAGTTCCTCTTTGCCCGCACCTTCATGAGTGAGGAGCACAAACTGACCGCGACGGTCGTGATCGCGCAGTTCGAGGGCGCGGATGTCGGCACCCAGTACCCGTGGGGCCAGATCACCGCCGCCTCCATCGTCATCACTTTGCCGCTGATTGTCCTCGTCCTGCTCTTCCAGCGCCGCATTATCTCCGGCCTCACCGCTGGTGCGGTGAAGGGGTAAGGAAGCGGATCAGCCACAAAGGCACAGAGGACCCAAAAAAGAATGAAGAAGCAGGGAGGGCATATGCCCATACCTCGCCCGAGGAGGGGGGTTCTCCCGCACTCTCGATGCACCAAAATCGATGGTCCGCCAGTCACAGCAACAGTTTTCTCGGTTGGCACCGATCCGCGCATCTCTCATCACGTTTTACGCGCGTTCTGCTCGGCTCGGCAATCAGGAACCGAGTATTCGGCATCATCGAGATAGCGGGAGCCCCCCCCCTCCTCGGGCGAGGCATGCTCCGCCACTAGCTACGTGCGGGCGTTGCGATCGGGGATCATCCCCGGCCACCCGTTCCTCGATGAGGGCGAAGTCGGCGGGGGTGCGGGCAATCTTCACCTCGATGATCGTCCGCAGGGAGAGGACACCGAGGTCGCAGCGCGGCTGGACCTGGCCCCAGTGGGGGCGTCGGCGAGATCCTCGCCGTAGACGGGGGCGAGGACCGCCCAGAGGAGCGCCAGGAGCGCTTGGACGAACGCTCCGCCATCGCGATATCGAGGCGGTCGCCACCCGCAGGATATGCGCTGACGCGATGCGGGCGGTACCATCGTGAGTAGATCGGCTGGCAGAGGAGTGACAACGCGCGGTCCTCCGCCCGGTGCCCGACTCAGTGATCGGCGCCAACGCCAACCAGCACACCGCGAATGTAGTCCGCTGTTTGCGTCGGCGACTCCATCGGCAGGAAATGTGTGTACCCACCATCCTCCACATCCCGCCCGTTGGCGAAATATGCCGCGAGATCAGGCGCCGTCGGTGAGGCGCCGAAACTGCCCGCTGCTTCTCGCTTCCCCGCCGTCGCCCGTACCACCAGCGTCGGCTGCCTCATCCGCCCGATCTCCGCATAGATATTCGACCCGACTGCGGTGCTTGTCTGGTAGCACGCCCCCTCAAAGGTCGGCGGGCACGCGAGAACATAGCCGTCGCCGTCCGTCGCGGGCAGGAGACCATAGTCGCAATAGTCGGCCAGCACCCGCCCGTCCCACGCGTTGAAGGGCGCCCTCCCCGCGAATCGCTCCCGCATCGTCCCGGCAGACGGCCAGCGGTCGCGCCGCCGCGCCGCGAAGTGCTCCCCCTCCCGCGCTCCCGTGTACCGCTCGGGGGCGATGATGACCGGTTCGATCAGCACGAGACGGGCGAATGCCTCGGGCGCCAAGGCAGCAGCGAGCGCGACGGCGTGCCCGCCCATCGAGTGACCGACGCCGAGTGCGCCATCAAGACGGAGGGTGCGCGCGACTGCGGCAACATCCTCGCCCATTACGCGCCAATCGGTGGGCGGGGCGGGCTTGTCACTGCGTCCATGGCCGCGCAGATCGAGAGCGAGGCAGCGGTGGTTGGGGAGGAGCTCGATGACCGCGTCCCAGCAGCGGGCATGGAAGCCGGTGGCGTGGACGAACAGGAGAGTGTTGCCGGGACCGGCCCACTCCCAGAGAGCGAGCGCAATGCCGCCGACGGCGATGTGCGTGAGGGCCGGTCGTTCGCGCATAGTACCTCGCAATGGAATGGGGGAGCGGAGACCGCGGGTACAAACCGCCGCAGCGTCGGTGGAACGAAACCGATTGAATCACCGTGGATGGCACCCCGCAATTGGCGTTACCCCGGTTCGGTGGGTCACCCCCGGTCCTTCGTCAAACCCGCAAGCCCCTCTTTCCGTAGCTAGCCGGCGCCGGACGGGCGAGGAGGGGAGTGGGGGAGGAAGTGGGGTAGTTTGGCGAAGAACAAGATCTGAGTTTGTGCCTTGTGGCATCACTTTCGGTGTCGAGGTCAGGACCAAAACGATATCGCGCCGGGACAGCGACGCAGTGAGCTGCGTCGTCCCGTTTCCTCGCAAAATGGCCTGGGCCACGGCGCATCATTTGTCCAGCCATGCCGTATCCACGCGGCCAACCTCCTGAATGATGCGCTGCTCCAGCGCCAGGCCTTTGACATAGGTATGCCACATCGGCAGTTGCGTGGTGTAGCCGATAAAGAACCACGGCGGGTCCTGGTCGAGCGCGTCCTGCAGTTGCTTGAGTAGATCGGCCCGCTTCGTGCGATCCTGCTCGGCATCCGACCGCTTCAGGAGGTCGTCCACTTTCGGGTTGCTGTAGCCGCCGTAGTTCTGCGAACCGCCCGTCTTCAGGTACGCATTGGCGAGCGGCGAGACGTCCGCGATCGGCCCGCCCGGCGTATCGAGCACGAGCGTGAAATTGCCCTTCTTCTCGTCCTCGACAAGGAAGGCCCGCTCCTGGACACGGATCTTCGTTTCGACCCCCAGCGCCTGCTTCAACTGATCCTGCACGGCAGGTCCGAGCACCTCCGCGTGGGGCGGCAGCGAAGCGACGAGAAAATCCACGACCTGGATACCGTTCGGGAACCCGGCGTCCGCGAGCAGTTTCTTCGCGTCCGCGATGTCCTGCTCTTTATCCGCGCGATAGCCGGGCAATTTGGCGATCTCCTCCGGCGGGGTCGCGAACTCGCTGCCGTACGGCACCCAGCGCGTCAGGCGAATCTGCTCCTGCGTCGCGAACGCCTGAAAAAGCCCCTGGCGGTTCAGTGCGAGGAAGCAGGCGCGGCGCACGCGGGGATCGTCGAAGGGCTTTTTGCGCGTGTTAATCACGACCTGATAGCAGCCGAATTGCGCGACAAGGGTGCCCTTGATCGTATCGGGGTGCTTCTGCCCCTCGTCCCATGTCTCCTTCGCCACGTTCGGCGAGTAGTCCGCGCGCCCGGTCAGCACCGCCGTACCCCGGTCGGAGAACGCCGGGACGTGGAGCATCTCGACCGTGTCGAGGTACGGTAAATCCTTGTTCCAGTAGTTCGGATTCTTGGCGAACGTCCACAATTCGTTCTCTTTGTAACTGACGAAGGTGAACGGCCCGGTGCCCGGAGGAATCTGCACTTTCCGCAGGTCGTTATTGTTCGCATCGAGGGTCTTTTTCGAGTAGATCACGTTGAACGTCGCCGTCAGGAGCAGCAGGAAGATCGGCGACGGAATAGCAAGCGTGAACTTCGCCGTCAGCGGGTCCACGGTCTCCACCTTGCTCACCATGCTGAAGAAATCTCGCTGGATGCTGACGACCCCCTGCGGCGGGGCGACAATCCGGTTGTAGGTCGCGACGACATCGTCGGAGGTGAGCGGCGTGCCGTCGTGGAATAGCACGCCGCTGCGCAGTTTGAAGGTATACGTGAGGCCGTCCGCAGACATCTGCCACGATTCGGCGACATCCGGGATGATCGTTTTCAGGCCGTCCACGAGATTGAGGCGGATCAGACTGTTGTAGGCGTGGCAGAGCGCCGTTGACGAGCCGCCCTGATGGATGTCGTAACTCGTCGTCACGACATTGGTGGCGATGCGGATCGTGCCGCCTCGCTTGACATTCGCTTCCGGCGCCTTCATCAGCGTCCCCGCGACGCTCGAACTGGCGGCGGCCGCAGTCGGTACCGCCGTGGATACGAAGGTCGGCACGCCGCTATTTGATGCGGCCGGCGACTGCGAGCCGCCCGCCGGGGAGGAACCGCCGCACGCCGCGAGCAGCAGCGCGATCGTACCGCCCGCGAACCCGGCGGCGGACATCCTGCAGATGAATTGCCGCCGCGTCAGGCGTCCCGCTTGCAGCCCCTCGATAAGCGCGACCGCCCCCTCCTCCCCGATCTCGATCCCGATTCCGTTCCCGATCCCGACCATGGTGCATTCTCCCTCGCGACGGTAACGTATCCGATTCGACCCGGTCGGATGCCGGTGTGCATGGCGATCGCCGCCCCCGCGCTACGTCGTGGAAGTGCGGAACGATGGTAGCACCTGCTCGGCGAAGAGCGTCATCCCGGCGTCACTCGGTGCATCGAGGAACCAGAGCATGAAATGTCCGATACCGGCCGCGATGTATTCCCGAATCTGTTGCCGCACTTCGTCGGGCGTGCCGATGTTCGCGACCCGGTGCAGGTCTGGCACGACATCCGGTTCGCCGGCCAGAAATGCCCGGAGCGCCGGGTCGTCCGGCGGCCCCGACGGATCAAGGTCCACGATGGACCGAAGACCCTGCCGCAACGCGTCCCGGTCGGGCGCGATCAGCACCTGCATTTCCAGACTCAATTCCAATTCATCGGCGGAGCGGCCCGCTTCCGCGCACGCCGCCGATACATCGCGGATGCGCTCGCGCACTTGCTGCACCGTCGCCGGGGTGGTATTCCAGCCCTGCCCGTAACGCGCGCAGGCGCGAAGCATCGCCGGGTTTACCCCCCGAACCAGATCGGTGGATGCGGCTGCTGCACGGGGCCGGGATTACAGACCGCGCCGTCCAGCCGGTAGTGCGCCCCCGCGAACGTCACGGCCTCGCGCGATTTCCAGAGGGCGAGCGTCAGTTCCAGGCCTTCGACCATCAGCGCCACGCGTGTCTCGATGTCGTCATCCCACAGCAGCCCGTAGGCGAGGTATTCGTCGCGCTGATTGCCGCAATCGAGGAAATACACGAAGCGCCCGTTGCTGATCTGATCCAGCGTCGCCACCATCTTGGCAACGAGCGCCGGCGGCCGGAAGAAGTGCGTCTGATGAATGAGACCAAGCGTGGCACGGGTCGTCCCCCCGGCGAGTGCCGCGAGCACCGTCGTAGCCTGCTGGGCGCGCGATTCGATCTGGAAGACTCCTACGGTGTCGCCGCTGCAGAACATGTCGTAGACCGCCGGGTCCTCCAAGGGCACCGTGCCCAGGGCGAGCGTCGTCCCGTCCGTCTCGCGCACGAGGTCGAAGCACTTCCGAATACACGTGAGCATCCCCAAGCCCAAAACGTCCGTCTTGACGAACCCCTGCGCCTCGATATCGTCCTTATCCCAGACGGTCACGGTGCGGTCTTTCATCCGCGCCTTTTCGAGTGGAATGCACTCGGCGAGCGGCCGGCTGGTGACCACAAACCCACCGTTGTGAATGCTGGCATGCCGGGGCGTCTCCTCCATGGCCGCAACGAGCGTCGCGAGCCATCCGACGGTCCTGTCATTGACGCCGAGTTCCTGGCCGATTGCCGTTGCCATCTGGTCGCCACAGTGGTGGCCGAGGCGCTTGGTCAGCTGGACGACGCGATGATGCGGGAGGCCGAGCGCCTTGCCCGTATCAATCAAGACGCTCGCACCCCGGTACATGTTGACGTTGCAGACCATGCCCGCTCTGTCCCTGCCCCACTTGGTATAGAGATCCTGAATCACATCCTCTACCGTGATTGCTAGCTGGCGTTCACGCAGAGAAGGGCAAGCAGCGATGCCCAGACCTTGAGCATGAACCCCTCGTTCGTGCGCGCGTGTAACCGCTGCACACCCCATGCTTCCAACTGACTGTTCACCCCCTCGATCTTCTTGCGGTGCCTCCGCAGCCCCACGCGCTCGTCCAGCGCGTTCGGTGCCATGTTCGCCTTACGGATCGGCACCAGGCGTACCCCCGTCTCTCCTTCGATCATTGCCTCGTCGTCGCCACTGTTGTAGCCCTTGTCCCCACAGACCTACGCTCCCCCGGTACCCGCTCGATCAACTCATGTATCGGGGTGAGGTCGTGCAACGATGCGGGCAGCACCTCGAACGAGATCGGCAGGCCCGCCGGGGTGACAATCAGATGCAACCGCCAGCCAAATGCTGCCCAAAGGGCGCCCGTCTCCTTCTTCGCTACGCAGTACCCGCAATACACCGCTCCGCGCACTTTCCGGCATCGGCATGCCCGTGCCCGCCGACAGACGGGCACGGGCAGGCTGTCCACGATGAACGCTTCCCCAATCGCGAAGACCTCGCCGACGAGATCGAGCAGCAGCGGCAACCAGTCAGCGAGCGCGTGGATGCGGCGGTTGAAGCGCGACACCGAGCGATCACCGGAGAGATCGTGCAGCGTGCGCATCATGCACAGGGTCCGCTCGTGATGGTTTTGGCACTGGCAGGCAGCGACGACGGCGACGGTGAGCACTTCACTATCGCTCGCTCCGGCTTGCGGATGGCTATGATGGTCGAGCGTCTGCATCAACCTCGTCAATCAGCACGAAGATCGTTACAATCAGGGTATCGTTCATCGGTCGTTCCTCCGGTAGTGGTTGGTGTGAGCAACCCCATCCTCCGGTATGACACCAATGAGCGACTACTAGCAATCACGGTGTACCAGATTATGCAAACTGTAGATTCGCGATGCTGATGCCGCATGCTACAATCCCAACACTAGCGAGAGTAAACGTGCTCGTGCGACGAGGCATGACGAAGCGTAAGGGGGTAGCAGGCGATGCGCATCGCAGTTGCAGGTAAAGGCGGGGCTGGCAAGACAACGATCTCGGCGACGATGGCGCGTCTCTTCGCACAGCGCGGCTATCGCGTCAACGCGCTCGACGACGACCCGAACCCGAATCTCGCCAATGCGCTCGGATTGAGCGCACAGCAAGTCGAGCGACTGCGCGGCATTGCGCGCGAGGAGATCATGGAGGAACGGGTGGATGCGAACAATCACGCATCACTCTATCTGACAATCCCCTTCGAACAGGTGATCGAAGATTACGGCGTCGTCGGCCCGGATGGGGTCCGAATGCTGATGATGACCGCGCTGCAGGGCGCGGGGAAGGGCTGACTCTGTGGTCAGCACGCCGCGGTACGCGGCGTTGTGGCAGAACTCGGCACCTTGCGCCCCGATGATGTGACCGTCCTCGATATGGAGGCTTCCATCGAGCATCTGAGTCGTGGGACGCTCCGCGATGTCGAGACGCTCCTTATCGTCACCGAACCGTACTTCCGCGCCCTCGAGACGCTGGGGCGGACGGTGCCCCTCGCGCGCGAACTCGGTATCCCGCACATGTATGTCGTCGCCAACAAAGTCCGCTCCGAGCGGGACGAGGCGACGATCCGGGAATACAGCACGCGCCTCGGCATGGAAGTGCTCGCCGTCGTCCCGTTCGATGAGGCGGCGCAGGAGGCAGATCGGGCGAATCAGGCGCTCATCGAGTACCGACCGACCGCGCCGGCTGTGCAGGCAATCGCGGGGATGGTGGACGTCCTCACCAAAGACGCCGTCGCGCTTCGATGAACCACGCGTTGCCCGGTTCCGTACACGGCGTATCGGTATCACCCGTACGGGAGCATGCGGCATGACGAGCGCGCGACCCCAGTTCACGGTCAGCCCAATTGGTGTCGTCCACCGTCCGGGCATGCCCGACGACGCCCGCAGCGAGCCGGGTACCTATTTTGACCCCTTCGCCGAATCTGTCATTGAGATCTTTCCCGAGTGGGAAGCGGCGCTCATGCGCATCGAGGAATTTAGCCACCTCGTCGTGGTCCTCTTCATGGATCGCACCGATCCCCTCACGCCGGAGGGCCGACTCGTGTGGCGCATGGAGAACCGGGAGGATATGCCTCCCGTCGGGCTCTTTGCCACGCGTAGTCCGCGACGGCCGAACCCGATTGGCCTCAGCTACCCGAAGCTCGTGCGTCGCGATGGACGCAACCTCCATATCATCGGTACGGACGCGTGGCCCGGTACACCCGTCCTGGATATCAAGGGGTATTACCTGCGCGATGAGCAACGCCTTGACGCGACCGCGCCACCATGGCTGCAAACTCTCTGGGAGGGGCATGACGCGGCGCGCGGCGGCCCTCCTGTGTTGCGTTAGCGTATCGGATCACGCGCGTCTCGTCGGTGGTGCACGAGTGGCTGCGCCGCTTTCGGTTTGGTGTAGGGAGGGGATGCAATGATCGGACGGAGACGAGCATGGCACGCGCGGTGGCAGGCCGCACGCTGTGTACTGGGAATCAGTGCCATGCTCACACTCGCCGCATGCGGCGGGAGCGGCACCGCGCCGACCGCGACACCGGCGAATGCGACACCAACGACGGCCGCAGCCGCATCTGCTGCGCGGCCAACTGGCGTGGCTCAGCCGAGCAGTGCCGCACAGCCGACAACAGCAGCGGGAACGTCGAGCGTTGCACCGACAACCTCCGCCGCGACATCCGCTCCGGTCGCGGGTACACCGAAGCGCGGCGGCACGGCAGTCGTCGTGATGAACGCCGACCCCGGCCCGCTGAACCCGGCAATCACAACGGCGGGCGGCACGCATACGGTTACTGACCAGATTTTCAACGGCCTCGTCGGCCTCGATGACAACCTGAACCCGGTACCGGAACTCGCGACGAGCTGGCAGATCAGCGCCGATGGCAAGATGTACACATTCAAGTTACAGCCGAACGTTCTGTGGCACGACGGGCAGCCCTTCTCCTCGGCGGATGTGAAGTTCACCTTCGAGCAGGGGCTCTTGAAGTTCCATGCCCGCACGAAGGCAGCGCTCGAATCGGTATTGGATGGGATTGACGCGCCCGACGCTGGCACGGTCGTCTTCCGCTTCAAGCAGCAGTACGGGCCGTTTTTGCAGCGGCTGGACGTGGTGGAGGCGTCCATCATCCCAAAGCACATCTACGACGGCAAGGACCTTGAGAAGGATCCGGCGACCGCCAAGCCGATCGGCACCGGCCCCTTCAAGTTCACCGAATACGTCAAGGGCGACCATGTGACGCTGGACCGCAACCCGGCCTACTTCAAGAAGGACGCGAGCGGGATGCAACTCCCGTATCTCGACAAGGCAATCCTGCGGATCATCCCGAACGTGACGACCGCCGAGACGGCGCTGGAGCAGGGTGAGGTGGATTATCTCGGTAGCGTCTCGGGCGCGGACCTCCCGCGGCTGCAGAAGAACTCCTCGCTCACGCTCGTGCAGGGGTTCGGTGGCTCCGGTGGATCGGTCTGCCAAGATGTGCTGATCCCCAACCTCGCGAAGAAGCCGTTCGATACCGTGGACGGGCGGCGCGCGTTCTACTCCGCGATCGACCGCACGTTCATCGTCGATCAGGTCTACTTCAACCAGGGGATCCCGTCGACCGGGCCGATCAGCAGCCAGATGGCGTGGGCGTACACGTCGCAGGTGCATCCGTATCCCTTTAATGCCGCGCAGGCCAACCAGATGCTCGACCAGGCCGGCTACACGAAGGGCGCCGACGGCATGCGCATGACGGTGACCTTCACGCACGCCGCCTCGTATGCGAAGCTCGGCGAGGCGCTGCGCGAGCAGCTGAAGGCGGTCGGGATCAACCTGCAACTCGAGACGCTCGATGTGAACGCCGCCAACGATAAGGTCTTCATGAAAAAGGACTTCGATCTCGGCGTCGCGTCGTATTGCAACGGCTCCGACCCGGAGGTCGGCGTGCGCCGCATGTATGTCTCGAGCAATATCGGGCCGATCCTCTTCTCGAACGGCGCGGGGTACAAGAACCCGAAGATCGACCAGCTCTTCGATCAAGGGGCCGCGCAGACGGATCGCGCCGATCGTGCGAAGACCTACGCGCAGATCCAGCAGATCCTGACCGACGACGTGCCCTACTTCTGGATCGTCGATTCGCAGGGGTATCGGGCCTATCGCTCGGTCTATAAAGGCTTCCGGACTTCCGGCGGCAACATCCTCGAAACGGTGTGGACGACGAAATGAGCCCACGGGCCGGGTCGCTCGGGCGGTACATGCTCCGTCGCCTGCTGCAGGCGGTGCCGCTCGTCCTCGGCATCCTGGCGATCACGTTCACGCTCATTCATCTGGCTCCGGGTGATCCGCTGATCTTCCTGGCGGGGGAAGGGGGCTCCGCCTCCTTCTACGCCGAGATGCGCGCCCGCTACGGGCTCGATCGGCCGCTTGCTGTGCAGTTTGGGCACTACATCGCCACGACGCTGCACGGCGACTTCGGCTACTCCTTCGTCTACCAGCAGCCCGTCTTCCGGGTGATCCTCGGTCGCCTGCCCGCGACCCTCCTGCTCATGGGGGCCGCGATTATGCTCTCAACGACCGTCGGGCTGCTGATGGGTATCGTCTCTGCGGTTCGGCCGCACTCTCCACTGGACCACGGCATCGCCGTCTTCACGCTGACCACGTATGCGATGCCCGTCTTCTGGCTCGGTCAGCTCCTCGTGCTCCTTTTTGCGGTGCGCCTCAATCTCCTGCCGGTGCAAGGGATGGTCACCGCGCGTGAGGACTACACCGGGATCCATCACGTCTTGGATGTGATCCGTCACCTCGCGCTCCCGGCCGTCACGCTCGCGTTGCCCCAACTTGCGCTCACCGCCCGTCTCACCCGCACGAGCCTGCGCGAGGCCCTCGCCGAAGATTTCATCACCGTGGCACGGGCGAAGGGCCTCTCGGAGCGAGCCGTCCTCTGGCGTCACGCGCTGCGGACCGCGCTCCTACCGATTGTGACGGTCACGGGCGGACATATCAGTCTGGTGCTCACCGGCGCTGCGCTCACCGAGACGATCTTCGCATGGCCGGGGATCGGCCGACTCCTCCTCGATGCCGCACTCAAACGGGACTACCCGCTGCTGATGGCGATTTTCCTGCTCGTCTCCGCGACTGTCATCCTCGTCAATCTGATCACCGATCTCGTCTACACGATGCTGGACCCCCGTGTGAGGTTCGCCTGAGATGGTGCGCGAGATCACCGGCGAGCGAATCGAGGAAGTGTCGGCAACACCCGTTGCCCTCGGCACGCGCCAACGCGGTCGGAACGGATTTTGGATTCGCCTCCGCACGCAACCCGCCGCGCTGTTCGGTCTCGGCGTGCTGGCGGCGCTTGTATTCATCGCGCTTTTTGCCGGTGTGATTGCACCCGGCGATCCCTTCGCGACCTCGCGCCAGGTATTCCAGACGCCCTCGCGGGCACATCCATTCGGCACCGATGACCTCGGTCGCGACCTCTACCGATCCGTCATGCATGGCGCGCGCGCCTCGCTCACGGTCGGGGTTGTCACCATGCTGATTGCCACCGTGATCGGTGTCCTCATCGGGGCGTGTGCGGGCTATTTCGGTGGCTTCGTGGACGATGCGCTGATGCGGCTCACCGAGCTGTTCCAGATCGTCCCCCGCTTCTTCCTCGTGCTGATCACCGTCGCGCTCTTCGGCAGCAGCATCCGGCTGATCATCCTCCTGCTTGGCCTGACCTCCTGGCCCGGCACCGCGCGCTTGCTGCGCGGGCAGGTCCTCTCCCTGCGGAGTCGCGAGCATGTCATAGCCGCCCGGGCGAGTGGGGTGCGCGAGCCGGTGATCCTCCTGCGCCACGTCCTGCCGATGGCCATGCCGCCGATTGTGATCGAGGGGGCGCTCCTCGTCGGCGGGGCGATCCTCGTCGAGGCGGGGCTGAGTTTTCTCGGTCTTGGCGACCGCAATATCGTCAGTTGGGGGGCGCTGCTCAACGACGCGCAGCAGTTCGTCCGGCGTGCGTGGTGGCTGTCCGCGTTTCCCGGTCTCGCGATCACCCTCACGGTGCTCGGGTTCAATCTGCTGGCGGACGGCCTCAACGAGGCACTGAATCCGCGCCTGTCGCGGCGATGATGCGCCAATCGTTCAATCGTCGATGATCTTCACCCGGCGTCGATAGGTCCGTGTGCCGCCGTGTTGCTTGCGGAGTCGCGCGCTTTTCTTCCGGTGGCGCTCCAGCCACTCTTCCATGACCCGGCGAATGAGGTCGGAGGTCGTGACGTCGAAATCCACGGCGGCGTCATCGAGCGCGTTCTTCATCTCGCGAGAGACCGCGATGCTCACCTTGGTGGTGTACTGGGTTGGCCGGGGCGCGTGCCAGTGATAGTGACGCTTTTCTGGCCCGGATTCCGCAGTGCCGCGGTAAAACGTCACAGCGCCGTTGTTCACGTCCGCACTCACCGTCCACCCACTTGCCAGCCACGCACGCGATTGCGGATGGTCGGGGCGCAGCGAGTTTGCCCACCACATACTCCGCGTCCACGCCGTCGGCGGGAGGGTGGCACCGAGAATTGCCTCGATCTCGGCGAACGTGAAGCACACTTCGTCGCCGGTCAGTGTCGT
>JBBRLR010000056.1:0-29559 GCA_038231255.1 Thermomicrobiales bacterium | reverse complement strand
CGGCGTCGGACAGATCGGATGGATAGGGACGGCGGGAATCGGACATGATGACCTCCAGCGCGAGCCGACGGTGTACTTGCCCAATACCTATCGCGTACCTTGCCAGGATCGCTGCGCCGATTCCCAAACAGTTTCTCAGAGTGACAACTGGGCACATTACGCGACGTCTCGCTCAGCGTCGCGACCGAAGCGTATGATTTTCTCCGTTTCGTGAGGTGATCCCATACAGATGAGGTGTGGGTTGGCGATGCCCATCGTCACCCGGGCTGCCGGCTGTACTCCTCGTCGGTGACGTGCTCGCCCCAGGTCGCACTGTTGCCTTCCTCGTCCACCTGAAGCATCGCGAGATGCGTCATGAAGCGGTCGGGGGCCGCACCGTGCCAATGCTCCTCACCGGGCGCGAAGAAGACGCGGTCGCCGGGGCGGATCACCTCGGTCGGCCCGCCGCGCCGCTGGCACCGACCGACCCCCTCGGTGACGAAGATCGACTGTCCGTTGGGGTGGGTGTGCCACGCCGTCCGGGCGCCCGGCGTGAAGTGGACGCTGCTCGCCGACAGGCGCGACGGCCCTGCCGGCGTCGCAACGGTATCGACGTAGACCGCGCCCGTGAACCACTCGCGCGGCCCGGCATTGGTGGCGATGGCGTTTCTTGTGATCTGCACGATCTCCTCCGTCGTGTAGTGAGCCGATGTTCCGCTGCTAACGCGAAGCAGCTGGCTGGTTGGCCCGAACAGCATCTCGTTGACGACCACCACCGCCAAACTCAACTGCCCGTGCGATCTGCGCGCCCAGCCCCCTGCTCGCGCTGGTCAGCGACCGGTCAGTTGCTCGAGTTCTTCAGGGTACCGCGCCCCGTGCACGGTGACCTCAGCGGCGGCGCGCTCGATCTCGCGGAGATCGTCGGGCGTTAATGCGACGTTGGCCGCGCCGAGATTCTCTTCGAGGCGCGCCAGCCTGCGGGTGCCGGGGATCGGCACGATCCAGGGCTTCTGGGCGAGCAGCCAGGCGAGCGCGATCTGGGCGTGCGTCGCCTGCTTCCGCAGCGCGATGTCGCCGAGCAGGGCGACCAGGGCCTCATTTGCCTTCCGCGCGTCCGGCGTAAAGCGGGGGATTCTGGTCCGAATGTCGGTGCTGGCGAACGCGGTGTGCTCATCGATCGTGCCCGTGAGGAAGCCCTTGCCCAGCGGGCTGAAGGGTACGAAGCCGATACCGAGTTCTTCGAGGGTCGGCAGCACTTCGGCCTCGGGGCGTCGCCACCACAGGGAATACTCGCTCTGGACGGCTGCAACGGGCTGGACGGCATTCGCACGGCGGATCGACTGCGCTGCCGCTTCGGAGAGGCCGAAGTGCTTGACCTTGCCTTCCCGGATCAGGTCCTGCACCGCCCCTGCTACCTCCTCGATCGGCACATCCGGGTCGACGCGATGCTGGTAGTAGAGATCGATGACGTCCGTTCGAAGCCGCCTCAGCGAGCCCTCGGCGGCCTGCTTGATGTGCTCGGGGCGGCTGTCGAGACTCAGCGCACGTGGTTGACCGTCCGGACCATCGTGCCCATGGCCGAACTTCGTCGCGATCACCACGCGGTCGCGGACGGGAGCGAGCGCCTCGCCCACGAGTTCTTCGTTCGTGAACGGGCCATACACTTCAGCGGTGTCGAAGAAGGTGACGCCGCGCTCGACGGCCGTGCGGATCAAGGCGATCAGTTCCGGCTTGGTCGGCGCCGGGCCGTAGCTCTGGCTCATGCCCATGCAGCCCAGTCCGATTGCGGAGACTTCCAGGTTGCTGTTTCCGAGTGTGCGCTTCTGCATTTGTCTCTCCCTTTCACTCACCACCTGTTGTTGCACGCGGTATGAGCTCGATCGTCGCCGCTCCTGATCATGTCGAGTGCGTCGCGCGTCCACGCGGTCATCGGTACGCCTCCTTGGTTATGCGCGTGCCTCGCCGCCGGACGGCACCCTCACGCGCATCGGTGGCGGGCGGCAGCAGCAGGAGGCTGGCCGCCGCCGTCACGAGCAGCAGCAGCGCGGCGATCACGAGGCTAACCTGCAGGCCGTGCAGGAAACTCTCCCGGTGGGCGACCAGCGCGCCGAAGATCGCGACCGCCAGCGCGCCGCCGAGTTGGCGGCAGGTGTTGAGCACGCCGCTCGCGGTGCCGGCGCGCTCGGCCGGGACGCTGCTTACCAGCAGCGCGGTCAGCGTCGGCACGGACAGGGAGCTGCCGAGCCCGATGAGAATCGTCAGCGCCGCCACCAGCCAGACGGGTGCCCCCGCCACCGCCCCGCACAGGCTGAGCAAGCCCGCCGCCATCAGGGCCTGCCCGGTAGCCATCGGCACGCGCGGGCCGAACCGCGCGGCGACCCTCGGCGTCATCAGGGTCACGACGGCGGTCAGCGCGGTCATCGGCACGAACGCCAGGCCGGTGGCCAGCGGCGACAGACCCCGCACCTCTTGGAAATAGAGGCTGAGCAGGAACACCAGGCCGTAGAACCCGACCGTGAACGTGAAACCGGCCGAGACCGAGACCGCCACCGGCCGAGAGCGGAATAGCCCCAGCGGCACCATCGGGTGCGCCCCGCGCAGCTGTGCCACGAAGAACGCGACCAGCGCGACTACTGCCACAAACAGGGCCGCCAGGACGCGCGGCGCGGCGAAGCCGTCGGCGCCGCCCTCGATCAGTCCGTCCGTCAGCGCGCCGATCCCCAGAACCGCAGCCACCTGGCCAACCCAGTCGAACGGCGCCGCCCGACGCGGCGAGCGCGCGACACCGGCGAGCAGATAGAGCGCCACCGCGCCCACGGGCAGGTTGATGAAGAAGATCAACCGCCAGCTCAGCGATGTCAGGAACCCGCCGACCACCGGCCCCGCCGCCGACGCCACCGAGGCGCCGAGGGACCAGATCGCGATCGCCCGCGCCCGCTTCCGCGCGTCCGGATACGCCTCGCGGATCAATGCCAGCGACGCCGGCATCAGCAGCGCGGCCCCCGCCCCTTGCGTCAGGCGCGCCGCGACCAGCACGCCCAGCCCGGATGCCAGCCCGCAGGCCACCGAGGCGGCGACGAACATCGCCAGACCGGCCCCGTACGCCTGGCGCGCGCCGATGCGGTCGGAGAGTGCCCCGGCGGACAGCAGCAGTGCGGCGAACATGAGCGTGTAGCCATCCACCACCCACTGCTGGCCGGTGATGCCCCCGCCCAGGTCGCGCCCGATCGACGGCAGCGCGACGTTGACCACCAGGGCGTCGAGCGTGACGACGAAGAACCCGAGCGCCGCGACGGCCAGCGCAGGACCGGGGTGGGGGCCGTGGTGCGGGGCAAGCGAGTCGCCGACACCGCGCACGGCGGGCGTCCGGGGTCGTATGTCGCCGTGCTTATCGGGCATTGCTCTGCTCGTCTTCGGCGAACACGCCCTTGGCGGCCGTTGCCGCCGACATCGCGCACGGCCAGCCCGCATAGAAGGCGAGATGCGTGATCGCCTCGCTCAGCTCTTCCTTGCTCAGGCCATTGCCCAGCGCGCGGCGGAGATGGTGCGGCAGCTCATTCGTCCGATAGAGCGCGACGAGGGCCGCCACGGTGATCAGGCTGCGATCGCGCTTGGAGAGAGCGGGGCGTTCCCAGATGTCGCCGAAGAGCACGTCATCGGTGAGGTCGGCTAGCTTGCGTGCGACATCGCCGATCATGCGCTGCGCGGGAGAGAGTTCTTCGCTCATTGGGTTCCTCCGATACTTTCCTACTCGTCCGGCCGTGAGCGGGCACGTCTCATGCCCCACCAAAGCCAGGTCGTTTCTTGGCTGATCGTCCAAGCCTCCTGTAAGATGCAGAGGCTGCGATCGCTGTCTACTATCGATTGTAGGAGTTCAGGTGGTTAGGGTGTTAGAATGATCGTCCAAGATCATTGGACAATGCTGCAAATTACATCAATCGATATTGCAGGATGGGAGTGCCGCCGATGGACGCGATGGAGAACGAGCAGTCAGCGAGCGATGCGGACCGGAGGCACGCCAGCCGCGACGAGCTGGTCGAGCGCATCGCGCGTGCCGTCCGCGACGACGGGACGGTCGAGCCGCTGCCGGGGCTGCGGTTTCGCCGCGCCTCTGCGCCCACCGAGCTCGGGCATGGCGTCTCCTTTCCCTCTCTCTGCGTGACCGCGCAGGGCAGCAAGGAGGTGTTGCTGGGCGACCGCCGCTACCGGTACGATCCCTCCCGCTACCTCATCGCTTCGGCCACGCTGCCCATCACCAGTCGGATCGTCGAGGCGTCCATGGCGCGGCCCTATCTCAACCTCCTCGTCCGGCTCGATCCCGCCCTCGTCGGCTCAGTCATGATCGAGGCCGGCCACCCCGCGCCACGCGGCCAATCCCCCGTGACGGCGATCGACGTGAGCCCGCTGGACGCAGGACTGCTCGACGCCGTGGTGCGGCTCGTCCGGCTGCTGGACACGCCCGCCGAGGCGCGCTTCCTCGCGCCGCTGGTGACGCGGGAGATCGTTTACCGGCTCCTGCGGGGGGAGCAGGGCGGCAGGCTCGGCCAGCTCGCGGCCCTGGGTGGTGCCACGCACCGGATCGTCGAGGCGGTCGAGCGGCTGCGTCACGACTTCGATCGGCCGCTGCGCATTGAGGATGTGGCACGCGATCTAGGGATGAGCGTCTCGGGCTTCCACCACCACTTTAAGATGGTCACGGCGATGAGCCCGTTGCAGTTCCAGAAGCAGCTGCGACTGCAGGAGGCCCGCCGGCTCATGCTCGGCGAGGAGATGGACGCCACGCGCGCCGGCCAGCGGGTGGGGTACGACGACGCCTCGCACTTCAGCCGCGAGTACAAGCGGCTCTTCGGCGCGCCGCCACTGCGCGACGTGGGCCGGCTGCGGGGAACGGCAACGCAAAATGCGAGCCTCTGAGCCGATCGGGCGGGCCGCGTCCGGCACCCCTCCTTCGTATTCAGTTCAAGGGGCGAGGAAGCGGTCATCGCGCTGCACGGCTGATAAAAAGGAAATACGGCCAACCCAAGGCGGATACGTAGCGCGAATCTCCCTGCGCATAAAGTATGCGACCATACCGGTCCCTGTGTGCTGCCAGTATGGCGCATAATGCCGTTCAGCCGACAACTCCCGTCGGCCTGCCGCACGCAGTGGGAACTACTCGACATCTCGTTGGGGTAGACCCCAGATGGACGGATCCCTGCGCACTGCAGGTCAGATAGATTTCGAAACTCGCCTGTCCAGCCCACGTCATATGATCCTCGGTCTTCTACATTCTCGCTGATGAGATGCTCCCATTCTCCCTTGTCTCGACCGGGTAAACGCAGAGTCAGCATCATGTCCCGCAGCACATTAGGGTGGTGAACCGATTTGCCTTGCCCACAATGGAAAGTGGTCTGCGGCAGGATCAGCGAGATGGTGGAAAACCGAGGCTCATATGACGTGGGCTGTCGCCTGTCTCAAAAGATGTCCCGAAACAATCTGCAGAATTCGACCAGCATCCGTTCATCTCCATCCGCCCCAAGGTCATACAGAGCTCACACCACGCGTCGTGATCACCGGCTTTCTTTCCGGGCCACTTTGGCCCCAGAAGCAGTTGAATCGCAACACAATACTAAAGAAAACATGTATTTCTATCTCCCGTCACAAAATGTATCCCTCTATCGTTCAATCATTAGTGTTCTAGTATTTAGTTATCTAGTTATTAACTAGTTAGGGGTAGGTATGCGAAGATTGGTCGGGGCGCTGATCGCGCTCGTTCTTTGTTTGAGTCTCGTGCCACTCTCTGTGTCGGCGGGGAATAGCCAGTACTTCCCCGCGACGGGGCAGACGAGCGGCAACGCATTCTATGAGTTCTGGCAGACGCACGGCGGCCTGGACATCCTCGGGATGCCGCTGTCGCCCGCGTACCAAGCGGGGACGGGCTTCGTCACGCAGGTCTACGAACGTGCCGTGATGGAATGGCATCCCGGCAACACGCGCGAGAACAGGGTCCAGGTCGGTCGGTACGGTGCCCTGTTCCTCGACAACCTCATCGGTGCGACGTCCGGCAATCACCGCAAGCAGTCGCTCGCGTCCACGCCCGCGCGGGCGTGCGCAGCCGGTGCCAACTGCCAGACATTCGCGGCCACGCGGCACACCGCGCGGAATGCCTTCCTCGACTACTGGTCCGCGCACGGGGGGTTGGCGACGTTCGGCTATCCATTGACGGAAGAGGCGGCATTCTGCCTGGGCGACTCTGAGGTTTCCTGCAACCGGACGGTCACGGGGCAGGTCTTCGAGCGGGCCGCCTTTGAGTGGCATCCCGAGATCGATGGCGGGACGATACACCTCCGGCTTCTGGGGACCGATTATTGGGGGACCGTGCAGGATCAGTCAAGCATCCAGGGCGTGAACGTCCCCGACTATGACGGCGGCACGACCACCTACACGCAGCCCGCGATTCCCACATACGCACCGCTCGAACCGCAGACCTTCGCAGGCTCGGTCTCCGGCTCGGTCTGCCCGGCGGACAATCCCGTTAAGGGGGACGACAAAACCGGCGTGTACTACGTGCCGGGACAACAGTACTACACGGCGACCAACGCGCGCACCTGCTTCGCGACCGAGGCGGACGCCGTGAACGCCGGTTATCGGAAGAACAGGGCGTGAGCGAGACGCAGTGCCTCACCGGTATCGCGCCGCGCTGTATGGAGCGTTACCGGATGCTTTGGTCAGTATTGCCTCTCGCCCCGATGCCCGCTCCATGGCGGGAATTATGGTGATAATTTCCCTGGATGGCGACCAACTCACACGGCAGTACGAACGCGGCGGGAACGGTATCTTCCACGATGGGCTGCTGATGGACCTGATCGCGAGCGACCTCGAGCAGAATGGCCGCTCGATGACGGGAAACGGGGAAGAATCAGTGTTTGCAGAAGGGGATACGGTAGAATTCGTTAGCGCGAGCCCGATCGACGGGTTGCAGCCGGGTCAATCCGGTATCATCGGCGTCTATCGCGATAATCCACCATGGCCGCGTACATTGTTGCAGGGGTGAAGAGCATTGCCGATCAGGCAAAATTCGAGGAGTACCGCGCGCACGTCGGCGCGACGATGGCACCGTACGGCGGGAAGTACCTCGCCGCCGCGCCAATCGACAACAAGGAAGGGAACTGGCCGGCGATGGTGACGGCGATCATTGAGTTCCCGAGCATGGACGCGATTAATCAGTGGTATGACAGCGAGGGATATCGGGAGCTGAAGCAGCTGCGGCAACGCTCCGCCAATCTTGATATGGTCTTCGTCGAGGGCTTCTAACTGCGGACGGGGTCCGTAATGCGGTTGAGATGATGGGAGACGCCGGCGCCCGTAGTCATCGCCGAGCCGCCCGTGACGAACACGACTGCGTAGGCGAGCGAATATCCCGCGAGGACGAACCGGATTTGCGCGCCTGGACGTCACGGACCGGCGCTCCGGATAAAAGAAGTGGCAACGCTGGGGGAGTCGCCACGAGGGAGGGGAGGTGGGATGTATCTCAACCGCCGGTTCGTGGCGGCGTGTCCGAGCACGCGGTCCCCGCAGTGCCCAGGCAACCGGCGCGCCCGGTCGATCGCCGTGTCTAGGGAATGAACGCCGATGCGGGCGGTTTTTATGGATCACGCAGCCGGTGATCCAGCAGGGGAGTCGACGTGCCCTATCCAAGCCGAGGAAGATCTACAGGAATCTATACATCATTTTCGAATGCGAACATTTCGGAAGTCGGAAAAGATTAAAGGCGCTTTCGTGCTATACTGCTCGCGTCAAGTTCTTGACCCTCGCTCGACACCCCGGCATTGTACTCCGCGCCGCGAGGCGCCGGCAATGCGAGAACCTTCTGGGTCGCAGCCCGACGTGCGCGCCTCGCGCGCCATGGGACGCGAGGAGGGCCGCATGGCAACGCATCTCGACGTGCTGGCCCGACCCGAGGACGCGGGAGTCGGTCGATGTCTACGCCACTGTTAGCCACGAAACTCTATCTCCCCCCGCCGCGGCCGGACGTCGTCCCCCGCCCGCGCCTGATCGCGCGACTGGACGAGGGGCTGCACCGCCCGCTGACCCTCGTCGCCGCCCCCGCTGGCTTCGGTAAGACCACGCTCATCGGCGAGTGGGTCGCCACATGCGGGCGACCGGCCGCCTGGCTGTCGCTGGACGACGGGGACAGCGACCCCATACTCTTCCTGACGTACTTGGTCGCCGCCCTGCGGACGATTGCGCCCGCTATCGGCGCGGGAGTGTCGGGCGTGCTCCAATCTCCGCAGCCGCCGACCGACGCGATCCTGACGGCCCTGCTCAACGAGATCGCCGCCCTCCCGGACGATATCATCCTTGTCCTCGACGACTATCACGCGATCAATGCCGCATCGGTCGATGCTACCCTCGCCTTCCTGATTGAGCACCTGCCGCCACGGATGCACCTGGTGATCGCCACCCGCGAGGATCCGCCGCTGCCCCTCGCCCGGCTGCGCGCGCGGGGGCGACTCACCGAGCTACGCGCCGCCGACCTCCGCTTCACTGCCAGCGAAGCCGCCGCGTTCCTCAATCGGTCGATGGGTCTCGACCTCTCGCCGGAAGACATCGCCGCGCTGGAAGAGCGCACCGAGGGCTGGATCGCCGGTCTGCAGCTGGCCTCCCTTTCCCTGCGGGGCCATCAGGATGTTCCCGGGTTCATCCAGGCATTCGCCGGGGACCACCGGTACATCGCGGACTATCTGGTCGAGGAGGTACTGCAGCACCAGTCCGAAGATGTCCGTAATTTCCTGCTCCACACCGCCATCCTCGATCGGTTGAGCGGCCCGCTGTGCGATGCCGTCACTGGCCGGGAGGGGGGCAACGCGCGGTTGGCGGCCCTGGAGCGTGGCAACTTCTTCGTCGTGCCGCTGGACGACACGCGCCGCTGGTACCGCTACCACCACCTCTTCGCCGAGGTGCTCACCGCGCATTTGCGGGCGGAGCAGCCCGATCAGCTATCCACACTGCATCAGCGGGCGAGCGCGTGGTACGAGCAGCACGGTTCTGCAGCCAATGCGATCCGCCACGCGCTGGCTGCCGCAGATTTCGCGCGCGCGGCGGCCCTGGTCGAACTGGCATGGCCGGACATGCGCCGGAGCAGGCAGGAGGCTACCTTTCTTGGCTGGCTGAAGGCACTCCCCGACGCGTTGCTCCATTACCGGCCCGTGCTCAGCGTGGTGTATGCCCATGGGTTGCTGGCGAGCGGCGAGTTCGCGGGCGTCGAGGACCGCCTGCGGGACGCCGAGCGGTGGCTGGTCACGACAGCGGACGGGAGTGCGCGACCGGATACCCCGGCGGCGGGGATGGTCGTCGTGGATCAGGAGGCATTTCGCGGTCTCCCGGGTTCGATCGCGATCGCCCGTGCCGGGCAGGCCCTCGCGCGGGGCGATATGCCGGGGACCGTGAAGCACGCCCGGCGGGCGCTCGACCTCATACCTGAGGATGACTATTTCCGGCGCGGGGGGGCGGCGGCGATCCTGGGACTCGCGTCCTGGACGGGCGGGGACCTGGAGGCGGCGCACCGGTCGTATGCCGCCGGCATGGCGAGTTTGCAGCGGGCCGGGCACATCACGGACGCCATCGGAGGCGCACTCGCCCTGGCCGATATTCGGATCGTGCAAGGTCGTCTCCGCGAGGCGATGCGTACCTATGAGCAGGGATTGCGGCTCGCGCCGGAGCAGGGCGTGCCCGTGCTGCGGGGAACAGCGGACATGTACGTGGGGATGAGCGATATCTACCGCGAGCGTGACGATCTCACTGCCGCCACGCAGCACCTGCTGCGGAGCAAGGAACTGGGCGAGCACATCGGGTTCCCGCAAAACCCGTATCGCTGGCGCGTCGCCATGGCGCGCATCCGGGAAGCCCGGGGAGACCCGGACGGCGCGCTCGAGCTGCTCGACGAGGCGGAGCGGCGATATGTGGGCGACTTCTACCCGAATGTGCGTCCTGTCGCGGCGATGAAGGCACGCATGTGGGCCGCGCAGGGGAAGGTGGGCGAGGCGCTCGACTGGGCGCGCGAGCGGGGACTGTCCGCCGATGACGACCTCAGCTACCTGCGCGAGTTCGAGCACATTACCCTGGCCAGAGTGTTCCTGGCCCAATACGAGCTTGATCGCGCAGACCGCTCCATTCAGGAGGTAATGGGACTACTGGCGCGCCTCCTAGAAGCGGCGGAAGCGGGCGGGCGGGCAGGAAACGCAATCGAAATCCTGGTAGTGCAGGCGCTCGCCCACCAAACGCAAGGCGACATCCCCGCTGCCCTTGTGCCGCTGGAACGCGCCCTGACGCTGGCAGAACCGGAGGGCTACGTCCGCATGTTCGTGGGCGAAGGCCCGCCCATGGCGACCCTGCTCCAAGCGGCCGCGACACACCGGATCGCCCCGAGCTATGTCCGCCAACTCCTGGCAGCCTTCGGTAAGGCTGGGGAAAGAAGCCCCGTCAAACAGGACTTGATCGAGCCACTGAGCGAGCGCGAACGTGACGTGCTGCGGTTGCTCCGCGGCGACTTGAGCGGCCCGGACATCGCCCGCGCACTGATGGTATCGCCGAACACCATGCATACCCATACCAAGAACATCTACAGCAAGCTCGGGGTGGGCACCCGCCGGGCCGCGGTCCGCCGGGCCGGGGAACTCGACCTGTTCTGACGCACCCGCGCACACCAACTGTCTCCCTGGCAGGTCCGTTGAAGGCACCTGCCGGGCCTCTTCCTGTCCCTCGCAGCCTGCCAACCAAGAAATCACCACATCAATCACCACATGTGGTGATGCCCGCTCACCACATCGCCCCGTATCGTCTCAGTGGAGACAGGGACGGATGCAACGGCGATGGGCACGAGGCACGAGGCACGAGACCCGGAAGGGGGTGAGAGCGGAATGAGCGACACATACGCAGGGAAGGAGGATCGCGACGAGCCCGCACGCTATGAGATTCGCATCAAGGGACACCTCGATGCCCGGTGGGCCGACCGGTTCGCGGGCATGCGCTTCATCCACGAAAGCGACGGGACGACCATCCTCGCCGGCCCGGTGGTCGATCAGGCCGCGCTGCATGGATTGCTGCGGCGGGTGTGCGATCTTGGCGTGCCGCTTCTCTCGGTCATCCGCCGCACACCGGGCGACGCGGATGCGTCGGCCATCACACAGAAAGAGGAGTAATCATGTCTTCACCGAAACGCCTTGCAAGGATCGCCGGGCTCCTCTACCTGATCGTCGCCATCTTCGGCGGCTTCACCCTGGCCTTCGTGTACCCCAAGATCTACGTCGCGGGAGATGCGGCGAGGACGGCCGGGAACGTCGTCGCCCACTCCAGACTTGTCCGCATCGGCGTCGTCGCCGACCTGTTCCAGGCGACGGTCGTTGTCTTCGTCGCGCTCACCCTCTACCTCCTGCTCAGGCACGTGAACAAGGGCGCGGCGAGCGCAATGGTCATCCTCGCCGCAATGGGATCCACCATCGGGTGCCTCAACGCGGTCTTCGAGTTTGAGGCCTTGCGGGTCGCAACCGACAATTCCTACCTGTCCGCCTTCGGCGCCGCGGGGTCGAATGCCCTCGTGCTGCTCCTGGTCGACGCCCAGCACTACGGGGTCTTCATCGCGCAGGTCTTCTTCGGCCTATGGCTGGCGCCGATGGGGTATCTGGCCTACAAGTCGGGGTGGTTCCCCAAGGCGTTGGGCATCATGCTGATCGCGGGGTGCGCCAGCTACCTCGTGGACCTGCTCGCGACGTTCCTGCTCCCCGACTTCGGCACAGCGATTCATACCGTCACCAGCATCTTGCCGACGATCGCCGAGGTCTGGATGGTCGCATACCTCCTCGTGAAAGGGGTGAGGTCTCCGGAGGCGACCGATCGCGCGCCCATCGCGGCCCTCGCTCAGGTCGCCATCGCACCGTAAGGCAACCCCGCCAATCCCCGATCGGTCGTCGCCGTGTCGATGACCGCACCAAAGAATGGAGTTCGAGATGAATCCGACGAGAAAGATCGCACTTGTTACGGGCATCCTCTTCCTGATCACCTTCATCACCTCGATCCCGGCGCAGCTTTACCTCTACCACCCGCTGCTGAGCGATCCCGCCAAATACATGGCCGGCGCCGGCGCCGACCCGCGCGTCGCCTTGGGTGCGCTCCTGGAAGTCATCCTCGCGATCACGTGTATCGGCTCCGCCGTGGTGCTCTATCCCGTCGTCAAGCGGCAGAACGGCATCGTCGCCCTGGGCTACGTCACGTCGCGGGTCATGGAATCGGCCGCCATCATGGTCGGCATCTTCAGCCTCCTCGCGGTCGTGACGTTGCGGCATGATTACGCGGGGGCCGCCGGCGCGGATCCCGCCTCGCTCGTCACCGCCGCCCGGTCGTTCGTCGCGGTCCATGACGCGGCGTTCCTGCTCGGGCCCACGCTCCTGGCCGGCCTCGGGAATGGGGTGCTGCTGGGCTACCTGATGTACCGATCCGGCCTCGTGCCGCGGGGCATGGCCCTGCTGGGGCTGATCGGCGGTCCGCTGGTGATCGCCGCGACGGTCGCCGTGCTGTTCGGGGTCTTCAAGGCGGGCGCGTCGTGGCAGTTCATCGCCACGATCCCGGAGATCATCTGGGAGCTGTCCTTCGGCATCTACCTCACCGTCAAGGGGTTCAAGCCGTCGCCGATCACCGCCGGCGATACCCGACCGGTCGGGGCCGACAACGATTCCCCGGCCCGGGTGGCGCTCGCCGTTGCCGTCTAGCTCCTCCCCGCGACCCGCGATGCGCATAGCCCGGCATTGGCCGGGCTCCACGGAACCAGACGACCGAGCGCGGTAGGATCAGCGTGATCCGCCCCTCCGGTCGAGAAGGAGTTATTGCAATGTCAACCACAACGGGCCCGCTCGGCATGCCGCTCGGCGGCGCGGTACCCACCAGCACCATGGCCTATGCCGGATTCGGGCGGCGCCTGCTCGCCGTTATCCTCGATGGCATCATCCTCTCCCTCCCCGCCGTCGGCCTCGGTTTCGCCCTCAGCTTCGGGAGGTCGGGCGGGTCGGGGCCGAACATCCTGCTTGCGATCGTCTACGAGGCGCTGCTGATCGCCCTGTGGAACGGCCAGACGATCGGCAAGCTGGCGATGGGCATCCGCGTCGTCACCGCCGACGGCGCGCCGGTGCCGGTCGGGATGGCGTTCGCGCGCGCCGGGATGAAGCTCGTCTCGGGTGCGGCACTGGGGCTAGGCTACCTGTGGATGCTCTGGGACCCGAACAAGCAGACCTGGCACGACAAGGTGGCGAAGACCTATGTGGTCAAGGCGTAGGTACACGGGTCCGCGGAGCGCTAGTGCGCGGTAGAGCGCACATGGCAATGGGCTATCCATGAGAGAGCGAGGGGACGGGCGGACGCGGAGCAAGCGCCGCCCGTCCTCCGCATTCCATGGCGGGCGGCCGACGCGATGACGATACGCACGGTGGTCCCCTCGCCGGGCGCATTCCGCCATTATGCCGAGGCCCAGATGGCCGGGATGCGCACGGCCGGTGTCGAAGCCGACCCCACCGTCGGTGATCGCCAGCACGAGGCCATCGCCATCGTCATCCGCGCCCCGGGAACGGGCACAGCAGGTCGGGGCACTCGGGGTCGCGGGGATACTCGGACTGCGCGGCCTGGTCGGCCTCGCGGGGATGATGCCGCAGGAGAAGGGATCGCCGACTTTCAGGCGCTGGAATCGCCGCGTGTATTCCCCGCTCTGCCTCGTCATCGCCGCGCTGTGCGCCGCGAGCCGAACCACGACGCCCGTGCCGGCAGGTGACGCGGAATGATAGGAGGGACAGTCGATGGACGATAACAAGACGATTCTGAGGCGTTTTTTCCAGGACGTGTGGAACGAAGGGGGCGTGGACACGATCGACGGGTATCTCGCCCCTCAGTACACGGTGCATCACGATCCGGGCGATCCATGGGACGGCCAGACGTTGGACATTGCGGGTTTCAAAGAGCGCGTCCACCAATCCCGCGCCCCGTTCCCCGACCAGCACTTCACGATTCATGACCTGATTGCTGAGCGCGATAAGGTCGTGGCCACTTGGTCGTGGACAGGAACACATACAGGAGATTTCCCCGGATTTCCAGCATCGGGAAAGCGCATCGCCATGTCGGGCATGACCGTTTATTACTTCGAAGGCGAACGCATATCCGGGCATTGGCAAATGATTGATCGGTTGGGCGTGTTTCAGCAGCTCACCCGGTAGGACGCAAGAAGGGGTCGATTGGCGAAATTGTACGCTAAGGCCATGCCACCGAACGACGTGCCGTGTCATGCGTGGCAACCTGTCAGGGTGGAGCACACCCTATCCCGATGTTGGGCAGCCTACCCAGAAGCGTCAGGATAGGTCTCAATATCGCATTTCCTGAAGGATGCAGGGAGAGATCAGAGAACCCAAACTGACAGATAAGACTATGAAAGATCACGTTCGTAAGACAACAGGGCAATGGGTGGAAACAATTGTGCTCGCACCTGGCGAAAAGCCGACAAGAATGATTATGGCGGAATCTGACTCATACGGGCGCTGTAGTTGTCTTATTGGAAACGATCACGATGGTCAGACGACATCTAAAGAACGTTAGCACAATCTTTAGACCGCCTATGCAGTCTTCAAATTCAACTTCCACCGCGATGGAGAGAGTCGGAATGGGTTTCCTTTCTCAATCCCCCGTATAGGAGACGAAGGCGTCGGCGGGGCGGTCGGGGGCTTCTTTGGCCCAGGCGGGGAGGTCCTGCGGGCCGATGCTCTCCGGGGCGATGCGCATGCGCAGGGCGGCGCGCTCAAGGTCGCGGCGGTTGTCGTAGCCGAGCGCGTTGAGGATCGGGTTCTGCACATCGCGGATGTGCTCGCGCGGGCCGTAAATGCCGGCTTTCGCGACAACATCCTCGAACTCATTCCAGTTCCACAGAAAGTTGGCCGCCGGCATCGCGAACGACTTCAGCACATGCGCGATGTCGTCGAGCGTTTCGGCGGTGTCGTAGGTCAGGTAGAGTTGCACACCCTTGTAGAAGAACCCGTGATGCGCGATCTCGTCCACGGCGATGATGCGCAGGGCGGTGGCGAGCGCCTTGTCGCCCTCCTTGTCAGCGCGGGCGGCAAGGTTGTGGTAGTTGAGGTAGGTCGCGCGCTCCTGGATCATCTGGTAGATAATCATGCGGCGCGGTGTGTCGTACGGGAGCGTCCACTGCTTCTCGGAAAGAAAGTCCACGTACTCGTCCATCCGCGCCTGCGTGCGCTTCTTGGACGTCACGAGCCACGTTTCCCACGCCATCGCGTGCTTCGATTCCTCGTAGCCCCAGTTTGCCTGGAACCACGCCCGCCCGCGCGAGCGGCGGACCATCGCCATCGCCTCGGTGACAAAATCGGGTAAGTAAGACTCGACCGCGAAGAATCCTTCGACCATGATCGCGACATCTTCCGGCATGTCCGGCTTGCAGAGGTGCCAGGGGATGTCTTTATGCAGCTTCCACCGCCGCGTATCCTCGGCCTTGCGGAAGTACGTCAGGTAGTTCGCATACATGCCGTCTTCGATCAGTTTATGGCGACCACCAAGCGTCAACAATGACACGGGCGATTGTACGGACATCATTCCTCCTGAAGGAT
The DNA here is from genome assembly GCA_038231255.1 of Thermomicrobiales bacterium. Classification (GTDB taxonomy): domain Bacteria; phylum Chloroflexota; class Chloroflexia; order Thermomicrobiales; family JALYUS01; genus JALYUS01. The sequence continues at coordinate 13,951 of JBBRLR010000056.1, read as the reverse complement.
TACGCGCGGATGGTTCTCTCCGACCATCACACCGGCCTCATATACGCGCCGCAGACCCGTACGGTTGCAGAATTGGATAAGAACATTTACTGCCTCATATTTCGACCGTGCGTGAAGCGGGTCCGTTTTGGCAGCAGGACTTGTGCGTTCTCGAAACAACCTAACCCCCGGCCCCTTCCGTTCCTCGGCGTGGAAGGGGTGACTCTTCGCGATGCCGTGGTGTTTTCCGGAACATCCCGATCTCCAAGAGGCCCGCTCCCCCCTCCTCGCGGGAAGGGGGTTGAGGGTAAATTCTTCCGACCGTGTATAAGACCTGTTTCAGGAGCGCGACTGCTTGACAGTGAAGCGTGATCGTGCGAACATATGAGCAATCGTTCATATGTACGAGCGGAGGCAATTATGCGATCCATCTCAACGCTCCCTGAACTCGATACCTGCGCGATTGATCACATCCACCCGGAAGGCGTATGGCGGGCGCGGGTGGCTCTGCCGGATGCGAACGCCGCGAGCGATCTCGCCGCGTTGTTTGGCGCGCTGGGTGATCCGACACGTGTGCGGCTCCTGGCGGCGCTGGCTACCGGGGCGCTCTGCGTCTGCGATCTCGCGGCGGCGCTCGGCATGACACAGTCCGCCGTTTCGCACCAACTGCGGTTGCTGCGTGCGCTCGGGCTGGTGCGGGCGCGGCGGGAAGGCAAACTCGTCTGGTACGCGCTCGACGACGACCATGTGCGCGCGCTGCTCGCTATCGGCGCGGAACACATCAGCCACCGCACACCGGCGCGGTCGGAAAGGAAACGGAGCAAAGCGCATGACGGCGGTGGAAACGACGCAGACAATCTGCCAACTGCGCGTCACCGGGATGGATTGCGGCGACTGCGCGAAGACCGTCGAGCAATCGCTGCGCACCCTGCCCGGCGTGGCGGAAACAACCGTCAATTTCGTGCGCGGCACGGCGGATGTGACGTACGACCCGGCGCGCGTGGATCAGGCAATGTTCACGCGCCGTATTACCGCGCTCGGCTACGGCGTGGAGGCGCAACCTGCCACGTTGCCCGATGATGAAACGACGTGGACCTTTGCAGTGAGTGGGATGGACTGCGGCGATTGCGCGAAGACGGTGCAGGCCGGTGTCGCGCGATTACCCGGCATTCGGGAGGCGCGGGTTGACTTCGTAGTCGGCATGCTCGTTGTTGCCGCCGCACCGATGGAAACGACGCCGGAGACGGTCATCCGCGCGGTGGCGGAGGCGGGATACGGCGCGATGCTGCGGGGCGCGCCCGCCGCACCGACAACGCGGTCGGTGTGGTGGCGGCAGCGGCGGGTGCGCGAATTGGCGATTGCCGCCCTGCTCTGGCTGGTCGGCTTCGTGATTGAGCGCGCCGGGGCGCCGCGCGTCGCGAGCGCCGTACCGTTCATCGCCGGGATGCTGCTCGCCGGCTATCCGATTGCGCGGGCGGGCTGGTTCGCGCTACGGGCGCGGCGGGCGGATATGAACCTGCTGATGACCGTCGCGGCGGTTGGCGCGGTTGCCATCGGGCAATGGGACGAAGGGTCGTCGGTGCTGATCCTTTTTGGGATCGGCACGCTCCTGCAGGCAATGACTGTCGAGCGGACGCGGCGGGAGATCGCCGGGTTGCTCGCCATCGCGCCCGCCGAGGCGAATCTGCTGCACGACGACCACGAGCATCGCGTGCCAGTTGCTCAGGTGAATGTCGGCGACCGCGTGCGCGTCCGACCGGGCGAGCGGCTGCCGGTGGACGGCGTCATCGTCGCTGGTCGGTCGGCGGTGGATCAAGCGCCGATCACCGGCGAATCCGTGCCCGTCGAGGTGCAGCCCGGGATTGCGGTCTTCGCGGGCAGCGTCAACGGCGAGGGGACAATCGAGGTGCGCGCGACGAAGCCCGCGCACGATACGACGCTCGCGCGCATCGTCGCGCTCGTCGAGGAGGCGCAGGCATCCAAAGCGCCCGCGCAGGCATTCGTGGACCGCTTCGCCGCTGTCTACACGCCGCTCGTCATCCTCGGTGCGATCGTGATCGCCGTCGTGCCGCCGCTGATCGGCGGGGGCTGGGGCGGCTGGATCTACAAGGCGCTCGTCCTGCTCGTGATCGCCTGCCCGTGCGCGCTCGTCATTTCGACGCCCGTCGCGCTCGTTGCGGCCATCGGTGCGGCATCGCGGCGGGGGGTACTCTTCAAGGGTGGGCTGGCGCTCGAATCGCTCGCGGCGGTGCGCGCGGTCGCCTTCGACAAGACCGGCACGCTGACCGCCGGTCGCCCGACCGTCGTCGCCGTCCATACTTGCGACAGCGAAACGGAGGCGGAGGTACTGCGCGTCGCCGCCGCCTTGGAGCGGCAGAGCGAGCACCCGCTGGCGCGCGCCATTGTCGCGTACAGTCGGGGCAGGGAACATGCCGCCGCCGCCGCTGTCGTCGTGGATTACCGCGCGGCGCCGGGGCGCGGTGGCACTGGTGTTGTGGATGGTGTGGCGGCGAGCGTTGGCAGCGTGCACTGGTTCACCGAGCGCGGCCTATGGGACATAACGGGCCACGAAGAATATCTGAGCGAGGGGAATGGGATCGTTTGCGTCGAGCGGGCGGGCCGGATGATCGGCCTGCTGACGCTCCGCGATGCGGTGCGACCGGAAAGCGCGCGGGCGGTGGCCGATCTGCGGTCGCTCGTCGGTCGGGTCGTGATGCTGACGGGTGACAACGCGCGCACCGCCGGAACGATTGCCGCCGCGACAGGCGTTACCGATATACGCGCGGACCTGCTGCCCGCCGATAAAGCTGCGGCGGTGCGCGCGCTGGCGGCAGATGGACCGGTCGCGATGGTCGGGGACGGCATCAACGACGCTCCCGCCCTCGCGACCGCCTCCGTCGGCGTGGCGATGGGCGCGGCGGGGACGGATGTAGCGATCGAGGCGGCAGATGTCGCGCTGATGGGTGACGATCTGGGCCGCTTACCGTACGCGATCCGCCTCGCGCGCCGGACGCTCGGTATCATCCGGCAGAACATCGCTGCGTCGCTGGTCGTCAAAGCGGTCTTCCTTGTCCTCACCTTCGCGGGCGTCACGAACCTTTGGCTCGCCGTCTTCGCGGACATGGGCATCTCCCTCCTCGTCACCGTGAACGCCCTCCGCGTCCTACGCGCCGATCATGTGGAAACGTGCGGTGACCATGCCCATTCGACGCATCCTGCACCAATCGGCGCGATGCCAACCGCGTAGGGGCGCTTGCGCGCCTATCGTTAATGCTGAAACCCGGTAATCACTTCCATCGTTAACGTTCCTAAGGTACACCCACCATAGTATGATCGGTGGGCAGCAACCATTCGGAACCCGAAGCGGTGGATGATGGGGGTTCGGCAGGTGGACAAACCAGCAAAACCACAGGTGTCTCTTGTCGTGCTGCCAGCGCCCACTGCGCCCGCCGAGGCCGATCTCGTCGCCGTTACGGTACTGCCAACGCCGCCGACGCCGTTGATCGGTCGCGCGGTCGAGATTGCCACCGTCCGCGCGCTTCTGGAGCGACCGGAGGTGCGCTGCATCACGCTGACCGGCGCACTGGGGATTGGCAAGACTCGATTGGCGCTGCACCTCGCCTCGGTGGCAGCGGATGCCTTCGCCGACGGTGTGACGTTCCTTTCGCTGGCGCCGATCCGCGATCCCGGTCTGGTGCTCCCGGCAATTGCCCACGCTATCAATGCGAAGGGTACGAGCGGGCGACCGCCGATGGAGCGCGTGCAGGCCGCATTGCGGCACAAAGCGATGCTCCTTGTCCTCGACAACTTCGAGCAGGTGATCGGCGCCGCGCCGCTGGTCGCTGAAGTGCTGATGGCATGTCCGGCAGTGAAAGTGCTCGTGACGAGCCGGGCGGTGTTGCATCTGCGCGGTGAGCATGAGTTCGTCCTACCGCCGCTGACACTCCCCGATCTCGTGCGACTCCCGGCGGTCGAAACACTCGCGCGCTGTGAGGCGGTCGCACTCTTTTTGCAGCTGGCGCGCGCGATTACCCCCGATTTTCGGCTCACCGCCGAAAACGCACGCGCCGTGGCGGAGATCTGTGTTCGTCTCGATGGTCTCCCGCTCGCGATCGAATTGGCGGTGCCGCGTCTCAAACTCTTTTCGCCCCAGACATTGCAGGCGCATTTGGAACACCGGCTCACGTGGCTGACGGACGGCCCGCGCGACCTCCCGACGCGGCAGCAGACGCTGCGAAACGCGATTGCCTGGAGCGATGAATTGCTGGAGCCATTCGAGCGGCTGCTTTCTCGCGCGCTTTCGGTCTTCGTCGGTGGCTGGACACTCGAAGCCGCCGAGGCGGTCGGCGCGGAATGCTCCGACGCAGGCCCATCCCCGGTGCGCGCGGTCGCGGACGGGCTGGCCGCGCTCGCCAATCAGAGCCTCGTGCGCCTTGAAACGCACCCGTCGCACGAGCCGCGTTTCGGCATGTTGGAAACCATTCGGGAATACGGCGCGGAGCAACTGGCGGCGCATGGCGCGGAGGACACGGTACGGCGCGCGCATGCCCGCTACTTCGTCGCGCTTGCCGAACGGATCGAGCCGCACCTGTTCGGCCCGGAGCAGGCAACATGGATGGAGCGGCTGGAACGGGAGCACGACAACATCCGCGCGGCACTCGGCTGGCTGCTCGACCACGGTGAGATTGGCATGGCCCTTCGCCTCGGCGGCAGCCTGCAAAACTTCTGGATCGTGCACGATCACTTCAGTGAGGGGCAGTGCTGGTTTGAAACGATCCTCGCGCGGGGTAGCCGGGCGCCGAAAATGCAGCGGATTAAGGCGCTACGCGGCGCGGCTATCCTCGCGCTCCGGCGCGGCGATTATGCGCGCGCGGGCGCGTGGCGCGAAGAAAGCCTCGCGCTGTGTCGCGAGGTCGGCGATCCACAGTTGGTCGCCGAATCGCTCCTGACGCTCGGCAGTGTCGCAGCGGTGCAGGGGAACAGCGACCGGGCGACCGCGTTGTTCGAGGAAAGTCTGATGCTGGCCCGGTCGGTTGACGACCGTCGAACGGCGGCCCACGCGTTGAATCAGATCGGGGAAGTGTCGCGCGCGCGCGGTGACGACACGCGCGCGATGGAATTGTACGAGGAAAGCCTGACGCTCTGGCGCGCGATGGGCGAAAAGGAGCGCGTCGCGATGGTGCTCCACAACCTCGGTCCAGTCGTCCACCGGCAGGGGGATGGGCGACGCGCGGCAACACTGCTCGCGGAGAGCCTGGCGCTCTCGTGGGAACTAAAGAATACGCACGGCAGTGCGATCTGCCTGGTCGGCATCGCGGGGGTGATCGGGGCGCGCGGGAAAGCGGCGGATGCGGCGCGGCTACTGGGTGCGGCGGAAGCCTTGCGCACCGCGATTGGCGTGCAGTGGGAGCCCGTTGATCGCGGCGAATTCGACCGGAGCGTCGCGACGGTGCGGGTGCATCTCGATGCGGAAACGCTTGTGGCGGTGTGGGCAGAGGGCGCGGTCCTGACGCTTGAACAGGCGGTGGCGGTCGCACAGAGAATCTTGCCTCAACACTCCTTCGGCGCCTCGCCTGCGCACCCAACACACGATCGGACGGATGCCACCGATGGTGGGTTGACCCGGCGAGAGCGCGAAGTCGTCTCCGCAGTGGCCCGTGGTATGACCAACCGAGAAATCGCCGGGGCGTTCTTCATCGCGGAAAAGACGGTGGAGATGCACGTCAGCAACAGTCTCAGCAAACTTGGCTTCCGCTCGCGCGCGCAACTAGCCGCGTGGGCTGTCGCTCGGGACGCGACGCGTACAACACCTGCCGACGATGTTTAACGACCCTGAGCAAGTCGCATTCGCATCTCTATCCCGGCTCAGAACGAAAATACAGGGGTGATCCTGGACTAAACACAGGGAATCCCCCACGTCAACGCGACAATCCGCCGTGCTAGGTTAGGTCCACCGAAGGAACGGCAGGCATTGCTCTTTGCCGGATGCCGTGATTACCGTTTTGTGTTGGCTTGTACGTATGTCGGAAACAAGGGAGGTAGACGCGATGGTCACCGAATCAACCCCTACTACGTTGGCTGTCGATGTTGCTGCAGTACAGGAACTTGCGGCTCGGTTACGTGGCGCGCTGATCCGACCCGGCGACGACAGCTACGACACCGCCCGCAAGGTCTACAACGGGATGATCGACCGCAAGCCCGCCCTGATCGCCCGTTGTGTGAATGCTGGGGATGTGATCGCCGCCGTCACCTTCGCCCGCGCGCACAACCTCCTCGTCGCCATCCGCGGTGGCGGGCACAACGGCCCCGGCCTCGGCGTCTGCGACGACGGGCTGGTGATTGACCTCGGCGCGATGAAGGGGGTGCGCGTCGACCCAAAGAACCGGACTGTGCGCGTCGAGGGCGGCGCGACGTGGGGTGACGTGGACCACGCCACCCACGCCTTCGGCATGGCGACGCCGAGCGGCATCATCTCCACCACCGGCGTCGGCGGCCTCACCCTCGGCGGCGGCATCGGTCACCTGACGCGCAAATGCGGCCTCTCGATTGACAACCTGCTCGCGGTGGATATGGTCCTCGCTGACGGCCGGTTCGTGACCGCCAGCGAGCAGGAGCACGCCGACCTCTTCTGGGCGGTGCGCGGCGGTGGGGGTAACTTCGGCGTCGTCACCTCGTTCCTCTTCCGTCTGCACCCGATCGACACCGTCTACGGGGGGCCGATGCTCTGGCACCCCGAGCACGCCGCCGAGGTGCTGCGCTGGTACCGGGACTTCCTGCCCAACGCCCCTGACGACCTGAACGGCTGGTTCGCCTTCCTCTCAGTGCCGCCGGGGCCGCCCGTCCCCGAGGAGCTCTGGGGCAAGACAATGTGCGGCGTCGTCTGGACCTACACCGGCCCGATGGACAAGGCGGCGGCGGTCTTCGCCCCGATCCGCGCCCAGTTCGGCCCGCCCGCGCTCGACTGGGTGGGGCCGATCCCGCACCCTGCGTTGCAGGGGATGTTCGACCCGATCTACCCGCCGGGCGACCAGTGGTACTGGAAGGCGGACTTCGTCAACGAGCTCTCCGACGAGGCGATCGCCCTCCATGTCGAGCATGGGACGGCGCTGCCGACTGGCAAATCTACGATGCATCTCTACCCGATCGACGGGGCGGCGGGGCGGGTCGCCAAGGATGCGACGGCGTGGGCGTATCGGGACGCGAAGTGGGCGTCGGTGATCGTCGGGGTGAGCCCGGACGCGGCGGACAACGCGCGGATGACGGAGTGGGCGCGGGGGTACTGGGGGGCGCTTCACCCGCACTCGGCGGGGGGGGCGTACGTGAACATGATGATGGCCGACGAGGGGGAGGCGCGGATCCGGGCGAGCTACGGCGGCAACTACGACCGGCTGGCGTCGGTGAAGAAGGAGTACGACCCGGCGAACCTCTTCCGCGTCAACCAGAACATCGCACCCAAATGAGTGGGAAGTGGCGCGAGATGAAGCAGAGAGGGGAATGAACGATGGCAACCACAAGCGCTCCGACGGCGAGGGCCGCGGATGTGTCGGAGAAGGCGGTACAGGCCTTCGCGGCGGGCCTGCGCGGCACGCTGATCCGGCCCGGTGATTCGGCCTATGAAAGCGCGCGCGCGGTCTACAACGCGATGATCGACAAGCACCCCGCGCTGATTGTCCGCTGCGCCGGCGTCGCCGATGTAATCGCGGCGGTCAACTTCGCCCGCGCCAACGGCCTGCTCGTCGCGGTGCGCGGCGGCGGGCACAACGTCGCCGGGAATGCCGTGTGCGACGGCGGCATCGTCATCGACCTCTCCGGGATGCGGGCGATCCGGGTGGATCCCGCCCGCCGCACCGCCCGTGCCGAACCGGGGGTGACCTACCGGGAGTTCGACCATGAGACACAGGCGTTTGGCCTGGCAACGCCCGGGGGGACGATCTCCGCCACCGGCATCGCCGGCCTGACGCTCGGCGGCGGTTTCGGTTGGCTGACACGCCAGCACGGGCTCGCGTGCGACAACCTGCTTTCCGTCGACATGGTGACGGCCGATGGCAGGTTCCTCACCGCCAGCGCCGAGGAAAATACTGACCTCTTCTGGGGCGTGCGAGGCGGCGGGGGCAACTTCGGTGTGGTCACCTCGTTCGAGTACCGGCTCCACCCCGTCGGCATGGTGCTCGGCGGGATGCTCGTCCACCCGCTGGAGAAGGCGCGCGAGGCGCTCCGGTTCTACCGCGACTTCACCGCCACCGCCCCGGACGAACTGGCGGTCTTCACCGCGCTGCTCACGAACCCCGACGGGAGCCGGGTCGTCGCCTTCATCGTCTGCTACAACGGGCCGATCGAGCAGGGGGAGGCAATCATCCAACCGCTGCGCGACTTCGGGCCTCCGGTGGCGGACATGGTGCAGCCGATCCCCTACACGACGATGCAAACGATGCTCGACGACGGGTTCCCGAACGGCTTGCAGAACTACTGGAAATCGAGCTTCCTGCGCGAGATCAGCGACGAGGCGATCGACACGATCATCGCACACTTCACCAGCGCGCCGTCGCCCCTCTCCGCGATGGTCATCGAGCAGTTCGGTGGGGCAGGGTCACGGGTCGGCAAGGGCGAGACCGCCTTCTCCCATCGCGACGGCCACTCCAATTTCCTGATCATCGCGCGATGCACGGACCCGACGGAAGCGGCGGGGAACGTCGCGTGGGCGCGCGAGGCATGGGCGGCGATGCAGCCGTTCTCGGACGGGGGGGCATACTCGAACTACGTCGAGGCCGGCGCGGAGGGGGCGAATCGGATTCGCGAGGCGTACGACCCGGAAACGTACGAACGGCTGGCGGCGTTGAAGACGAAGTACGATCCGACGAACTTCTTCCGCGTCAATCAGAACATCGCGCCCAAGTAAGATGTACCCGCTTATTTCGCGTGTAAACGAAAACGGAGGCGAACGATGTACGGCACGGTTGCACGGCTCAACGTAAAACCCGGCATGGAAGCGGAAGTTGCCGCATTCGGGGAGTCATGGAAAACGGGGCGCAAACCGCGCGTCAAAGGCGTGATCGGCGGATACCTCTATCGTCTGGATACCGATCCCCACACGATCATCATGGCGGTAATCTTCGATGACAAAGCGGCCTACCACGCGAACGCGCAGGACCCAGCGCAGGACACGGAATATCAGCGATTGCGCGCTCTGCTCACCCAGGACCCGATCTGGGAGGACGGCGAGATCATCGCTACGCTGTAGGGCGCAATCATGAGATGGTGATATGCCCATTGCGATGGGAAGGCCGCACCAATGTACGGAATTTCTCCGATGATTGGGGTTGCGGCCCTCCCATTGCATGCAGGGTACGGTGGCGACCGATACGACGCAAGGAGCGAGCAGTGCAGAGCGCGTCATTCCCCAGGTTCATCGCGGCAGCAGTTCAGGCGGCCCCCGCCTTCCTCGATCTCGACGCGGGTCTCGCGAAGGCAGAACGACTGATCGCCGAGGCGGCGGCACAGGGTGCGGAATTGATCGTCTTCCCCGAAACGTGGCTGCCGACCTACCCCTACTGGCCACCAACGCTCGAAGGGCCGGACGCGGCACACATCTTCGATTGCTATGCCGAACTCTGGGCAAACGCGGTCGAAGCGCCCGGCCCAGCGACGGAACGACTCGGCGAGGCGGCGCGGGCGGCGGGCGCGGTCGTTGTGGTGGGTGTCAACGAGCGCGAGTCGGGTAACGGCACGTTGTACAATACACTCCTCTTCTTCGGCCCGGACGGCCGCCTGATCGGCAAGCACCGCAAACTCGTGCCGACGTATATCGAGCGCTGTTTCTGGGGCCAGGGCGACGGTAGCACGCTCGGCGTCGTGCCGACGCATCTTGGACGGCTCGGCGGCCTGATCTGCTTTGAGCACGCGATGCCACTCGCGCGGTATGCCCTGATCGCGCAGGGCGAGCAGGTCCACGTCGCGGCGTGGCCGGGGTACGGCGGCGGGCTGACTGACATCATGGACTTCTCGCTTCGGCATCATGCCTTCGAGGCGCAGGCGTTCGTCGTCTCCGCGTGCGGCTATCTCGACCGCGCGGCGATCCCCGCCGACTTTCCGCTGCACGACCACTTGCCCGATGGCGTGGACGGCGGTAGCCAGATCATCGGCCCACACGGCGAGGTGCTCGCGGGGCCGCTCCGAGGCGCGGAGGGCATCCTCACGGCGGAGATTGACCTGCGTGAGGTCGTCAAGGCGAAGGCATGGCTCGATGGCGCGGGCCATTACGCGCGGTCGGAAGTCCTGCAACTGATCGTCAACGCGCAGCCGGTTCAGACGTGGCGCGGTACCCCGGTCGAGGAGGCAGAACTGGTCCCAACGGTGGGGAACTTCCTCACCTAACGACTGGTATCTCTGTTCTACTGATTACCGTATCAATAACCGACCGCACCGCCGAAGGGGGAAAACGATGTCCAGAGTATTCCACGACGGCAACCGCCACTTTCAGGATCGCTTCGATACGCGCCGCCTGGCCGACCGGCTGGAGGAACAGATCATCCATGATGTATTGGATGACGGAGACAAAGCATTCATCGCGCGGATGGAGATGTTCTTTCTCGCCACGGCGGACGAGTTCGGCTTCCCGAACTGCTCGTACAAAGGCGGCGATCCCGGCTTCGTGCGCGTCGTGGACGACCGAACAATTGCCTTCCCGAACTACGACGGCAATGGCATGTACCTCTCGATGGGCAATGTGCTGCACAATGCGAACGTCGGGCTACTCTTCGTGGATTGGGAGAACCAGTGGCGGCTGCGCTACAACGGCGTGGCGAGCATCGCGGCGGACGATCCACTGATGGCGGCGTACCCGGAGGCGCAATTCATCGTCCGAGTCGGCGCGCGCCAAATCTTCCCGGCCTGCCCGCGCTACATTCACAAGATGGCGATTGTCGAGCGGTCGCACTTTGTTCCCCATGCAGGGAGCAAGACACCCGTGCCGGACTGGAAGCGCGGCGAATGGGTCGCGGATGTGCTACCCGCGCACGACCCGGCCCGGCGCGCTGAAGAAGAAAGGCAAAAACAATGAACGCAGACGACATTCTCAAGTACGGCCACGGCACGATTCTTCAAACAATTGACGGCCTGCCCGACGCGGCGTGGGAGACGGGCGGTGTCTGTGGTGTCTGGTCCACAAAAGAGGTAATCGCGCATCTCGCCTCGTACGAGCAGTTGCTCATTGAGGTGTTGAGCGCCTTCACGGGCGGTGGACCGACCCCGTACATGCAGATGTGGGGTGAACGTGGCCTTGGCTTTAACGACACACAGGTCGAGATGCGCGCGAACAAAAGCGGGACAGACGTGCTCGCGGAATACAACGACGCTCATGAGCGCGTCCGCGCGCAGGTGGCGCAAATCCCGGCCGAAACCTTCCAGCAAACCGGCACACTCCCGTGGTATGGCATGGATTACTCGCTGGACGACTTCATCGTCTACACCTACTACGGCCACAAACGGGAGCACGCCGCCCAGATCGCTGCCTTCCGCGATCGAACCAAATAAGCCGCAGAGGCGCAGAGGAACGTAGAGAAGGGAAAAGAAAAAAGAGACTCTTCCCTCTTTGCGACCGCTACGCCTCTGCGGTTCAATCGGCTTCCGTTTCTCTTGACACCCCATCGGTGCGCGCCCACAATCGGCGAATGACGAGGGGTGTGTCTGCGCTGGAGAGAAGGGGTTGTTACGGTGCCGCATTATCGTCCGAGCGACGCGCAGGAGTCGCCCCGCTTCGGCGGAATCCGCACGTTCGCGCGCCTGCCGTATGTGACCGATCTCACCGGTGTGGACGTGGCGATTGTCGGCATTCCGTTCGACACAGCGACGACCTACCGCGTTGGCGCACGGTTTGGCCCGGCGGCGGTGCGCGACGGATCGCTGTTGCTCCGGCCCTACCATCCGTCGGTGGACGTGATGGTCTTCGAGGAACTGTCGTGCGTGGATTACGGCGATACCTCGGTTGTGCCGGGATACATCGAGGACTCCTACGCGCGGATTACGGCGGGGATCGCGCCGATCCTCGCGGCGGGTGCGATCCCGATCGGCATCGGTGGCGATCACTCGATCACGCTGGCGGAGTTGCGGGCGGTGGCGGCGAAGCACGGCCCGGTCGCGCTCGTCCAGTTCGATTCGCACGGCGATACGTGGGACGAATACTTCGGGCGCAAGTACAACCACGGCACGCCCTTCCGCCGCGCCGTCGAAGAAGGGCTGATTGACCCGCGCCGCTCGTTTCAGGCCGGGATGCGCGGCTCGCTCTATGGCCCGTCTGATTATCAGGACGCGCGCGACATGGGCTTCACCCTCTGGCCGATGGAGGACGTACGGCGGCAGGGCTGGGAGGCGACACACGCCGCGATCCGCGACGTTGTCGGCAGCGGCCCGGTCTTCCTGACGTACGACATAGACTTCGTTGACCCGACCTACGCGCCCGGCACCGGCACGCCGGAAGTCGGCGGCCCGACCGCATGGGAGGCGCTACTGGCGGTGCGCGGCCTCGTTGGGCTGGAGATCGTCGCGGCGGACTGCGTCGAGGTGCTGCCCGCATTCGATCCGACCCAGACGACGGCGATGCTCGCCGCCAATGTCATCTACGAAATGCTCGCACTGATTGCCCGCAGTCGAAATCGAACCCGAAAGGACGGCCCCCGCCGATGACGACGACCGAAAGCCCCGATTTTACCGGGCAGGCTCCCCGCGCCTACTTGACGATCCACCCCGGCGAGGCGGACACCACGGAGGTCCTTCACGGGCAATACATCCAGGTGACCGACCCGAATGGCGGGCAGACTGCGCCGTTCTGCGCCTTTCGGATGGGCTACATGGAAGAGTATCTTTCCACCAGCCAGACGATTGCCCACACTGGCAGCATCATGTTGCAGCAAGGCCAGACGCTCTACTCGAACCTCGGCAACGCGATAATGACCGTCGTGCGGGACGGCGTTGGGCGGCACGACCTGCTCCTGCCCGCCGACGATGCGCGGTTCTACATCACACGCGGCGTCACTGCCTCGCACCAGACGACGCGGGACGCGCTCGCTATCGCGCTCCAGAAATACGACATCGGCTACGACCGCGTGCCCGATCCCGTCAATCTCTTTCAGCACATCGGGTTCAAGGAGCGCGGTGCGTGGGAGTTCCGCCCGCCCCTGTCCGAGCGAGACGACAGCATCCTTTTCCGCGCTGAGATCGACCTCGTCATTTGCATCGCGTCGAGCGCGGACGACATCACCGACCGCAATAACCACACCCTGACGGACATCGTCGCGCGCGTCTATCTGGGGTAAACTGGGAGTAGTGAGTAACGAGTAGCGAGTGATGGATGCACGCTGATAGTTTCAGCACTCTGTACTCAACACTTCGAGGAGGGTCAGATGGACGAGCAGGATATGGATGTCTTCACGCACGACGAGGAAATTGACCTCGACGCCGAGGAGGCGATGGTAGGCCACACGCATGCGCGGCGCGCGCAGATGGACGCGATGCGACATCGCGCGTCCGAGCGGATGGACGAGGCGCAGCGGCAGGCGCTAGCGATCCCTCGGAAGGTTGTTTCCGGGGCTGTCGGCGCCTTGCCGGTGCAGACGCGCGAGCATCTGCGTCAGAGCGCGCGGGAAAGCGTGCTCGCCGTGCAATCCTTCGTGGACGCGGTTAGTTCGGCGGGCTTGATGGCCGTGGATCGTATCTTCGCCGACCCGCGCAGTCCACAGGAAACCGCCCAGCCGCGCCGCATCGTCATCGAGCGCGAAGAACCGCCATCGGTGGTCTAACCAATTTCGGTAGCGTAGGCTTCAGCCTGCGGCCCCTCCCGGTAGCCGGGTGCCCTCGTATATTAGTGATGACGGTTCGCGGCGGAAGGTGAGGACGCGGGTGCCCATGCAGCAACGACTGCGTCCCAGAGAGTGTCCCCCATCCGCCGGGGCGCGGCAAGTCTGGACCGTATCGAGTGGCG
>JBBRLR010000055.1:0-29947 GCA_038231255.1 Thermomicrobiales bacterium | reverse complement strand
GGATCGCAGGCTGAAGCCTACGCCACCGAATGACATCAGACCGGGGTGACGGGGCGCATCGGCAGGCCCTGCGCGGCGAGATATGCCTTCGCTTCCGCGATCGTGAAGACGGCATCGTGAAAGATGCCTGCCGCGAGGACGGCGTGCGCGCCGCCGGTCGTCAGGGCGTCGGCGAGGTGTTGGAGTGTGCCCGCGCCGCCGGAGGCGATCACCGGGACATCCACGGCGGCGGCGATTTGCGCGGTGATCGCGAGATCGTAGCCGTCGCGCGTGCCGTCCGCGTCAATGCTATTGAGGACGATTTCTCCCGCGCCGAGCGCGACGCCCTGTTTCGCCCATTCCAGTGCGTCCATGCCGGTATGCCGCCGCCCGCCGTGCGTGACGACCTCCCAGAATGCGCCGTCCGGGCGGCGTTTCGCGTCAATCGAGAGGACGATGCACTGCGCGCCGAAGCGTCGCGCGCCGTCCGCGATCAGTTGCGGGTTGGCGACGGCGGCGGAGTTGACCGAAATCTTATCCGCGCCAGCCCGCAGGAGGCCCGCGATGTCGTCCGTCGTGCGGACGCCGCCGCCGACGGTGAGCGGGATGAACACCTGCCGCGCCGTCGCCCGGACGACATCCATCATCGTCGCGCGGCCGTCGCTGGAGGCGGTGATGTCGTAGAAGGTCAGCTCGTCCGCGCCCGCCGCGTCGTAGCGGGCCGCCAGTTCCACCGGATCGCCCTGATCGCGCAATGCCGCGAATTTCGTTCCCTTGACGACACGTCCCCCGGTCACATCAAGGCACGGAATAATCCGCCGCATCAGCGTCGTTGTCGGTGCCACCGTCGCCATCACCAAACCTCTTTCATAACGATGAATGAAGAAACCAATTTTAGGACTCACGCAGTCGGGGCAATTTCTTGGTGATGGCAGGCTTTAGCCTGCCTCTCTGGCGCAGGCTAAAGCCCGCCACCACCGGGTTTCTTTCGCGAACTGCTTTAACACAGTGGACGCAGAGATCGCAGAGCGCATAGAGGAGAGAAAAGGAGAATCATTCTCCGTGATCTCTGCGTCCTCTGCGATCTCTGCGCTAAATCCCCGTTTACGAACCTTGCCCGGTGGCGTAGTCGCGCTGATCGAGGGAGCGGAGGGGCGGACGCTGGGGTGGTGGGTCGTCCATCCCGCTATCGCCCGTCACGATCCGGCGGTTCAGTTCGACGACTTCTTCGAGTTCCTGCTGCACCTGCTTGAAGCGCGAACGAACCTGCTGCTCCGAGGCGCGCGCGAGTTCCTTGCGCACATCCGCAATCCGCTGGCCGACATCGTCCACACGGGTACTAACGAGGCTGATCCGATGCGCAACATCGCGTAATGCCTCGTCCGCGAGGTCCACGCGGCTGGCGAGATAGGAATCCCGCTCCTCGGCGGCGTGGCGGAGATCGCGGTCAATCGCGTCGCCCTGCTGCCGCACTTCTTCGAGCCGTTCGAGGACGAGATCGTGCCGTTCGAGCGCCTGCTCATTGAAGGTGAGGTAGACCTCCTCCTGCCGCACATCCACCGCCGCGAGGCTGGTGATGTGGTTGTGGAGCCGCCCGAACTCCTCGCCGACGCTCTTGAAGGCGGATTCGACGGCGGCGATGCGCTTGAGCGATTCGTCCACGCGCGGCGGGATGACATCAATCCGCTGATCCACCTCGATGATCCGCCGCTTCGCCTCACTGTCCACGATGCGAATCGCGTCCTCGACGCGCTGATAATCCCGGCGGGCCTGCGCCGCCTCGACGCGCACTTCCTCGATGCTTTCCCGCAGCCCCTTCATTACCTCGATAACACGATCCTGCTGCGCGAAGCTGCGGGTGATTTGTGACTGGAGTTCGTCAAAACGGCGGTTCGTAACATCGGTCGTGTCGCGCCGCGCGCGGGTCTGCTCGATCAGTTCGGCGGCCTGCGCTTGCAGCGTGCGGATGGCGCCATGTGCCTCGCTGATCCCGCCGTGCATGTCGGCGAGCGCCGCGCGGATGCGATTCTCGTCGAGTTGCCGTGCCTGCGCGTACTGCGCCTGGCTGCGGCGGTGATCGTCGAGATTGGCGCGGACATCCGACACCACCACCTCGACGTTCTTGACGATCTCATCGCTCCGTCCAACCCGCGCCACCTGATCGCGGACGAGCGCACGGAGTTCGTCTATCTGCTGCTGAAGGTTGTTGATCGTGACCGCATCGCGCCGCCGCCGCTCTTCATCGCGGCTGCGGGCGTCCATTGACTGTCGCGCGTCCATCGCGCGGGGGTCTTGCCGTGGGTCGGGCTGGCGCATCTCCACTCGGTCTCCCTCTCCATCGCGACGCCCCCGGCGCGGGTCCCGGATTCCGCGCTTCGCTGTGCGGTTCGTCGTCGCCTGCATTGTACCCTATGTTGCTATAACGTGAACATACCTTGCCAAGACGGTATTGTTACGGAAAGGTTTCTCGTCCCGCGCGCCCGACCGCCGCGATGGTCTATCATCGTTTCGTTGTTCCATCGAGGAAGCAATGAGCGATGAGCGATGAGCAATGAATGTGGCCCGCAGATCACTCGGCACTCGGCACTCAGCACTCAGTACTCGTTAGGGGAGGTTCACCGTGACGCACACGACTGGCGGCCGCACGATTACGAACGACGATCTCTTTGCCCTGCATATCATCGGCGAGTTCCAGGTTTCGCCGGACGGGTCGCGCGTCGTCTTCGTCGCGACGCGGACGGATACGGAGCAGGATCGCACCATCTCGAACCTCTGGCTCGTGGAGACGGCGGGAGGTAACCCTCAGCAACTGACGACTGCGTATGCCAACGACACCGCGCCCCGCTGGTCGCCGGATGGGCGGACGGTTGCCTTCGTCTCGGATCGTGAAGAGCGCAAGGAACTCTGGCTGATCCCCGCCGACTTCGGCGAGGCCCACCGCCTGACGCGCGGATCGAGCGACGCGAGCCAGCCCGCATGGTCGCCGGACGGGCAGCACCTCGTCTATGTCACCAAGACCGAGCGACCGGCGAAGGACGACCCGACGCACACCCCCAAGGGGGGGAGCGATGTGCGGGTCATCACCCAACTCGGCTACAAGATGGACGGTGAAGGCTTCTGGGACGGCAAATACAAGCACCTCTTCACGGTGGCCGTCACCAGCGGCGAGTCGGTGCAACTGACCGACGGCCCGTGGGACGACGCACAGCCAACATGGTCGCCGGATGGGTCGCGAATCGCCTTCGTTTCCCGCCGCACGCCGGATCGCGAGTGGACGGATACGTCCGATATCTACACCGTCCCGGCGACGGGCGGCGATGCGACGCAACTGACCAGGAGTGTCGGGCCGTTCAAGTCGCCCGTGTGGTCGCCCGACGGAAAGCAGATCGGCTTCCTCGGTCATGATCGCCCTGCGGAAACGGGGCCGACGACGCAGGACTGGGTCTGGACCGCCGCAGCGGACGGGAGCGGCGCGCCGACCGCTCTGACACGCGACTACGACCGCTCCGCGACGGGTGGCGTGATGAGCGATCTCGGCGTCGGCAGCGGCCAGTTCCCACTTCAATGGACGCCCGACGGTAGCGGCATCCTCTTCGTCACGGAGGATCGCGGCACGGCGATGGTCGCCCGCGTCGCGATGACGGGCGGCGTCGGCATCGTGCTTGGTGGCGACCGAAATGTTGTGGGCTTCCATGCGGCGGGCGACATGCTCGTCGCCGTCGTTTCCAGCATGACGATGCCGGGCGACCTCGTCGTCACGCATCTCGACGGCACGCACGAGCGCCGACTGACCGACATCAACAAGGACGCGCTCGCGGGCGTCCTCCTGCCGGAGCCGGAGCGCGTGCGCGTGCCAATCGCTGAGGGGATCGAGATGGACGGCTGGATTCTGCACCCGCCCGATTTCGATGCATCGCGCCAGTACCCGCTGATCCTCGACATCCACGGCGGGCCGCGCGGGCAGTACGGGTCGTCGTTCATGCACGCGTTTCACCGCTACGCCGCCGAGGGGTACGTCGTCGCGTACTTCAACCCGCGCGGCAGCACCGGCTACGGGCAGGCATTCACCTCCGCGCTCACCGGTAACTGGGGCGATGTAGATGTACACGACATCATGGCGGGGCTTGAGTCTGTGCTTCAGTGGCCATATCTGAGTGCGGAGCGCGTTGGCATCACGGGCGGCTCGTACGGCGGCTACCTGATGAACTTCCTGATCGGCGCGTACCCGGATCGCTGGAAGGCGGGCGTGACCGAGCGCAGCACGCTCAGTCGCATCTCGTCATACGGCACGAGCGACATGATCTGGCGCTCGTTGGATTGGGAGTTCAATGGGCCATACTGGGAGCAGCGCGACGACTATTGGAATCGCTCGCCGATTGCACATGTCGAGAAGATCACGACGCCGCTGCTCATCATCCACAGCGAGAACGATCACCGCTGCACGATCAGCGAGGCGGAGCAATTGTTCACCGCGCTCCGGCAACTGCGGCGCGAGGTTGTTTTCGTCCGCTTTCCGAACGAAAGCCACGGCCTTTCCCGTTCCGGCAAACCCACCCACCGCCGCGAACGGTTGGAGCGCATCGTCGGTTGGTTTCAGAAATACTTGCCGAGCGGAAAGTAGCAGGAAGAGCAGATCGTCGGTGACGCAGCACCTGCTCCGTCTGCCACGCTGGACGGGCATCGCTGAGGTTCTTTCTGCGCCCTCGACGTAAGCGTAACGCGCCAAGGGAGGTCGTCGCTCATCGCGACAGTTCAGTTTGAATCTCATCCCAATCGCGCGTCTCACCACGCAAATATTCTTGCCACCCTTCCGCGTCCGAAGCGCGCGCTTCGGGCGTATCCGGTTCATCATCAATCGGGGACCGCATCAAGTGCTGAACGAGCGGGTCGTGTTCCTTTACCAACAGGGACTCCAGCAGAGGTTGTGCAGTTGGTAGTTCATCGTCCGGCAATTTATCCACTAAACGATGCACGTCTTCTTTGATACTCAACGGTATCCTCCGTCCTCCCCCTCTCCATTGCTGACAAGCAATGGAGAGGGGGCCGGAGGGTGAGGCTCCCCTAGTCCGCTGCGGCCGCGCTCTCACTCGCATGGATTGCGCGCCAAACCTTCTCGGCGGTCAGTGGCAGGTCAATGTGCCCAATGCCGAACGGTTCCAGCGCGTCCATCACGGCATTCGCGATCGTCGGCGTTGAGGCAACGGTTGCCGCCTCGCCAATCCCCTTGACGCCGAGCGGGTTGAGGGGCGAGGGCGTCTCGGTTCGGTCCGTCTGGAACTGCGGGAAGAAGGCCGCGACGGGGACGGTGTAGTCCATCAGGGAGCCAGAGATCAATTGTCCCTGCTCGTCGTAGCGCACTTCTTCCCAGAGCGCCTGCCCGATGCCCTGCGCCAGGCCACCATGCACCTGCCCGGCGACGAGCATCGGGCTGACGACGCGGCCGCAGTCGTCCACCGTGAAGTACCGCTGCAGCGTCACGTCACCGGTATCCGGGTCCACTTCCACGACGGCGATGTGCGCGCCGGAGGGGTAGGTGAGGCCCGGTGGCTTGAAGAAGTCATTTTCTTCCAACCCGGGGTTGATGTCGTTCGGCAACTTGTCGCTGTAAGCGGCGGCGGCGATTTCGGCGAGACTCCTGGCACGATCCGCCGCGCCCTTGACGCTGAACTTGCCTTCCGAAAACTCGATGTCCTCCGGCGCCGCTTCAAGCAGATGCGCCGCGATCCGCCGTGCCTTCGCCTCCACCTTGTCGAGCGCCATCACGAGTGCCGAGCCGCCGGTGACGAGGCCACGGCTACCCATCGTCCCCTGCCCGATCGGCGTGTTGCCTGTGTCGCCGTGGCGGACGGCGATGTTGTCAAAAGCCACACCGAGACGATCGGCGACGATCTGCGAGAAGGTCGTTTCCTGCCCCTGACCGTGGGGCGAGATGCCGGTCATTACCGTCACCGTGCCGGACGGCTCGACGCGCACCGACGCGCTTTCGTACGGCCCGAAGCCGCACATCTCGATGTAGCACGAGACGCCGATGCCCATGTAGCGCCCCTGCTGCCGCAGTTTCGCCTGCTCCGCGCGCAGCCCCTTGTAGTCTGCCAGTGCGAGCACCTTATCGAGCGAGCGCTCGTACTCGCCGCTGTCGTAGGTCAGGCCGGTTGGCGTCTTGTACGGGAAGGCATCCGGCTGGATGAAGTTTGTACGGCGTACCTCGGCGGGGTCCATCTTCAGCGCGTCCGCCACCTGATCCATGATCCGCTCGATGTAGTAACACGCCTCCGGCCGCCCTGCGCCGCGATAGGCCGCGACGGACATCGTGTTCGTGTGGACGCAGGTGACATCCACGGTGATATTTGGGATGTCGTAGTTGCCGACCGCCATCTGCGCGGTGAGGACGGCAAGACCGGCGGCGAGCGGGTACGCGCCGATATTGCTGGTGATCTCCTCCTTGAGGCCGAGTACCCGCCCGTCCTTGCGCGCCGCGACCTGGACCTTGATCTCCTGGTCACGCCCATGATTCGTCGCCAGCATGTTCTCCGCGCGCGATTCGATCCACTTGACGGGACGCTTCAACTCGCGGGCAATCGCGGAGATGATGACGTCTTCCGGGTACGCGCCGATCTTGACGCCGAAGCCGCCGCCGACTTCCGGCGCGATCACGCGCACATCGGACTCAGACATGCCGAGCACCTTCGCGATCGTCGAGCGGACGCTGTGCGGGTTCTGGTTGGAACTCCAGACGGTCAGCGCGTTCTGCCAGGCGTCCCAGGTGGCGGCGACGGCGCGCCCCTCCATCGGCACGGCGGCAAGCCGCTGGCTGACGATGTGCAGATCGAGGACGACGCCGTCCTTTTCCGCCTCGGCGAAGGCGGCATCCACATCGCCGCTCGTCTTGTTCCAGTGCAGGCCGATATTGTCCGGCTTGTCGCTGTAGAGTTTCGGAGCGTTCGGCGCCATCGCCGCTTTGAGCGTGGCGGCGACGGGGAGCGGTTCCCAATCCACCTCGATCATGTCCACGGCGTCGCGCGCGGTGTACATATCCGTGGCAATGACCGCTGCGACCTGCTCACCGACATGGCGAACCTTGCCGTTGGCGAGGGGATACTGCTGCTCTTGTTCGCTTGTGCTCGACTGGTTCTCGGCGGCTTCTTCTTCGACACTGCCGCCCTCGCCACCGCTGCCCGCCATCGGGCCGGCCATCTTGCGCATCTGCTCGCCCGTGAAGACGGCGACGACGCCGGGATGCGCCAGCGCGGCGGAGGCGTCAATCCCCTTGATGCGCGCGTGCGCGTACGGGCTGCGGAGGATCGCGCAATGGAGCATCCCCGGCAACTGCACGTCCCCGACGTAGGTGGAGGTGCCGGTGATCAGGCGCGGATCTTCTTTGCGGCGGACTCGTGCCCCAACATAGCGGGAGTAAACCACGTCACATTCCTTCCTGTTCCATTCTGCGGGTAGACCGACGGACTGTGCCTCTGCTCGTGGCAGTATACTACGAGACCTGCCAAAGGAATGGGTATAATCCGTCCTTGCTTATCGCGCGTTGCTCATTAATTCTGGGGAGGGTGCTATGGACATAGGGTTCATCGGGCTGGGTGCGATGGGGACGCCGATGGCGCGGACGCTGCTCAAAGCGGGTTTCGCGCTCTCCGGCTATGATGCGGACCCGGCGCGCTCGGCGGCGCTAATCCCGGATGGTGGGACGGTCGCCGGGAGCGCGGCGGAGGTGGCGGCGGGGGCCGACATACTGCTCGTGATGGTGCAGAACTACGCGCAGGCGTGCGAGGCAGTGTTGGGGCCGGAAGGCGCGTTCGCCGCTCTGCCAGCGGGCGCGACCGTCCTCGTCATGAGCACAATTGCCCCGGCGCAAGCGCGGGAACTGGCGGGGCACGCCGCCGAGCGGGGGCTTGGTTTTGTGGACGCGCCCGTCAGTGGCGGGCCGGGGCGGGCGGCGATGGGCGATCTCAGCATCGCGATCAGCGGAAACCCGGCGGACGTGGCGCGCTGCCAACCCGCCCTCGACGCACTCGGCACGCAGCAGTATCCGGTCGGCGATCAGGTCGGGCAGGCGCTCACACTGAAAATCGTCCACCAGTTGCTCGCGGGTGTACATATCGCCGCAGCGGCGGAGGCGATTGAACTCGGCAAACGCGCCGGGATCGCGCCCGAGGTCGTGCAGAACTTTGTCATGCACGGCGCGGGCGCTTCGTGGATGTTCGGCGACCGCAGCCCGCGCATGGTATCGGGGGAGTACACGCCGCCGAAGAGTGCGCTCGCCATCTTTGTCAAGGACCTCGGCATCGTCCACGACCTCGGTGCATCCGTCGGCCTCGACCTGACAATCAACGATGCCGCGCTCGCCCTCTTCAGCCGCGCCGCTGATGTGGGCATGGCGCATCTCGACGATTCCTCGGTGATCGAGATCGTCCGCATCTCCGAGGGCATGACAAAATAGACAGTGTGCCCACATGCTGAAACCATCGGCTATTCTCGGACGTGAGTGAGGAGAGCGAATAGTAGCGGAGGCTTCCGCCTGCGGAACCCATGGGCAAGATTCATCCAGGGAGAGGGACGCAGGCTGAGCATCCGCTACCGGAACGCAAACGGCGCGTCTGCATGCGGGGAAGGTAACGTGGCAATGAAATGGCAACGGCTCGGGTCCGGCTTCGCGCTCGGTCTGCTCTCCGTCGCGCTGGCTGCCTGTAGCGGTGGCGGCAGCCCAACGGCGACGCCGACAACGACCGCAAGCGCCGCGACTACCATCGCACCGACCATCATTGCACCAACTACTGTCGCGCCGACTGCCGCCAGCGCCTCCCCGGCGAGTGCGACCACCGCAGCCGCCAGCGTCGCTGCACCCACACGGCCTGCCGCACAGACGCGAGCGGCGGGGAGTGCGGCGGCGCGCGGGACGGTGCAGCCCAGTGGTAGCGCCGTTGCCGCTTCCTCGGCTCCGCCCACGCTCGGGCAAACGCTCGCCGGGCACATCGCGCCCGTCATGTCCGTCGCCTTCAGCCCGGACGGCAAGACGCTCGCGACCGGGAGCGACGACCGGACGATCAAACTCTGGGACGCCACCACCCGCAAAGAATTGCGGGCGCTCAGCGGCCACATGGGCGCGGTAACGTCCGTTGCCTTCAGCCCGGATGGGAAGACGCTCGCCAGTGGCAGTGCGGACACGACGATCAAGGTGTGGGATGTCGCGTCGGGCAAGGAACTGGCAACACTGAGGGGGCACAAGGAGACGGTTCTTTCCATCGTCTTCGGCCCGGATGGCAAGACCCTGGCGAGCGGCGGCGTTGATGCGACGGTCAAACTCTGGGATGTGCCGGCCGGGAAGGAAGCGAAAACCCTGACCGGACATTCGGGCAGCGTCCATTCCGTCGCCTTCAGCCCGGATGGCAAGCTCGTCGCGAGCGGTGGCGACGACAAGGCGGTCAAACTCTGGGATGTCACAACGGGAAAGGAGGTGCGGACGCTCGGCGGTCAGCCGCGCGCGATCCTCGCCGTCGCCTTCGACCCGACGGGGAGGAGCGTCGCGGCGGGAAGTTTCGGCGCGATCAAACTCTGGGATGTCGCGACCGGCAACGAGATGAAGGCGTTGAAGGGCGATCAGAGCATCTATTCCGTTGCCTTCAGCCCGGACGGCAAGACCCTCGCCAGCGGCGGCAGCGCCGTCCAACTCTGGAGCCTCGGCACCGGCCAGTCACTCAAAAACTTCGGCGTGCAGCCCGCCATCGTCAACGCCGTCGCCTTCAGCCCCGATGGCAAAACTCTCGCCTGCGCCAGCGACGACAAAACCGCCAAATTGCTCGATATCGCTGCCATCGTGAAATGACCATCACGGTAGCACAGGCTTTCCGGCCAGTAGGAGAACAACTTCACCGGAGATGAACCGCCAAGACGCCAAGGACGACAAGAATACGAGAAAATAAAAGAAATAGAAGTTACACAGTTCGCGAGAGAAACCCGGTGGTGGCGGCCTTTAGCCTGCTTCTCTGGTGCAGGCTAAAGCCCGCCACCACCAAGAAATTGCACCAACTGCGTAAGTCCTAAGGAAGATTCCATTTTCCTTTTCCCTCTTGGCGTCCTTGGCGTCTTAGTGGTTCAAACATCTCTTAACACGCATCTGCTACAGTTGGAAGATCGGGAATGATGGCCGATCACCAATCGGGAGGAGCAGCGCGCATGAAGGACGTGAAACGGCAGCCGCTGGCAAACCTCTTCATGGGGTTGCCGCCGCCACCCGACGAAGCGCCGCTCCTCGCCGCGATCCGGGCGCATCTCGCCGCCGACCCGCGCGCCGTCGTCGTGCTCGATGACGACCCGACCGGCACGCAGACGGTCTACGACCTTTCCGTTTATACACGGTGGGATGTAGCGACGCTGGCCGATGCTTTCCGGTCGGACGGCGCCGGGTTCTACCTCCTCACCAACAGCCGCAGCCTGGCTGAGCGCGACGCCGTGGCGCTCAATCGCGAGATCGCGGCGCACCTGCGGGACGCCGCCGCGCAAACCGGGCGCGATTTCACTGTTATTAGCCGGAGCGATTCGACGCTCCGGGGCCACTTCCCCGCCGAGACCGACGCGCTGATCGCACCGGGCGAACCGTCGCCGCAGGTCATCCTCGCGCCCTTCTTCGCGGAAGGGAAGCGGATCACCGTCGGCGATGTCCATTGGGTGCACGACGGCGAGACCGCCGTTCCCGTCGGCGAAACGGAGTTCGCGAAGGACGCGACGTTCGGCTTCGTGGCCTCCGATCTGCGCGATTGGGCCGTCGAGAAATCCGGCGGGCGCTGGACGCATAACGAGGTCGTCGCGCTCTCGCTCGCGACGATCCGGCAGGGCGCGGACGCCGTCGCGGCGTGGCTGATGACAACGACGCAGCCCGTCATCGCGATCAACAGCGCGGAGGATGGCGACATGGCGGCGGCCGTCCTCGGCATGATGAGGGCGGAGGCGGCGGGTCGTCGCTACCTCTGCCGGACGGCGGCCGCCTTCGTGCGCGCTCGGTTCGGCCTGCCGCGCCGCCCGCTGCTTGCGCCCGTTGAGATGGTGCGCGGCTCCGGCCCCGGCCTCGTCGTCGTCGGATCGTATGTGCCGCGCAGCACAGCGCAACTGGAACGGGCGCGGGCGGTGAAAACTGCCCGCGCGATCGAAATACCCGCCGACGCGCTGCTCGATGATCGTCGCAACGAGGCGATCCAGTCCGCGATTGCTGCCGTTACCGACGCATGGTCACACGGCGCGGACGCGTTGTTGTTCACCAGCCGCACGCTCCTGCAAAATGGGACGGACGATGCGGCAAATCTCCGCATCGGGCAGCAAATTTCGTCTGCGCTCGTCGCTATTGTGTGCGGGCTGGAGCGGCAACCGGCGTGGTTCATCGCGAAGGGCGGCATCACGTCCAGCGATATGGCGACCAAAGCGCTCGGCATCCGCCACGCGACGGTGCTCGGAGCGCTCCTTCCCGGCGTGCCCGTTTGGCGTGCCGTGGACTCCGACCGTTGGCCGGACGTGCCGCTCGTCATCTTCCCCGGCAATGTCGGCACGGAGGATGATCTGGCCCGCGCAATGATCGCGCTGCACGCGGCGGCGAGCGGGGCATAAAGGGGACAAGCATTCGCGTTATTCGGTACGATGGAACCACTTCCGCGTTCGCGGGGGAGTTAATGAATCAAACCGTCGCGACCGTCGCGGATCGGGCAGGGGCCGTGAATGACTGATGCACCGGAACTCGTCGCCCTTTATTGGCGCTGCAAGGAGCAGGACCGCGCGGCGTTCGCGGAACTCTTCCATCTGTATCACCGCCGCGTCCTCGGCAGCGCCCTCTTCATCACGCACCGCACGGACGCCGCCGAGGAGATCGTCCAGCTCGTCTTCATCGAACTCTTCGCCGCCTTCCGCCGCTTCGACCCCGAGCGTCCCTTCCTCCCGTGGCTGTACCGCATCGTCCACGATGTCAGCATGGACTATCTCCGGCGCGACCGGCGCGGCGCGCACCTCCCGTTGCCGACTGCGGATTGGCAACTCGACGCGTTGCTCGGGGCCGACCCCGATCCCGGCCCCGCCGAGCGTGCCGAGGGGACGGAGTTGCACGAGACGATCTGGCGGGCGCTGGAGCGGCTCCCGGCGGATCACCGGGCAGTACTCGTGCTGCGCCATTACAGCCAACTGAGCGAGGCCGAGATGGCGCAGGTGTTGGGGTGTCGCCGCGGCACCGTCAAATCGCGGTTGCACCGGGCGCATCGCGCCCTCGCGGCGGAACTGGGCGAGCGCCAGCAGGCAGCGGCATCTGCGCGGGTGGAGGGCGCAGTTAACGGTCGATTGCGCATCGCCCTGGTGGAGCGATGAGAGGAGTGGCAATGCGACAGGGGATAGGAGCGAATAGCCCGGGGCACGACCTGCCGGAGCGCCGCCCCGATTACTGTGCGGACGAGGCGCGGCTCGGTCCGCTCTTGGAACGGACGTACACCGCGCGCGAAGCACGTATCAGGACCGCAGACGATGCCCTCGCGAAACTCAATACCGCGCTCGACGCGATCGGCACGCCACCGCAGCGACGCGCGGATCATCGCCGCCTGTTCGGCGCGTGCGCCTTCGCGATGCTCGTCGTCTTGCTCCTGAGCCCGGTCGCACGCGCCGAATTCATGGCAAGTACGCGACCCGCGACACGATCTACCGTCATACCGATCAACACTGCGGGTGGCGGGGCCACACTGCCCCCGGTTACGGTCGCAGCGAGTGCGGGGGTGAGCGTCGCACCGACCGAGCGGGACATGACGGCGAGCTACGCCCCTGTCGCCAATAGGACGGCACCGATGACAGGGGTAAGCGAGACACCTTTGCGCGACCTCCTGGCGCGCGCGGGGATTCACGCCTCCGATCTACCTGGCGGAACCTCCGGCGAGGGGCAACCGCCCCAGCACTGAGCGTGATACCGATCGACACATAATCCACGTAGCTGGTTGCGGGATCGTATCCAGGATGTTCTCACTGCCGCCAACTGCGTGACGGACTGCGAGATGACCACGCCCACGTATCGCTACTAGGGGCGTGGTCAGGGGACCGGTTCTCCGCTAGCCGCCATTGGCTACCCAGTCGAAGAAGTGTCGGCCGATATTCCCCATCTCCACGCGGAAGTCCGGTGGGTTGCCTTCTGTGTATGTCAGCACTCGTCGCTCGAAGACCTGTACCGCGATCGGTCGCTCGACGCCGCCGACCGTGAAATACGCCGCAAACGGCTCCGAGATGGCGAAGCCGATCGCCCCCATCCCTACCCTCCCTCGATAATCCGCGAAGGCGGCGAGCACGTTGTGTTGCGTCGTGCTATCGTACGCGCCGTTCGCGATCGGGCCGCCGGGATTCGCCGGGTTCGGGCTGGCGATCAGAGTGTTGCCCTTGTCGAACAGGAGGCCGATCTCCTGTCCGGGTTTGGGGTCGCGCGGCGCGAGGAGCTGCGCGCGGTTCTCGGAGATTGTCCGGTAGGAGGGCCCGAGGCCGTCCGCGTCGCCGGCGATCTTGATGAGCGAGGGCGGGGTATGCCGGAACGACTGATCCCCCTGCTGGCGGTCGCCCGTGACCATCTGAGTGGCGAGCAGGCCGAACGTCACCTGCCCGTTCGTCACTTCCATCCGCCCCTTGTCGAAGTACTGTACGAGTCGCGTGCCACCATTGTACGGCTCCTGGATGCCGTCGGACGCGACGCCGAGGGGTCCCCAGAAGTTCGGCGCCTTGCCCTCATCCGCGCGCCAGATGGAGGCGAAGCGCGGGTCGGCGAAGTTCTGGGCGGCGGACACCCCGACGGGTGCATGCGAGCCCAGGATAATCGCGAAACACATCAGCACGAACGCCCAGGACGATCCCCTCACCTTTCACTCCCTTCGCGTACATAGTGCGGTGAATACTCGACCGAATCGGGCGACCGGATACTCACTGCGGAGACCGTCGGCGTACGGTCTCGTGATCGGCGCGACCCCCGGCAGGCCGCCGGAGATGTCCGCTCATCGCAGGGAGGAGAGTATATGAAAAATCGTTGTGCTGGCAATCATGGCATGATCCCTGCCGGTATGTTCCGCACGAATGGGCAATGTCGCGGAACAGACGATCGCCCGCCCGACTTTCTGGTCGGCATTGCCGGGTTTGAGGTCGCCGATGACCCGCCCCTCGGTGAACTGACGCTTGCACATTCCTGACCGCCCAAGATCGATTCGTTGATCGGGAGTCACTCAGTATCGCTGGGCGTCTCTTCGAGGATCGGGTCAGTGCGGCGCCCCCGGCGCTACGGTCGCTTGCTTGGGGGGCCGTCCTTGTAGTCGATCCCCGCCAGGCTCGTATCCACCGGCACGTACTTATACGTATTCCCCGCCACCGGGCTCAGGTACCCCGCGTCTTTCACCAGTTTCGGCGCGTCCGCCACGAAGGAGACCAGCACCGGCGCGTAGACCCAGTTGTCCGCCGGGTCCAGCCCACCAATGTCCCGCCCGAGCGCCCGATGCTCCGACTCGATGCAGGCGATCTGCCCCGCGATCTGCGCCAGCCGCGGCTCGCCCATCTCGGCAAACTCACGGATCGCGGCGAGGAAAGCCGAGTCGAAGACCCCTTCTAACTGCTGCTGCGTTGCGATGAATGTGCCCAGGTCGCTGAAGGTTTTCGCCCCATTCGGGAAACTAAAGGTGTCCGCCAATGAGTCACCGCCCTGGGCGGTGAAGAACTGCTGGTGGATCTGCTCCTCGACGAGCGCGGCCTGGATCTGTCCCTGCGCCTCCGGCCCGAGCCCGAGCGCGTCAGCGTTGTCGAGTCCGTTGCTGTAGAACGTCACGGCGAGCTGCTCGGCGGTGCGGGCGACGGTGAAGATCGCCTTGATCTTGGCGGGATCGCCCGCAGCGGAGACGAGCGGAGCATCGAGGAGCGGCACGCCGGCGAGGGTGAGACCCGCGACGGCGCTCCCGGCGAGAAAGGTGCGCCGCGACGCCGTGCGCGGCGCGACATCGGCGCTAGGGATACGGTCGGTACTATCTGACATGTTCTCGACTCCTCTCGCGGCGCGGACTCCGCGCCATGCTGATTATTCATTCGGTCTCGGTCTCACTGCTGATTGTATCCAGACACTGGTGACGGTCCGGGACGGCTGACGCGACGGTGCTAGACACGCGGGCCGGTCAGCGCGACGGTCACCGTCGCGAGCACCGCTTTTGTGGTCGAATCGAGGATGTTGACCGTCAGCGACGCATCATTGAAGGCTTCCTGGCCCAGGTCCTCTGCGAGGGTGAACGTCCCTGTGCCGCTCAACAGTGTTGGGGTGACGGCGGTGGTGGTCCCCTCGCTCAGGGAGACGAACTGGAGGAGAACCTTGCCGTTTTCTACGAAGCCCGTCCCACTGATCGTTACCCGCCCCGCCCGTGGCGACGGATTCGGCGTCACCGTGATCGTCGCCGTAGCAGTCGTCGGCGTGGCGGTCACCGGGTGCGACTGTTCATACCGCCAGCGATAATAGTGCCGCCCGATGTTGCCGAACTCCACGCGGAACCGCGCCGGGTTCGTGGGCGTGTAGGTGAGCACCCGCCGCTCGAAGGCCTGCACCACAACGAACGTGCTTTGTCCATTGACCTGCACTTGCGTCCCGAACGCCTCACTGATCGGATAGCCCATCGTCGTCAGCCAGCCGCCGGGGATGGTCTGCAAGTAATCCCAGAATGCCTTCGGGACGTTCTGCCCGAAGCGGCCACCCGGATCGCCCTGATAGGTCACGAAGGCCAGTTCCGGGTCGCTCGCGGACGGCACATTGACGAATGTCTTGCTTGCCCCGTCGTACCCGCGATCCACCGCGCCGCCACGCTGTGCGACCCGTTCTATCAACCCATTGAGGGTGGCGTACGATGGCCCCGGTGCGTCCTGATCGCCCGCAATCTCGATCTCCGCCGCGCTGCGCTGCTCGAAACTGACATCGCCCAACTGCAGCGCGCCGGTCTTCAGTTCGACTGTGAGCAACCCATTCGTCACGGGGCGGGCAGGATTGGTCTTCTCCATGCGCGCCTTGTCGAAGTATTGCACGAGCCGCTTGCCCGGGTCACCGTTGTAGACGCCCTCGGCGTACTTCTCGGGCTGACCGTTGCGCGCCGTCGCAAGCGGCCCCCAGAAGTTCGGGATTATCCCTTCGACGCTGTTCCATTGCTGCTCGAACTCCGGGCTGGCGAAGCGATCCGCACCCTGCACGGCGAAGGGAAGCAGCATCACAAGCACGAGACCCACGACGAGCGTACTGCTGAAAATGAATCTGCGTTGACGCACCATGACAATGTACCCCTTCATACAATTACCGCTGGTCTTGCCGACGATGCCACTGGTCGTACCGGCGAAGATATATCCCCGCCCAGGTCGGTTCTGGTTCCCCGTCTCGTGCGGAACGTGGTCAAGGTACGTAAGCGATAGCCGCTGATGGACGGCTATCGCTGGTCTGAGCGCGGCGATCGGTGCGGTGCCCCATGCCGTTCATCGGTTACTCCTCCAACAACGGGCGGTATCAGCACCTTCATTATCAAAGATGCCGCCGATGAACGACGACGAGCAATCACGGTAATGGATGATTTCCCCACATTGCTCATTCCCTTCGCCTGATGTAGCATGCGCCATGCGACAGCGGAACCTCAGCACTTCGCGCGCAGTACGCAGCACTTGAGAAAGGGCATACCCAGATGGGCGTTTTGCAGCCGTGGCACCTCATTATCATCCTCGTCATCGTCCTGATCGTCTTTGGCGCGGGCAAGCTCGGCGGTCTCGGCGGCGCAGTTGGCAAGTCCGTGCGGGATTTCAAGGATTCCGTCAAGGATGAAGACGACGACGTGAAGTCCGCCAAGAACACCAAGTCGGTCATAGACTAACGGCCACCCTCCGATTCGTGGATGGGAGATCACCACGTTGACGACACCTCCGCTGGAAGGGCCGGAACGCGCCGCGCCTACCGAGACGCCGATGGTCGTTGATCCCGAACCGGAGGCCCCGCGCCCCGCGCTTGCCGTGCGCCGGAAGGCGTCGTCGGGTAGCGCCGCCGGAGAGATCGTCGAAACACTGGCGATTGCGGTCATCCTTTTCTTCGCGATGCGGCTGCTCATCCTGCCGGTCAAGGTCGAGGGGATGAGCATGGTGCCGAGTCTCGGCGAGCAGCAACATCTGCTCGTCAATCGCCGCGCCTACACGCATTGGGACATCGGCGGCCACCCCTACTACCTCTTCGGCAAGCCGGATCGGGGCGACATCATCGTCCTGACGCCGCCGCCGCAGGAAGCGCAGCGCGGCATCCCGTTCATCAAGCGGATCGTCGGCCTGCCCGGTGAGCGCGTGCTGGTCAAAGGGGGCAAGGTCTATATCAATGACCAGCCGATTGATGAACCGTACATCGCCGAGTTACCCGCCTACACCTGGCCCGCGAACGGCCAGCCCTATGTCGTGCCGGATCACAGCGTGATCGTCTTCGGCGACAATCGCAACCGTAGCGAGGATTCCAGCCGCTTCGGTGTGTTGCCCGAAGACTTGATCCGTGGTCGCGCCTTCGCGACATTTTATCCCCTGAACGAACTCGGTTTTCTCCCTCATCCAGCGTATGGGACGGTGGACGGTGGGCGGTAGGGACTTCGGGGTTCGGGATTCGGGGTTCGAGGAACGAAATCCCGACCCCCCCCACTTCGAACCTCGAACCCCGAACCCCGAACTTTCCCCAAAGCGTCTCATCATTGATACCGACACCGCCTCGGATGATGCCGTCGCGCTGGTGATGGCCTTCCGGCTGCCGGAGGCGTGGGTGGAGGCGGTGACGACCGTCGCCGGGAATGTCTCCCTGCCGCTCGCCACGCGCAATGCGCTGATCACCGCCGAACTCTGCAACGCCGATGTGCCAGTCTACATGGGAAGCGCGAAGCCGCTGATGCGCCCGCACGAGGATGCGACGTCCATCCACGGCGCGGACGGCCTCGGCAACACGCACCATCCCGATCCGCAGCGCGCGCCGGAGAAGCAGCACGCAGTGGACGCCTTGATCGAGCGGTTCCTGCGCGAACCGGGCGCGCTGACGCTGGTCACGCTCGGGCCGCTGACAAATGTCGCGATGGCGATTCTGCGGGAGCCGCACTTCGCCGCCGCCGTCAAGGAGTGCTACGTGATGGGCGGGGCGGCGAATGTCATCGGCAATGTGACGCCCTCGGCGGAGTACAACATCTGGTGCGACCCCGAGGCGGCGCGCATCGTCTTCCATGCCGGGATGCCGGTCACGATGGTTCCTTTCGAGGTCTGCCTCGGTGACGCGATGCTGGACGTGGCGGAGGCGGACGCGTTGGAAGCGGTCGGCACGCCGTACGCGCGTTTCTGCGTGGCGATCAACCGCTTCCTCGTCGGCTCAACCGCTAAACTGATCGAAACGCCTGGGATGAACCTGCCCGATCCGATGACCGTCGCGGTCGCGCTCGATCCGGCGATCATGGCGCGGTCCGGCCACTTCTTTGTGGATGTCGAGACGAGCAGCGAGTTGACACGCGGCGAGACGGTCGTGGATCGCTTCGGCGTGTTCGGCAAACCACCCAATGTCACCGTCGCCCTCGCCTCAGACGGCGCGGCGTTCAAACGCATGCTGACACGGGCGTGCCGGTAGGACCGACGGAAACCGGGGAGAACCGCAGAGACGCAAAGATCGCAAAGAAGGGAAGAGGAGGCAGTGATGGTTGAGACGCGGGATTCTCAGCACTCATCCCACCCAGAGGGCACCCGGAGCATTCAGCACTTCGTTATTGATGCAGACGTGCATACCGTCATCCCATCGGTTGGGGTGCTGTTTCCGTATTTGACCGACTTCTGGAAGGAATACATCACCCAGTCCGACTTCAAGGGGCCGGTAGAGGCGACCTATCCGAAGAACGCGCCGACGACGATCCGCCCCGACGCGCGGCGGACGGACGGCATCGCGCCGGGGTCGCAACTGGCGGTGGTGCGGGAGCAATCGCTCGACCCATGGAATGTCCAGTATGCGATCCTGAACAACGCGTACAACCTGGAGAGCGTCCACAACCCGGATGCCGCCGCCGCCCTCGCCAGCGCTGTCAACGACTGGCACATCGCGGAGTGGCTGGAGAAGGACGACCGGCTGCGCGCCTCCATCCTCGTGCCGAGCCAGCAGCCGGAGATGGCGGCGCGGGAGATCGAGCGCGTCGGCGGCCACCCCGGCTTCGTCCAGGTCGCGCTGCCGGTGCATGCGCTGACGCCGTACGGCAACCGGCTGTACCACCCGCTGTACGAGGCGGCGGTGCGCCACGACCTCGCCATCGGCATCCAGTATGGGGGCGCGCCGGGCAGCCCGCCCTCCGCCGCCGGCTGGCCCTCCACCTACATGGAGGAGCAGGTCGGCATGGCGCAAATCTTCCAGTCGCAGCTCCTCAGCCTGATCGTCGAGGGTGTGTTCGATCGTTTCCCGACGCTGCGGGTGGCGATGATCGAGGGCGGTTTCACCTGGTTGCCGTCGTTCATGTGGCGTTTCGATAAGGAGTGGAAGGGACTGCGGCGCGAGGTGCCGTGGGTGCGCCGCCCGCCGTCCGACTACGTCCGCGCGCACGTCCGCTTCACGACCCAGCCGCTCGACGCGCCGCCCACTACGGAACAGTTTTTGCACATCCTCGATCAGATCGGCGCGGACGACCTCTTGATGTTCGCGACCGACTACCCGCACTGGCGCTTCGACACGCCGGAAGAAGCCTTCCCCCTCGACGCGCTCCCTGAAAGCACGGCGCGCAAGATCATGTCCGAAAACGCGCGGGCGTTCTACCGGCTGGGGTGAGGTTCCCTTATCCCACCGACGCAGGCCCGGGCGGGGGATTGGTGGGCAGAATGAGCGGCGGGCGGGGTGGCTGGGTGAAGTCGAAGTCCTGCGCGAGGTCGCCAAGTTGCGGGACATTCTCACGCACCGTCGGGCGCGGGTCAGGTCGGCCGTCGTTCGCCGGGTCGAGGCGCTGTCCGCCGAGGAAATCGTCCTCAATGAACTTCAGGTAGCCGTCGAAACTGAGCGTCTGGTGGTCAATCATCCCCTGCTTCGCGTAGGGGCTGATGACGAGACCCGGTACGCGCAGGCCGTAGCCGTTCTGGTCCACGGACGGCGGCGTCACATGGTCGTAGAAGCCGCCCCAATCGTCCCACGCGAGGAAGATCGCCGTGCTGTTCCAGTTCGGCCCCTGCATGATTGCGTTGATCAGGCCGGTTGTGTACGCCTGCCCGTCGCTGACGAGCGCGGGCGGATGCTCGCTGTTCTTGCCGTTCGGCGTGATCCATGAGACGGCGGGGAGATTGCCGTTCCTGGCGTCGTCGTAGAAGTGGTCGAGGTCCTGGATGTTGCCTAACTGGCCGTTCTGGCGCACCGTCTCGAACCACGGCAGCGGGTTCCAGATCGCCGGCGTCCCGGCATTCTGCGCCTTCGGCGCGCAGGTCATCGCGTCGTCCTCGCAGTCGGGCTGCGTGCCGTCGGCTACGTAATACTTCCAGTTGACGTTCGCTTTGTACATGAGATAGGTCAGGTCGGTCCAGGCGTAATTGGGCGGCTTCGCGGTCGCGGCCGGGCGGCCGTTGCGACGCTGTGGGGCGAGGCGGTCGGGGTTTTGCAACTCATTGCGGCAGCTCATCGGGTCGGCGTTGTCGCATTTGGCGGACCAGCCGGAAACCATGAAGAGATGCTCCGGCAGGCTCCACGAGGCGTTCGGCTCGTACATTGCGTCCTGCAAAACGAACTGCTGGGCGTACTGCCAGTAGTTCGGGATGTCGCGCGCGTCCTTGTAGCCCATCACATCGGTGCGGTCGCCGTTAGTGCAGGCGGGATCGGTCGGGTTCGCGCAGTTGCGGAGACCGCCCTGCGCCTCCTTGATAAAGCCGTCCATTGCACCGCCGTTGATGTCGGCGGTGGCGTTCTTCTCGCTGTGCGGGCCACCCGCGTTCTTGTCCACGGCATCGTGGAAGGGCGCGACGCACTGGTTCGTCTTCGGATCGGGCACGCAGACGGTCGGCACGCCATTCTGCATCGGGATGCCGTTCGCGCCAGGGAAGGTGCCGAAGTAGTGATCGAACGAGCGGTTCTCCTGCATGATGACAACGACGTGCTGAATCTTGTGGATGCCGTCGAGCGCGGCGGCATCCTGCGCGGTCGTGATCGCGCTGGTCGGGATCAGCAGGCCGGGCAACCCAACGAGCAGGATGCCGAGAAACGCGCCGAGAAAGGTGCGCGTGCTCCCCCGGCCGCGCCGCGCCGGGCGCGGTACCGCCATAAGGTCGGGTGACCAGAACGGGCCGGTGTTCACGGATGCACCTCCTCGTGTGTCGGGGAACGATGGGGATACGCCCGCTGGCGTGCCCTGCTTCTGGTAGCACGTTGAAACCCGAGACAGCGTGTGAAATGCGCGTCAAAAATCTGTAAAAAAGGAGAGCGACATTCGCCCTGTGATTAGCGACGAGCGGGCAGGACGCGCAACGTCACCGTTTCCAGCACGCCGAATGCATCGCCGCTGCCAATGAAGAGCCGCTTCATGTCGTACCCCGCGACATCCTTGACCGCGTTGCTGCCGAAGCGCGCCGTATGGCCGTCGGCGAGCGTCGTTTCGATGGCGAGCAGGGCGTCGCGCGCGGCGGCACGGTCGTTCTGCCTGGAAATAGCGTCCGCGACATCCACGCCTTCCTTGTTCGCCAACGCACAGCGAAAGCCGCGCGCCATGAGTGTTTCATGCAGGGTGGTCAGGGGCGTCCGGGCGGTCGCCGTCACCGTCAAGTTCTCGGCGTCGAGTGCGATGGTGACTGCGTTTCCTGTCGGCTTTTGTGAGGCGTGCGAGCCGGTCCCGTGCCTCCATGCGCGCCCGGCGCGGCGGGCGGCGATGGCATCCTTGATCGTCGCGGCGAACCGGGGCAGGGTCGGTTCATCGTCGGCGGGATCGGGCAGGAGGATGCCGGGGTTGAGCAGGCCATCCGGGTCGAAGGCGGTTTTGACGGCACGCATCGCGGCGATTTCGGTCGGGGAGAAGCGCTGGCGCATCTGCCGCCGCTTCTCGCTGCCAATGCCGTGCTCGCCCGTGATCGTGCCGCCGAGGGCGAGGGCCGCCGCGACGACCGCATCGTCCGCTTCCTCCATCGCCGCGACCTGCGCCGGGTCATTCTTGTCGAACAGGATGATCGGGTGGATGTTGCCGTCGCCCGCGTGGCCGAGGGTGAGCGTTTGGAGGCCGGAACGCTGTCCGATAGCGACGACCGCGCGCTGCATCTCCGGGATGCGCTCGCGCGGGACGGTCGTGTCGCAGATGAAGAAGCCGCGCCCGCTCGCGACGAGCGCCAATGCGCCGTCAATGCGCGGCTTCCAAAGCGCGGCCCGCGCCGCGTCGCCATCAGCGCGATGGACGGCCCGCGCGCCGCGTCGCAGGATCGGTTCAATTTCCAACATATCCCGTGAGACATGCTCCTCGCTGCCGTCGAGGTCAATCAGTAGGAAGGCTTCGCCCTCTGCGGGATAACCGGAGCCAGAACCGGAGCCGGAGCCGGCGAAAGCGTCGAAGAAGCCGACTGCCGCCCGGTCGAAGAACTCCATCGCCGCCGGGATAATCCCCGCCGCGATCGTCGCCGAAACGGCTGCTGCCGCGTCATCGGCGTCGTCGAAGATCGCCAGCAGCGTGCGCGTCGCGGTGGGGAGGGGTCGGAGGGTGACCGTCGCTTCCGTGACGATGCCGAGTGTCCCTTCCGAGCCGATCAGCAGGCCGAGCAGGTCGGGGCCGCTGTCGCCCGCCGCGAGGCGCATCGTGTCGCCGCCGATCAGGGCGCACTCGACGGCATGCACATGGTCGTCGGTGACGCCGTACTTGAGGCAGTGCATGCCGCCCGCGTTCTCGGCGATATTGCCGCCGATCGAGGAGATCGCGGCGGAACCGGGATCGGGCGAGAAGCAGAAGCCGAGCGGCGCGAGACGCGCATTGAGGTCGCCATTGATGACGCCCGGCTGGACGACCGCCACACGCCGCTCGGTATCAATCGTCAGCACCCGGTTCATCGGGCGCAGATCGAGCATGATCCGCTCCGGCGTCGGCAAAAAACCGGCACTGACATTCGTCCCCGCCGCCCTCGGCACGACCGCGACGCCGCGCGACGCCGCATACCGGAGCGTCGCCGCGACATCCTCCGCCTGCGCCGCCCGCACGACGATCCCCGGTATGCCCCGCTGCGCCCAAAAATCGTGCCCGTACACCGCCCGTGCCGCCGCATCCGTCACGAGCGTGTCGGGAGAGAGCAGCGGCCGGAGATCATTGGCGAGCGATGCTGCGTGTGTCACGGATGCACCTTTCGTGAGAGAGACGGATCAGTCTATGACGTACGCAGATAGGGCGATTTCCCGGTGGTGGCGGGCTTTAGCCCGCCACCACCCGAATTGCTCTCGCGAACTGCCTAACTCCTATCGTCAATGACATCTGTGTGGCAAGATCGTTCCGCAGGAAAATCGTTCACAGCCACTGATGCATCTGCTCCACCGTCAGATTACCGCCGCAGATGATCGTCCCGACGAGTCGGTCGCGGAACATGCCGGGGTGCTCGAGAATCGCGGCGACGCCGACCGCACCGGACGGCTCCGCAACCACCCCGACGTGGCGGTGGAGCAGGCGCATTCCCCGGATGATCGTCTCGTCGCGCACCAGGAGCGCATCGTCCACGAGACCACGAAGGTCCGCGAGCGCTTCCGGGACCGGCACGCGCACCCCGATGCCGTCGGCGATGGTGTGCATCTGCTCATGGGCGATGACCCGCCCCGCTCGCCACGATTCGACCATCGCGGGCGCTCCGGTGGCCTGCACGGCGATTATCTGTGTCTGTGGGCTGCGGGCTTTGATGACCCTGGCGATCCCCGCGAGCATCGCGCCGTTGCCGAGCGGCACGAGCAGCGTGTCGAAATGCTCGGGGAACGCGAGAAGTTCAAGCCCGATCGTGCCCGCCCCTTCCCCGGTGGCAGGATCGAGACTATCCTCGATCATCCGCGCACCGGTTTGCGCCGCGAAACGCTTCGCTTCGATCTTCGCGGCGTCAAAATCCTCGCCGTGCAGCGCCACATTCGCGCCGAGCGCGCGCATCCGTTCGACCTTGAACGGATTTGCGTTGATGCTCGCGTAGACCGTCAGCGCAAGGCCGCGTTTGCGGCAGGAGTACGCCATGGCCTGGCCGAAATTTCCCGCACTGGCACAGACGAGACGCGCATCGGTGGGGAGTTGGGAGACACAATAATCCGCGCCGCGCCCTTTGAACGAGCGGAGCGGGTTGAGGGTCTCGATCTTGAGCGCGAGTTGCACACCCAGTTCATCACTGAGCGGTTCGCACACGAACTGCGGCGAGTGCAAAAATACGGGATCAATGATGCGCGCGGCATGCTCGATGCGTTCGAGTGATAGGCGATGTGGCGACGGTGTCATGTGCGTGCGACCACGACAGATGCCTCCCGATAGATGCTGCACTAAATCTTATTCAACAAACCATGATATTGAGCAATCGTCAGGCCCATATCATTAATGATCTTCCGCGTGAGTCCGCGCCCGAGTTCGCGCGACCCGTGATCGGGAATGACTGTTGTACGCCCTTCAGCGTCTCGGAATGAAACATGGCTGCCAACGCGCCGTTTCTCCTCGAATCCTGCTGCGATTGCCATCGCTCGCATCGTCTTGAAGGGAACAAGCCGCAGACGCTCCGACATCGGTACACGTTTCTCCTATGCTGAGATGGAAACAGGCGGCGCGAAACGTCGTCAGGCGGGCACACGAAGATCGGTCGGTATCTTGACTTGCATCGTGCCGACGAACTCGTTGTGCGGTTCTTCTTGTGAGAGATCTACCGTCTGAAGATAAACCAGAACGGCCTCCCGAATATTCGTTTCAAGCGTCACGAGGTCAGGCGCTTCGGTGTGGCATCCGGGGAGTTCTACAACATCCCCGATTAACCAGCCGCTCTCGGTATCCCGTTCGATTACGACCGTGAATGTCTGCTGCATTTCCCTATTCCTTTCCGCACAAAAACTGTATCACGCGGTGGGGCGGTTGTCGTGTCCGATGTGTTGCGGGATACTTCCCGGTGCGGTGGCTCACTGCTGCGCCACCGGACGATGCAACGTCGCATCGTCCGCCCTCGGAAAGGACTCCCCCGTGTCTGCTTTGCATCCGCTCATTGCCGCTTCGGTGTTGGGCGATATCGGCTCGCTGATCTTCCAGGCGATCTTTGCCTTTGCACTCCTCCTGATCGCCATCTGGGGCCAGATTTCGCAGGGGAACCGTGCTCTCAAGATGGGGCAGGATATCGCCTTCGGTTTTTTCGCCCTGTTTGTCTGGTTTATCGGCGTCTCGCAGATGATCGCTGGGCAGGTGAGCGGCCTCGCGCTCGTCCTCGTCACGATCCTGATGGGTACCGCGCTCATTGACCGGGTCCGCGCGGCGACGTGGGCGCGCCTCCTACCGATCGAGGCGGAGAGCCGGATGCACATGCTCGGCCTCGTTTGCCTGCTGTTCGCTGTCGCCGTTTTCTTTCTCGCCTCCGCGAGCGTCGCCGATCCGATCGGCACGCCGACCGACCGCGCCAGCGTCTACGATCCCGGCCAGCCGCGCGCCAGCAGCGGCATCGTGTGGAGCGGCTTCG
Source organism: Thermomicrobiales bacterium (assembly GCA_038231255.1). Classification (GTDB taxonomy): domain Bacteria; phylum Chloroflexota; class Chloroflexia; order Thermomicrobiales; family JALYUS01; genus JALYUS01. The sequence goes on along the minus strand of JBBRLR010000055.1, from coordinate 4,312 downwards.
ATCCGCTCCCCGCGCCGCGCAAGAATATGGGCGTCGTCGCGGTCGGCAGCACGCTGTATGTTGTCGGTGGCGACGATGCAAACGGCCCGACGAGCAGCGTCCTCTCCTACGACACCGCCCTGCGCGATCAGCCGGTGGCGGGGAAGGTTCCGCAGTGGGCGACCAAAGCGCCGCTGCCGGAGCCGCGCGCCAACCTCGCCGTCGCCGTGCTCGATGGCAAGATTTACGCGGTCGGCGGCGAGCGGGATGGCGTGCCCATCGCTGCCGCCGCCGTCTACGATCCCGCGACGGACACCTGGGGTGCGCTGCCGCCATTGCCGGAAGGCCGCACGGACCTCGCGGCGGCGGGCGCGAACGGCAAACTGTATGTCCTCGGCGGCACGACCGTCGCCGGTACCACCCCGAAGCGTCATGGCCTCACGACCGTCTCCGTCTATGATCCGGCGACGAAGCAGTGGGCCACCGCCCCGGCGATGCCGACCGCGCGGAGCGGTCTCGCGACCGTCGCTGTCGGCAACACGATCTACGCACTCGGCGGGCAGCAGGACGGAGTTAGCCTGAAAACGGCGGAGCGGTTCGATCCGCTGATGAATGCGTGGTCCACGCTCGCCCCGATGCGTGACGCGCGTCGGAACCTCGCCGCGACGAGCCGCGAGAATATGATCTACGCGGCAGGCGGCATCGGCACAGCGGAGTCCTCCAACACCCTCCAGGTCCTCGATATCGCGGCGAACAAATGGAGCAGCGGCCCCGATCTCGTCGCGGGCAGTTCCGGTCTCGGCTTCGCGGCAGTGACCGGCAAACTCTACACGGTCGGCGGCGCGAAGGACCAACTGGGGCAGATCGTCCCGCACGGTGGTCTGGTCTTCACGATTGGCGAGGCGTTGATCGTCGGCGCGCTCGGCGTCGTCTTCGTCGGTGTCGGTGTGCGGCGGACGCGCAAAGTGGCGGTGGAGAAAGCGGCCACGGCGCGGGCGACGGCGGCGAATCGGGGTGTAATCGCCACCAGCACGGCGGTCGAGGAGAGCGGCGAGCGGTTCGTCGGCGGTGTGCGCTTCATGTGGCGGCGGACACCCGACGAACTTCGCGATCGTCTCGGCCTCGCCGCCCCGACGCCCCTGACGCTGCTCGTTGCGGTTGTCACGGCGGCCGTCCTCGTCGGTGTGGCGATCGGCGGCCAGTGGTTGACAGCGCAACTCTCGCCGACGATCGCGGAAAATGTGCGCCGCATCAACGATCAGGCGCTCGCCAATATCGGTGGCCTCGGTGCGGCGGCGGTCGCGGCGATCCTGCTCGGCATCGGGGAGGAATTGCTCTTCCGGGGGGCGATCCAGCCCCGCTACGGTGTTTTCCTCGCCGCGCTCGCCTTTGCCGCGCTGCACACGCAGTACGGCTTCCCGCTCGCACCGCTGACCGTCTTCGCAGTTGGCATCGTGCTCGGCATCGCGCGCCGCTACACGAACACCACCGCCGCGATTCTTGCGCACGTCCTTTTCGTCGCTGCAATGGTAACGCTCGTCGCGACGCGCGCGTGGACGGGGTAATACAGTTGCAACTATGACAGTGACGTGGCAGGCGACAGTGCGCGAAAATGCGATGCTGGCCGCGCTCCTGGAACTGACGGAGGAGCCGTGCTATCTCGTCGGCGGGGCGGTGCGCGATCTGCTGCGGGGCGAAACGCGCATCGTGGATTGGGACATCCTCGTCCCACGCGACGCGATCGCGATTGCCCGGCGCTTCGCGGACAGGATCGGCGGAGTATTTGTTCCGCTGCACGATGCGCAACCGACCGCACGCGTCGTGCAGGCGGGTCAGCAGTACGATCTGACCCAATACCGCGCCGAAACGCTGAAAGAAGACCTCCGGCGGCGCGACTTCACGGTCAATGCGATGGCCGTTGATCTCCGCACGCTGTTCGCCGGCGGCGATGCGGCCGTCGTTGATCCCTGTGGTGGCATCGCGGACCTCGCTGCCGGCCTGCTGCGGCCATGTGCGCCGGATGCCTTTCGCGATGACCCGCTGCGCGCCGTCCGGCTCTACCGTTTCGTCGCGACGCTAGGCTTCGTGCCGACCGCCGAGGCGAAATCGTTGGCGGCGGCGATTGCCGATCGGTTGCACGCCGTCGCGCCGGAGCGGATCGCGGACGAACTCGCCCGCCTCTTCGCCGCCGCGAACGCCGTATCCGCTATCGAAGGACTCGTGCGCAGCGGCCTGTGGGAGGCCATCGTACCGGAAGCGACCGCCGGGCGGGGCATGGCACAGAGCTGCAACCACCATCTCGATGTCTTCGACCACGACACGGCGGCATCCGTCGCGGTCGCCGGTTTTCTCAATACGCTGGACGACTGGGCCGCGCCGTATGCCGAGGAGTTTCGCGCCTGGCTCGATACCCCACTCGCCGGGGAGCGGATGCGCCGCTGGATCGTCCCGCTTGCCGCGCTGCTGCACGACGCCGCGAAACCGATTGCCCGCACGGTCGGGTCGGACGGCGCGCCGGGCTATCCGTGGCACGAGCAGGCGGGCGGGCATCTCGCTCGTCGGATCGCCGAGCGGTTGCGCCTTTCCCGCGCGGAACAACGCCTGCTCATTGCCGCGATCCGCCAGCACGCGCGACCGAACGATCTCCAGGAGCGCGGACCGGAGCAGGCTGTCCGGCTCATGGCAGTCCTGGGCGATGCCGCGCCCGCCTGCATCATGGTGGTGATGGGCGACCGTGCGACCGCGCGCGGCCCGAACCGCCCACCGGAAAAGGTGGCACGGGACATCGCCTTCCTGCAAGGACTGATGCGCGATTACTTCGGCGCGTACGCCCCGCTCCTCACCACGCCGCCGCTCGTCGGGGGCGACGACCTGATGCGCGCTTTCAATCTCCGCCCCGGCAAAGCACTTGGCCGTCTCCTGCTCCGCCTCCGCTGGCGGCAACTGGCCGGCAAACTGACTGACGCGAACGATGCCCTCCGGGTCGCGGCGGAACTCCACGAACCGTAAAACGGGAAGGAAACCGGGGAGAACCGCAAAGGGAAATAGAGGAGCAAAATCGAACATCTTTTTGCATTTGTTTCTCTTTGCGATCTCTGCGCTCTTTACGTCTTTGTGGTTCTCCCCGGTTTCAGATCAATTCCCCGCCAGGTCTTGACAACACCGCAAAATGGCCGTACATTGTGTACGTACACGGGAGGCGGCATTGCGGAACGGCGCGGGGCGCTGGAATACTCCCCCTCGGGAGTCTCGAACGAGCCGAGGCTGTGGGCGGATCGTTCGAGGCCGGGAATACTCCAAGGCCTTTACCCGTACTGCTGGATCGTCCAATCGGTGGAACGCGAGGGTCAGCGATCCACTCAGGCGGATGGTGACGAAGTGACCGGGACTCCTTCTGGGTACATGGTGGACCTCCCGCTCCTGTTGTGATCTGTTGCAGTCGCGCGGTGATGGCTGAACAGTTGGGGCAGATGGCGGCAATGTCCTCAGGTATCCGGTTTCGTTTGACCTGAGCGGCAACGCTCGCGGAACTGAGACACTCCTCCCCCCTCTTCTTTCTGCCCTGGGCTGGTCGCGCGGTCTGGGGCAGACCCTTTTAATTCTCCCTGCCACGGAGACGGACTTCGCCCCAAATCGCATTTGTAAAATGTTCGTGCAGCACCGGTAAAAGATGATCGGTTTTGTCCGCCCACATGCTCCTGCCGCTTTCCCAATGCGTGACCGTGCATGCTACAGCGGCATGAGTTATGCATCGAAAACTTTGTTGGCGGCATAGCGGGGTGGGACGGCGATACGTATGTACCGAAGAAGGGGGTGCAATGCATTGGCGGTGTTGCCCACGCCGTCCTCAGCGCCGATGTTCGTTCGTCATCCGTGTGCGATGTTGTACCAATCAAGGAGAATCCCGATGATCGTCAATCTTTCCTCGACACTGGCTGCCGCGCCCGATTCGGATGCGGATTCCGACGGTCTGCTCGCAATGTTGCGCTGGCCGATCCTCGTTGTGGCGAGCCTCGCGCTGGTTGTCTTCACGCTCGGTCGTGCCGATGCCGTGGGCGCGGCAGCCCCGACGACGTACGACAGCACGATCTGCATCAACTACTTCACCTGCTACAACTCCGGTACCGGCACCGCCGTCTCCAACACCAACAGCGGCTACCCCACCTACGTCGCCCCGAACACCACCGGTACTGGCTACCCCGCCAACACCGTCGTCAGCACCTACTTCGACCCCCGCTACTGCGATGGTGTCGTCTCGGTCGTCACCGACCCCTCCGGCAACCTGATCGATGTGTGTGCGGCGACGGGGCAGCGCATCTACCCGATCTTCCCG
>JBBRLR010000054.1:0-30393 GCA_038231255.1 Thermomicrobiales bacterium | reverse complement strand
ATTTGGTCGCAGTCCGCGACGAGCAGTTGCGCTTCGAGGCGGCGCAGATAGCGATCGGTCCGCCACTCCTTGGTCAGTTCGACCGCAGACTTGCGCAGATTACCACTGTGCTCGTCCAGTTGCGCCTCGAACTTCTCGAACAACGTCAGCGCGTCCGCGACAGCCCCGGCGAACCCCGCCAATATCCGCCCGTCGCCGAGCGCGCGGACCTTTTTCGCGCCGTGCTTCATCACGACATCGCCGAAGGTGATCTGCCCATCGCCCGCCATCGCCACGATGTCGCCGCGCTTCACCGCGAGGATCGTCGTGCCGTGCGCGCGCGGCAAGGGTGCTTCATTCATATATGGCATGGAGATTTGTCATTCCCTTTGGTGTACATCCATCTGTCATCAATGCAGGGTACCACTGTAGGGTCACGTGGACAACGCGATACCTGACAGTGATATTCGTCGCCACGTCTCTTACAACGAGTGTTCAGTTACAATTTGCCAACACGGAGAAACTGCCACATTATCCAACCGAAGAACAGTGTTATAGCCATGCTGAGTGACCTACCAATGGTATCAGATACACCTCTGTTAACAGAAAATACTCTTACTAATACGACCTCCAGTAATAATCCAATGAGTAAGCCCGCAATAATCGCCCCGAGAAACCATCTGCCCACCTTTTGTTCGTCTACCATTCGTTCCTTCTTCGCTGCGGACACTCCTTTGAAAACGCTTCGGGCGATCAGTAGCAATAGACCTACGAAGATGCCTACCAGAGCAGTACCGACGACAAACTCCCCAAAGCCATCCCAATCCATTGATCGCTCTCCGTTAGTTTGCCGAATTGCCCTTGCCGAGTGGATATCCACTCGGCAAGGGCAACGGTATTAGTCCGCCGAAACCGCGACGGGTTCCGGGGCGACTTTGCGCGGATCGGTATTGGCGGTGTAGTCGCAGTCCGGGTAGCGGTTGCAGGCCCAGAAGACGCGGTTACCCTTGCGGGTCTTGCGCTGGACGAGTTCGCCGGTGGCGCACTGCGGGCAGTGGATGCCCGTCGTCACCTCGATCTTTTTGGTCGTCTTGCACGTCGGGTAATCCACACAGGCGATGAAGCGGCCATAGCGGCCCGTCTTGAGGACCATCGGCTTGCCGCAGGTCGGGCAGATGTCGTCGGTCGGCTCGTCGGGCGCTTTCTCGTACTTTGGCGGCGCGCCGGAGCCTTCCATCTGCCTGGTATTCTTGCATTCCGGGTAGCCGGAGCAGGAAAGGAAGCGTCCGTAGCGCGAGACGCGAATGATCATCGGCTTGCCGCAGACATCGCAGATTTCGTCCGTCGCCTCGCCCTTCACCGCGTCGCCGTCCGCCTCGGCCTTTTTGGCGGTCGCGTCGAATGGCCCGTAGAACTGATGCAGCAGCGGCACCCACGCCGTCTTGCCGTCCGCGACATCGTCCAGCCGCTCCTCCATCTGTGAGGTGAAGCCGTAGTCTACGATCTCCGGGAAGTTCTTGACGAGCACATCGGTGACAATTGTACCCAACTCGCTCGGCACGAGCACTTTCTCGTCCTTCGTGACGTAGTTGCGATTCATGATCGTCGCAATTGTCGGGGCGTAGGTGCTCGGTCGGCCAATGCCCAGTTCTTCCAGCGCCTTGACGAGCGTTGCCTCGGTATAGCGGGGTGGCGGCTGCGTCCAGTGCTGCTCCGGCACGAGGCTGACGAGGTCCACCGGCTCATCCGCCGCGAGCGCGGGCAGCGCATCCTTGTCCATTTCGTCGTCGCTGTCGCCCACGTCGCGCCCTTCCCGATAGACTTCCAGGAAGCCGGGGAAGCGGATCACCGAACCGCTCGCGCGGAAGGTGTATGCCGTGTCACTCTGCTGCGGCGTGCCGAGGATGTCCACCTGCGTGACATCGAAGACCGCCTGCGCCATCTGGCTGGCGAGGAAGCGCTGCCAGATCAGCCGGTAGATATTGAACTGCTGCGGGCTGAGGTACGGGCGCACATCCTCCGGTGTACGGGCCGGATCGGTCGGGCGGATCGCCTCGTGCGCCTCCTGCGCGCCCTTCGCCTTGGTGCGGTAAAAATTCGGCTTGCTGGGGTAGAAGTCGCCGCCGTAGCGCGCAACGATCACCCGCCGCGCCGCCTCGCGCGCCTCGTCCGAGATATTGACCGAGTCGGTGCGCATGTAGGAAATCAGGCCGACCTCGCCCTCCTTGCTGTAGAGTTTGACGCCCTCGTAGAGTTGCTTCGCGATCCTCATCGTGCTCGCGACCGCGTAGCCATGCTTGCGCGATGCTTCTTGTTGGAGCGTGCTCGTCGTGAACGGCGGCGCAGCGTTGCGCTTCCGCTCGGTCTTGTTCACATTCGTGACGGCGTACGCGGCACCCGTCAGGCCATCGAGGACGGCTTGCGCGTCGTCCCGCACCTTCAGGTCCGCCTTCTTGCCGTTGATTTGCGTTAGGCGGGCATGGAAGAGGTCGCGCGGTGTCCGCTCCCGCCCAGTGATCTTGGCGAAATCCGCCTCGACCGTCCACGATTCGACCCGCACGAACGCCTCGATCTCGCGCTCCCGATCCACGACGAGCCGCAAGGCGACCGACTGGACGCGCCCGGCGGACAGGCCGCGCGTCACCTTTTTCCACAGGAATGGCGACAGGCGGTAGCCGACGATCCGATCCAGCACGCGGCGCGCCTGCTGGGCGTCCACAAGATGCATGTCTATCTCGCGCGGGTTGGCGATCGCGGCGCGCACGGCGTCCTGCGTGATTTCGTGGAAGGTGACGCGATGCACCGGCTTATCGCGCGTTGGCGTCGTCGCCTTGACGACGTGCCAGGCAATCGCTTCGCCCTCGCGGTCGGGGTCGGTGGCGAGATAGACGGCGCTCGCGCTCTTGATTGCCGCTTTCAATTGCTTGACCGTATCCGTCTTGTCTTCGGTGACGACGTAGGTCGGCGCGAAGTCGTGTTCGAGGTCAATGCCGATGCCGCGATCCGGCAAGTCGCGCACATGCCCCATCGAGGCGCGCACGGCATAGCCCGCGCCGAGGTACTTCGTGATCGTCTTCGCCTTGGCGGGTGATTCGACAATCACCAACCGCGCCCCTTCGGCAATCGGCGGCATTGCCGCATATCGCCCGCCCGTGCTCCGGCTCGTGCGGGCCGTGCCACCGCTCGGCGTGCGCGTTGCGGTCGTGCGGCGGGTGGTCGGGGGTTTCGTCGCGCTCGTCGTTGTCCTGGTCGTCGTGCGCTTCGTCGGTGTTTTCGCGGGCGCTTTCGTTGCGGTGGCCGTCGTTTTACGCGGCGTCTTCGTTGGCGCTTTTGTTTTTATCGTTTCGTCGGGCATGATGCCCCTCCTAATGTACGTTCATACTTCACCCGCGTCAGGGTAGCAGAAACGATGCCGTCCGTGTCAATACGGCACTTCATTAACGATAACACGCAGAACGGGTTTTCTAATCCCAAAACGAGCAATGAGCAATGAGGGGCAATACCGCGCTCGTTTCCTGCTGTCGAAGGGGCAATAAAGAAGCATCGTAGGGCGAGCAGTGTTCCACTCATCGCTCATTGCACCCGTTATCGGTGACTCGTGAGGCGTTCGACGACTTTCTTGACCTCTTGCGCGCGGCTGCGAGGGATGACAAGGATCGCATCGGGGCTATCCACGATGATCAGGTCTTCGATGCCGACGGTGACGATCAGACGGTCGCGGCCGTGGACGAGCGTGCGCTTCGTCTCAATGGCCAGATGCGTCGTGCCGATGGCCACATTGCCGTCATCGTCGCCGGGCATCAGCGAGGCGAGTGTGTCCCAGTCGCCGACATCATTCCAGCCCGGATCGCACGGAACGGTGACGAGTGGGTGAAATTTCTCCATCACCCCAACATCAATACTCACCTTGCCGAGCGTCGGGAAGACCGATTCGAGTGTCTCAACATAGGCATCGGTGCCGATTGCGTCCTTGATCTGCATCAAGCCCGCGTAGGTCTCCGGCAAATGCACGGCGAAGGCGTCGAGCAGCGTCTGGACGCGGCAGATGAACAGCCCGGCGTTCCAGACGAAGTTGCCGGTGGCGAGATACGCCTCCGCCGTTTCGCGTTGCGGCTTCTCCACGAAGCGCACCGCCTCACGCACGCAAAGGTCGCCCTCCTGCTGCGTGATGTTTGCCAGTTCGATGTACCCGTAGCCCGTCGCGGCGTGGGTCGGCGTGATGCCGACGGTGACGATCGAGCCGTCCTGCGCGGCGCGGGCGGCGAGCGCCACGGCGTCCCGCAAGATCTCCGGCCGGAGGATGACATGATCGGCCTGGAAGGAGGCGAGCGTCGCGTCCGGGTCCTTGTGCGCGAGATGGATCGCGGCGAGGCCGAGGGCGGGGCCGGTCTCCCGCGCGACGGGTTCGACGATGATCTGATCGGCGGGCACGTCCGGGACCTGGCGCGCGACCTCCGGCGCATGCACCGCATTGACCGCGATGAAGAGCCGCTCGGGTGCGATCAGCGGCGTGAGGCGCGCGACGGTCTCCTGGAGCATACTTCGATCGCCCAACAGGTTGAGAAGCGGCTTCGGCCGGTGCTGCCGCGAAAGTGGCCAGAGCCGCGTGCCGCCCCCGCCCGCGAGAATCACGCCATACAGATTCATCATTGTCCCCCGCCCGTACGCTGAAAGCCGCCCGTGTCAATCATGAGAACATACGAATACGCGTTGACGTGACGGTGATTATGCGCGGACGTATAATTGTGGCCCTGCCGGACGCACCGCACCCGTCAGTTGCAACTGCACGAGCAACCCGTTCACATCGCTGATCGGTAAGCCGCAGGCGCGGCAGAGATCGTCAATGTGGGACGGCTCCGCGCTCAATACGCCGAGCAGCGCCTCCGCACCGGGTACGCCGGGGAGCGTCGGCAACACCTGCTGCGTCGCATGTTGCTCGCGCCGGATTTCCAGCCGCAGTTCGGCGAGGATGTCGTCCACGCCGGTGACGAGCCGCGCGCCATCTTTGATCAGCGCATTCGTCCCCGCGCTCATCGGACTGAGGATGCTCCCCGGTACGGCGAAAACCTCCCGGCCCTGATCGGCGGCGAAATCGGCGGTGATCAGCGCGCCGCTCTTCCGATCCGCCTCGACGATCACAACGCCGAGCGCCAGGCCGCTGATGATGCGGTTGCGGGCGGGGAAATTCGCCGGGTCAATCCGCGCGCCGAGCGGGTATTCGGTGATCAGCGCACCCCCACCGTCGGCGATCCGCGCGGCGAGGCTGCGATGCTCCGGCGGGTAGATCGTGTTCATGCCGTGGCCGAGCACCGCGATGGTGCGGCCACCGGCGGCGAGGGCGCGGTCGTGCGCAATGCCGTCAATCCCCTTCGCCAACCCGCTGATCACGGTCACGCCGACCGCCGCGAGATCGGTCGCGATCCGGTGCGCCACCTCCCGCCCGTAGGCGGTCGCTCGCCGTGTCCCGACGATCGCGACCGCGAGCGCATCATCCACCGTCAGTTCGCCGCGGACATAGAGGAGCGCGGGCGCGGAGGCAATCGAACGGAGGCGGTCGGGATACTCCTCGTCGTTCCATGTCAGGACGGTAATGCCAGCCTGCACGGTCCGTTCCCATTCGGCCGCCGGATCGAGCATGCCGAACGCCTTCATCGCGCTCGCCGTCGTCCGTTCATCCAGCCCGGCACTGCGGAGATCGAGCGCCCGGCCATTCCACGCCGCCTTGAGTGTCCCGAAGGCATGGGCGAGCAGCCGGAGCCGCGCGGGCCCAATGCCCTGCACCCGCGACCACGCGACCCAGTATGCTCGTTCCTCATCAGTAATCATGTGGGGCAGTATACACGGTGGCGAGGGGAAGTTCGGAGTTCGGCATTCGATGGTTGGGAGCCAGGTTTCCTCGAACCCCGAACGTACCCATCCTTGACGGCCCCGACAGCGGCGCGCATCATGAAGCGGAGAGGAAAACGATGCCGCGACGACGAAGGGGGTTCCATGAAAATCGGTATCTTCGACCCACTCTTTGCTAGCCAGCCGATTGAGGAGATGCTCGATTTCGTCGCCGAGGCGGGCTGCACCGCCGTCGAGATCGGCACCGGGCGCTATCCCGGCACGGCACACATTGATGTGGACGCCCTGCTCGCGGACGACGGCAAGGTGCGCGACTACAAGGCGCTCTTTTCTTCGCGCGGGCTGGAAATCTCCGCGCTCTCCTGTCACGGCAACCCCCTGCACCCGAACAAGGAGCAGGCGCAAAAAAGCGACATGATCTTCCGCAAGACCGCCGAACTGGCGCAGAAGTTGGAACTGCAAACGATCGTCTGCTTCTCCGGCTGTCCGGGCGACTCGGAAGGCTCCAAATACCCGAACTGGGTGACGTGCCCGTGGCCGCCGGACTTCCTCGAAATCCTCGATTGGCAATGGAACACCGTCGCCATCCCCTACTGGCGGGACGCCGGGAAATACGCGGAGCAGCACAGTGTCCGCGTCGCCTTCGAGATGCATCCCGGCTTCATCTGTTACAACCCGGAGACGATGCGCAAGATGAGCGACGCCGTCGGCCCCGTGATCGGCGCGAATGTGGACCCGTCGCACCTCTTCTGGCAGGGGATTGATCCGTGCCAGGCGCTGCGCGCGCTCAAGGACATCGTCTATTACGTCCATGCAAAGGATACGGCAATCAACCCGTACAATGTCGCGATAAACGGCGTGCTCGACACCAAGCACTACTCCGACATCCCGAACCGCGCCTGGATTTTCCGCTCAGTCGGCTACGGCCACGATCTGCTCTTCTGGCGACAGTTCGTCTCGACGCTGCGCGAAATCGGCTTCGACGGCGTCCTTTCTATCGAGCACGAGGACGCGCTCGCCTCCCCGAACGAAGGCTTCCTGAAGGCGGTCGGCACACTGAAGGATGCCGTCTTCACCGAAAATCCGGGCGGGATGTGGTGGGCGTAGGGGAACCTAACCCCCCCTCCCCCTTCCTCGCGGGAAGGGGGAGGGGAGCCGACGAAAGAGCGGGGCGTTATGGGAACGCCTCGATAGATACGATGAGTCACCCCCTTCCTCGCGGGAAGGGGGCCAGGGGGTTAGGTAAAGGGACCAATTATGCCACTTCGCCTTGCCGTACAGGAAAATCTCTTGCCGGGGCCGTCGCTCGACGCGAAGTTTGAGCAGGCGGCGGAATGGGGGTATGACGCAATTGAGGTGCGCGGGGACACGTTGCGCGCCGAGCATCGGGCGATTGCGCAGCGCGTGCGCGGCGGCGAGGTGCGGGTGGCCGGTATTGTCGGCGGCTATCGCGGGTGGCCGGTTGCGGCGGACCCGGACGAGCGGCTGCAATGCCTGGAGGACATCGCGCGGCTTCTGACCTACGCGGCGGAGGTCGAGGCGGCGGGCGTCATTGTCGTGCCAATCTACGGCTATTCGGCCCGTCTGCCCTATCCACAGCAGCGCGATGCCATCGCGGACGAGGAGCGGCTGGACGATGCCCTCCACGAGCTGACCGAGTTCGCGACCTCCGTCGGTTCGACACTGATCCTCGAACCGCTCAACCGCTACGAAACTCACCTGATTCACCGTTTGGAGCAGGGCGTCGCGTGGTGCGAGCGGATCGGCAGCGAGCGGATGCGCCTCCTGGGCGATCTGTTCCACATGAATATCGAGGAGCGCGATCCCGTGACCGCTCTCCACACGGCGCGGCAATATCTCGGCTACGTCCACCTCGCCGACAACACGCGGTTGGAACCGGGCACGGGCATCACCGATTTCATGGCCGCCTTGCGCGAACTACGCGACATTGGCTACGACGGCTATTGCGCCCTGGAATGCAACCTGTCCGGTCGTGCCGACGAAATCCTGCCACGCATCGCTCAGTTCATCCGCTCGCTGTGGGGTGAAGACTAACGCCCATTGTCGCACTCGTCCGCCGATCTTCAGTACCCGCAGTCGTACCGTCTCCAGCGTCATCTGCGCCACCCCCGCCGCCACCAGTTTCCGGCCATCGGGAATCGGTGTGCTGTCCTATTTCGCATAGGTGTACACGCTGATCGCCGCGCCGGAGGCGTCGCGCAAGGTGGCGGTGTCGCCGGTATCGTTCCAGATGCCGGTGTTCTTGTTGAAGAAGAGATCGGTCGCCATCGGGCTGCCCCGCCCGGAATGGACGACGACCACGCCGCCCGGCGGCAAGATGAGTGACGGGAAGAGGAACACGTTCTTGCCGCCCGCATCCGACAGCGTCCAGCGCGTGATGTCCACCGTCGCGAGGCCGTCGTTGCGGATGGTGACCGTTTCGCCGTTGAGATCGGCCGCGCCGTTCGGCGGGCGGGCAACAATTTCCACGATACGCACCGGACCGGCGCCGGTGATCGTCGGGACGGTCGTCGGGTGGCCGGAGGTGGTCGGCTTCGGCGTCTTCGCGGACGATGAGGCTGCGGGAGCGACGGTGATCGGTATCAGTGGCGCGTCGGGGCTGAGGTAGCGGTACTGGTAGTAGTGCTGGCCGATGTTGCCCATCTCGACGCGGAACGCGGGCGGGTTGGTCGGCGTGTAGGTCAGCACCCGGCGCTCGAAGAGTTGGAGCATCACGGCGGTTGGCGCACCACCGACGCGCGCCGTCGCCCAATACGTGGGCGAGATTGGCAAGCCGACGACGGTGACCCAGTCGAAGAGCGGCGTGCGATCCACGAGCGCGCCGTTGTCGAGCGCGGCGCCGCCCGCCAGGAGGTAAGACCAGAATGCCTGCGGCACGGTCTGTCCGGTTTCCGGCACGAAATGTACGAGTTGCGCGTTCGGATCGTCCGCCGCCCGTGCCATGCCGCTCGCCTGCACGACGAGCGCGCTGTCGGCGGTCGCGCCGGTCGGCAACGCGAGCGTGTCGGTCGCGAACTGGCCCGTATTGTCCGATTGCGGGCGGTCAATGCGGTCGCGCATCTGAGCGTAAGTCGGAAAAGTGTTCGACGTATCGCCGACGATGGCGGTCGCGCTCCCCCGACCGCGTACCTCGATACCCGCCGGGCTGTCACCGACCTGAATTCGCCCCGACACGAGTTCGCGCGTCAATAGCCCCGTCGTCACCGTGCCGCGCGCGGGGTCAGTCATCTCCATGCGCGCTTTGTCGAAGTATTGGACGAGTCGCGCGCCACCCGGTGCATCGCGATACGGCTCCGAAAGCCCCGCACTGCTTGGCCCCGCGCCCCAAAGAAACGGCCGCTGCACCGCGCCCGAGGCGACGGGTTCGTCCACCGGCGACCATGCCGCGCCAAACGCCGGGGATGCAAAGAGGACGGCAGCGGCGGAACGATGCGTCGCGGCGAGCGGCGCGAACGCGACGAGCGCTATGCCAAAAAGGGCGACGCATATGCGCGCCCCGTGCCGCCGTGTCGCCCGATTACGCACCCGTTAACTCGCCGAAAGGTCGGCTGCGAGGCGGCGTCCAACTTTTGCCGCAAGGTCCTGGATATCCACGGCGGTCAGGCCACCGCGCGTCGGTGTGTTGACATCAATACTAGCGAGGACGTTCCCCTGCTGCCAGACGAGCGAGAAGACGGTGACGCCTTCGGTGGAGCGATCCGTCACCAGATACGAGTTCGTGCCGAAAACGCCGTCTGTTACCACCGTACTCGGCTGGTTGCGGGAACGGTCGTGATTGAAGTTGAGCGCGGCGTACGCACCGTCCGGCGTGCGGAAGACCGAGACGAGCGATTGGATCGCCGATGCCTGACTGCCGACATCGTTGCGGACAAAGACGCGCCGGTAGCCCGTCAGTCGCTGCCACTGCTTGAGATACGTCCCGTAGTTCGGGTCGGGGTCGTTTTTCGCGATCAGGCTGTTGGATGCCTCGCCGTCGAGTTGGAACAGGAAGCGATCGGGCACATCGGCCGGCGTGAGATTGTACTTGCCCGAAAAAACGCTCGCCTGCGGGATCGGGCCGATGGCGACGGTCGGGTCCACCACGGTGGATGGCTTCGATTGATAGCGCCATTGGTAGTAGTGCGCGCCGACATTGCCCGCCTCGACCTCGAATCCAGCGGGATTGCCGGGCGTGTACGTCAGCACACGCCGCTCGAATGCCTGCATCAGCACCTGCCGCGCCGTTCCCGCGACCTTCACCGTCGTCCAGTACGCCTCCGTGACGGGGTAGCCGGTCGCGTAGAAGGGGTTGGCGAACAGCGGCCCCGTCGCGGTGTTGCCCGCTCCGTCGCTGACCGGCCCGGAACTATTCATGAATGTCCAGAAGATGGACGCGACGGCGTGCCGCGTTTCCGGCACGAGGACGACTGTCGCAACACCGTCCATGCCGCCCGTGCTCACTTTGCCACCCCGATCCACACTCTCCTTGATCGGCGTGTCGAGGGCGCGGGCCGGGAGATCGCGGAGTTTCGCGAGTGTCTGGTAGGTCGGTGCATTCGGGTCGTCGCCATCGCCTGCGGCATTGATATTCGCCGGGTCGCGCAACTCGATCTGCACCGGATCGTTTCCCATTTGCACCCGTCCGGTCATCAATTCGACGACGAGCAGGCCATTCGTCACAAAGAACGCTGATCCCTGCGTCGCGCCCGGTTGAGTGATCTCCATGCGGCTCTTGTCGAAATATTGAATGAGCCGCATCCCGCCGGGGCTTTGCGCGTACTTTTCCTGCACCGCCCCGCTGATCGGCGACGGCCCCCACAGGAATGTCCGCTGCACCGCCGACGCCGCGACTGGGCCGTCCGTCCGGTCCCACAGGGCGCGGAATGCCGGGTCCGCGAACGGCTCGGCCGCCCGCACCGCCGCCATCGGCGCGAGCAGTAGGACAAGCAAGGTGGGGAAGACGAGCGCCACACCGCGTGGGATGTATCTCGCGCGCATACACAAAGCCTCATCAAATACACAAAATACTGACATCGCCCAACGTTCTCTCGCAGTATACCAAGTGGGGGCAAGATGTACGTTCACCATAATGCAGTGGCTACGTCACATGCGGGCCGTTCCGTGCGTCATAGCGCGCGAAGGCGGGGCGGATCAGGCCGAGCAGCACGACCCCGGCCACGGAAGCGAGGCCCCCGCTGACTGCGCTGAAGACCGGTGAGATGATGGACGCGACCACGCCGGCTTCGACGTCGCCGAGGTGTGGGCCGCCCGCACCGACGACGAACCCGACGCTATTCACCCGTCCTTGCAGCGCGTCCGGGGTGTTGACCTGGATGATCGTCGTGCGGAACACGCCATTGATGACATCGGCCGCACCCGCGATGGCGAGCAAAATCACGCCGAGCCAGAGCAGTTTCGTAGCGCCGAAGCCGGCAATCGCGGCGCCCCAGACCGCGACGGCAATCAGTACCGCCCGGCCCTGGCGATGGATATGCGAGAGCGGGCCGGAGCAGGCGGAAGCGATCACTCCCCCGATGGCCGGTGCGGCATAGAGCAGACCGACGGTCTGCGCCCCACCGCCGAAGCGTGTAGCCGCGAGGGCGGGAAAGAGCGCGAAAGGCATCCCGAAGATCGTGGCGTTCAGGTCCACAAGGAGGGTCGTGGCGATGACCGGCTGGTGGCGGACGAATCGCAATCCCTCAGCAACGGCACGCAAGCCGGGGGACGCTCCACCGCCCTGCGGCGGCATCGCGGGGAGCCGCATGACTCCGTAGAACGAGAAGAAGAAACTGACGGCGTCAACGACGTAGGCCGTTTGCAGTCCCGCCGCCGCGATGATCGTCCCCGCCACCAGTGGCCCCACCGTATTGCTCACATGAAAGGACAAAAAGGATAACGCCGTCGCGGCGGGAATCCGATCCGGTGGCAGTAAACGCGGGATGAACGTCCGCCGCGCGGGTTGGTCAATGGCGGAGAGGCAGGACTGCACCGCGATCAGAACATAGAGTAGCCAGAGTTGGCGAAGATCGAGCAGCGCCTGCAGCGCGAATAGCAGGGACACGATGGCGAGGAGAGTGGTGGTAACCAGTACCAGCCAGCGGCGATCGAACGCATCGGCGATTGAGCCGCCGAGCAACCCCAGCCCGATGAGCGGGACGGCGATAGTCAGCCCAATCATCCCGACCGCGAGCGAGGAGTGGGTGAGGGCATAGACCTGCACGGGCACCGCGACGCTGGTCATCCGGCTACCGATGACAGACAATGACTGGCCGATCCAAAGCCGCCGGTATGCGGGCGATTCCTGCAACGGCCTCGTGTCTGCGAGAATACGCTGATACAGGGGGCGTTTGGCAGGTGATGTCGCGGCGTCGCCATCCTTCGTCATTGCGTCTTCCTCTCGCCTACCCGAACGTGGCCACCGGGGAAAGCGAATCGTCCGCGCTCTCATCTCGACCGTATACCGGGCGGCGGAGTATACGGTCTGGCTGCCCGATTGCCAATATACGAAGGCTGACATCCGTGCATAACGCGGTTTAGCACGCAAGAATCATGGTGGTGGCAGGCTAAAGCCCACCACCACCGGGAAAATGCAGTGATGCACGGAGGTCAGGCGAAGAGGTTGTCCGGCCTCGTCCACGAACAGCAACGGAATATCGCGTCGCTCGGATCGTTGAAACGGACAAGCACGGGCAGGGTTCGTCATACTCGCCGTGCAGCAGCAACGGAGGAGGGGAAATTATGACCGACACGCTCGCATTCGGCCTGTTCGATCTCAATACCGGCGCGTGCAGCGAGCCGGAAACCGCGAGTGCCATCGCGCGGTTGGCGGAGGACGCCGGGTTCGACTCGCTCTGGGCAGGCGAGCATGTCGTTCTGCCCGACCCGCGCGAGCCGCCTTCGCCGATGGAGCCGCTCGACCCGATCCTCGACCCGATCATCGCGCTCACCTTTCTCGCCGCACAGACGCACCGTGTGCGCCTCGGCACCGGCATCATTATCCTGCCGCAGCGCAACCCGCTCGTGCTCGCCAAGGAGATCGCCAGCCTCGATGCGCTTTCGCGGGGGCGGTTCATCTTCGGCATCGGCGTCGGCTATCTTGAACCGGAGTTCCGCGCCCTCGGCATCCCATTCGCGGCGCGCGGCGCGCGCACCGACGACTATCTGGCCGCGATGCGCGCGATCTGGAGCGAAGACCGACCGGCGCATCAGGGGCGATTTGCGCAGTTCGCCAAGGTGCAGGCGCGCCCGCAGCCAATTCAGCAACCCGGCCCTCCGGTCGTCGTTGGCGGGCGTTCTCCGGGGGCGTATCGCCGCGCGGTCGAGCAGGGCAATGGGTGGTACGGCTTCAGTATGAGTGTGGATGCGACCGCCCGTGCGCTCGGCGATATTCGCGCCGCTGCTGCCCAATATCCTCGCCCGGCGTCGCTCGGCGCGCTCGAAATCAGCATCACGCCGCGCGGCCCGGTCGCGCTCGACGACGCGAAGCGATATGCCGCGCTCGGCGTCCACCGCCTCATTCTCCGCCTCCCCACCGATCCCGATTCGCGCGCGCTGGAACCGTTCGTCACATCGGTCGGCGAAACGCTGATCGGTCGGGTGGAAAGAACCTAACCCCCGCCCCTATGCTAGGCTTCCACCACTGGACGAGATCGTTTTGGGAATCGAAGGAGACCCGCATTGACGGCGGATTCGAGCCGCGTGCAAGATAACCGAGACGCCCAACGATGATGAATCGCCGCATACTTCTCCTGCTCGCGAAGACCCGAGCGACATACATCTGAGGTGAGGAGATCTCATTATTTTCACAATCTGCTCGGTCGTTGACCTTTGGGGCAATCACGATTCTCTTCGCGATCAGTCTCCAATTCATCGTGCCGCGATCAGATGGAGCATACGTCGTACTCGCGATTGCAGGCTTCATCATTGCAGTTATCGGATTCTTTACGAAAGACGCGCATGCATGAAGTAAACACCCGCTGCCAGCAGAAGTGTCCTGTTCGATGGATGAAGGAGTGATCTGCGATGAATCAACTGGTCAAGGAAAAGGTTGCGCAGGCGGTCATCATCCTCAACGAACTCGACGTAGACCTGTGGATGCTCGTCGGGCGGGAGACGAGCACGCTCTGCGATCCTTCGATCCCAATTGTCGTTGGCGCGGGCGCGACATGGCCGTCCGCCTTTATCATCACGCGCTCCGGCGAGGCGCACGCGATTGTCGGCACCGGCGATGTCGCGCAGATCGAGGCGGGCGGCATCTATACGCCGCACGGCTACGTCAAAGGGTGGAGCGAGCCGCTGCGGGAGATCATTGCCCGCTTCGATCCCCGACATATCGCCCTTAACTACAGCACGGACAATGATAAGGCGGACGGCCTCACCCACGGCATGTGGCTGAACCTGTGTAGTGTGCTGGATGGGACGCCGTACCCCGCGCGGTTCATCTCCGCCGAACCGATTGCGTCGCGCGTGCGGGGCCGCAAATCGCCGGAGGAACGCAGGCGCATCATGCACGCCTGTGAGGAGACGGAGCGGCTGTTCGCGGAGATGGCCGAATGGGTGCAGATCGGCACGACCGAGCGGGAGATTCAGCAGTTTTTGCACCGCCGCTGCCGCGAACTTGGCTACGGCCTTTCGTGGGAAACGGAGTATAACCCGACCGTTACGGCGGGCGACCAATCGCCCATCGGCCATGTCGGGCCGACGGAGAATGCTGTCGAGAAAGGCAAACTGCTGCGCCTCGATTTCGGCATCACGATTGACGGCTACTCCTCCGATATGCAGCGCACTTGGTACTTCCTCGCAGACGGCGAGACCGATGCGCCGCAGCCGGTGAAGCGGGACTTCGAGATCGTGCAGCGGGCGATCATGGCGGGGTTCGCGGCGGTACGCCCCGGCATCCCCGGCTGGCGGGTGGACGAGGCGGCGCGCGATTTCTTCGAGGAGCGCGGCAAGGAGTGGCACTTCGGCCTCGGCCACCAACTCGGCCACGTAGCGCACGATGGCGGGGGCGGCTTCTATCCCCGGTGGGAGCGGTACGGCGAGAAACCGAACGAGATCATCGAGGTCGGTCAGTGCTACGTCCTCGAAATCGGCATCTTCGTCGAAGGCTACGGCATGATCGCGCTCGAAGACGACCTGGAAGTGACCGAAGAGGGCGCACGCTGGTTCATCCCGCCGCAGACGGCGCTATACCTCGTGCGTAAGTGAACGGAATATCGAGGTTCCCAGCCACCGCAAGGAGAGAACTACGCGTTATCCGACGGATGATAGTCACAATTCACACTTTTTTACCGTTGACATCTTTGTAGGATGAAATCATGCTTTGCGATGGGCAGGGAAAGGGACAGTCCACATGCGATTCGGGCGCGTAACGGGGATCATCGCGATCCTCTCGATGCTGACAATGGGCGCAATCGCGACGCCCGTTGCGGCGGCAACGACATACACGGACCCGCAACAGCGGTTCAGTTTCACCGTCCCGGACGGCTACGCGCCGACGACGGCGCAGTTGACGCCTCCGGTCGTCGCGGGCTTCGTTGCCGCCAGCCCGGCGGGCGCGAACTTTACTATCCAGGTGCGCGACGCGGCCGGATCGCTCGACGACGCGACCGCCGAGTTCCAGAAGCGGTACGCGTCGGGAACGGACAGTCAGCCGGGGCCGAACGGCGTCCAATCGCTCACACTCGGCGGGCAACCCGCGAAGCAGTTCGACTATTTCACGAGCGCGCAGGGCACACGCTTCCACATTTCCCAGGTGATCGCGGTCAATGGGAAGGCGCTCTATATCCTGATCTTCAACGCGCAGGAGGGCGACTATGACATGCTGGTTAGCCAGACGGGCGTTGTCTTGTCATCGTTCGCCTTCCTGGCTGCTGCAGCGAATGGGCCAAACGCGCAGGTGTCGAATGGCTCCGCGACCTACAGCGATCCCCAGGGGCGATTCTCGTTCACGGTCCCGATTGACTTCCAAAGCGTGGACCCAGGGAAGACCGTCTTAACGTTCGAGGCGCATACCGCGAGTGGGAATATTGCCGCGTTGTTCTATATGTATGCGGACCCGATTGAGGGCGGGCAGGCGCCATCCTTCAACAAGGACGTTGCGTACGAGCGCGACTTTCTCATCACGGATCGGAAGTACACGATCCTCTCCGAGCAAGGATTGACCCTCGGTGGCGTACCCGCATACCGATTCGATGTCACACGGACGAATGCGGACGACGGCACGCGCGTTCGGTCCGCCTTCACCTTTGCGTCCACCGGCGGGATCGCGTATCAACTCACATTCGTGACGACCCCATCGCGGTTCGATGAATTCGCCGGACGACTGCAATCGCTGCTTTCATCGTTTTCCTTCAGCGCGACGCCGAATCCGGTGACACCGCCATCCACGCCACCGACTTCGCCGGTAAAGCCCGCTCCACCGGCGCCGGCGAACCCGCCGCCCTCCGCACCGCCGCCATCGTCGCCCGCCCCGACGGACGGGCACGACAACGGTCGTTGACCGCACAGAACACGGGAAAAGGGCGGTCGGTGTCATGCCGACCGCCCTTCGCTTTCGCCTTGCGAGACGATATTCAGGCGTTCGCGAGCGCCCGGAGTATACCAAGGGAACAAATCGCGCGTGGCCTGCCCTGGTTGCCACACGGTGTGCTATGCTCTGCCGAACGATGGGGGCTACGCACGATCCGGCACGTCGGGTCTCGGAAAAGGGTGGAGGTCGCTGTGAATTGGGGACATGATCTGCGAATCTTTATTTCCGCGATTGTCTATGCATTCACGGGTATGGCGCTCTTGCTCATCGGCTACCGCATCTTCGATGCGCTCGCGCCGATCCATTTGCAGAAAGAGATTTTCGAGGACGATAACATCGCCGTGGCGATTGTCGTGGGGTTCTTTTTGCTGGGTGTCGCGGTCGTTATCCACGGCGCGTTCGCGGTGTAGATTCCGGTTCGTCGCTCGCCGACATCCGCCGTGTGGTAGAGTGCCTCCGGGTGCAGGAAAACTGCGTCGGAGGTGACGTGTGCCGCGATCTCGTACTGCTACTACCCCGTTCCTCCTTGTCGGCTGCTGCATCGTCCTGCTCTCGGCATGTGGGGGCGGCAAAGCGACCGCGACACCGCCCGCAGCTGCAACGACTGCCGCGACTGCACCGCCGCAAGCCGCGAGCGCCACGGTGACGTCACCCGCACCGCCGACCGTTGTATCAACTGCTCTCCTCGCCACGGCGCCACCGACCGCGACGGCGGGCGTCACTGCGCAACCGGCGGCCACGGCGTCGAATCCCGCGCCGACGGCACAGCGGACCGCCGATTCCAGCGCCGCTGCCGCGCCGACCGGGCCACCGCAGGCGCATACTCTGCCGGGCGGTACGATCATGCTCCCGGCGGGATTTAACATTGATGTATATGCTCAGAACGTCGGACAAGCGCGTTTCATGGCGGTGCGGCCGTCCGACGGCATGCTTTTCGTCGCGGATCAGGGCGGGCGCATCCTCGTTTTGCCCGACGCGAACCACGACGGCAAGGCGGATGATGTCGTCGTCTTCGCGCGAGGCCTCAATCTGCCGTCGAGCATCGCCTTCTACCAGGACTGGGTCTACGTCGGCGAAACGGATAAAGTGGCTCGCTTCCGCGCGCCGAATAACGCGATGCAGGCGCAGGGCAATAAGGAAGTCATCATCCCGAACCTACCGACGGGTGGACATTCCACTCGCAC
Organism: Thermomicrobiales bacterium; assembly: GCA_038231255.1. Classification (GTDB taxonomy): domain Bacteria; phylum Chloroflexota; class Chloroflexia; order Thermomicrobiales; family JALYUS01; genus JALYUS01. Next base: position 12,852 of record JBBRLR010000054.1, on the reverse strand, counting down.
GGTCGCCTTCGGGCCGGACGGGCGGCTCTACCTCGCCATCGGCTCGTCGTGCAATGTCTGCAACGAAAAAGATGAACGCCGCGCCGCGATCAGCGTCTACGACCCGGACGGGAAGAATGGCCGGCTATTCGCGACGGGGTTGCGCAACGCGGTCGGCTTCACCTGGCAGCCCGGCACGAACCAGATATGGGCGACGGTCAATGGCCGCGACAGCATCGGCGACGATCTTCCACCCGACGATTTGCGCCGCATTGCCGACGGCACATTCTACGGCTGGCCCTACTGCTACAACGGCCCGAACCCGAATCCGGAGTACAAGGACGCCACGAAGTGCACGAACGTCCCGCCGGACGATGTGTCGCTCCAGGCGCACTCCGCCGCGCTCGGCCTGACCTTCGGCGATGCCTTTGCCGCCCCACAGCCGTATAAGGACAGCATCTATATCGCCTTCCACGGCTCGTGGAACCGCTCGGTGAAGACGGGCTACAAGGTGGTGCGCGTGCCGATGGTGAATGGCCAACCAGGCAAGCCGGAAGACTTTGCGTGGGGTTGGCTGCCGGGAAGCGCGAACGATCCGGGGCAAGTCTGGGGCCGTCCGGTCGGCATCACCGTCGGCAGTGATGGCGCGCTGTATATAACCGATGACTCCAAAGGTCGTGTCTACCGGATCACCGCGACCGGATAGCGCGTTCGTGCGTTTGCCGACTATCGGTTACTTTTTTTACCGTGGCATCAATCCTGCTTTCCGTCCCGCCGGGTACCATCGGGATACGCGGGGGTTCGAGTGATGGCGGAACGCGCAACGATTCAGCAGTCTGACATACCATCCATGCCAGTTACGGCTCCAGAGGGACGAGCAGCCGGGCAACCGGTAACACGTCCGCATAACGCGGAGCAGGCGGTTGCTTTTGACAACGTCAGCAAGAGATTCGGCAAAGAAGAAGTTTTACACGGCATCACGTTCCGTGTGCCATGGGGCGAAATACTCGGCGTGATCGGCCCGAGTGGTAGCGGCAAGACGACGATGATCCGCATGATGCTCGGCATGTACAAGCCGAGCGGCGGCGCCGTCCGATTGTTCGGGCGGGACCCGTGGAAACTGCGACGCGGGGATCGGGAACGCATCGGCTACATGCCGCAGGACTTCGTCCTGTATCCGGCGCTGACCGTCGAAGAAAACATGCGCTTCGCGGCGTCGCTCTACGGCATGCCATGGTGGGAAACGCACCGGCGGATAGACACGCTCCTGCCCTATGTTGACCTCGTGGAGGCGCGTAAACGGCGCGCTGCGGACCTGTCGGGCGGCATGCGGCGGCGACTGTCGCTCGCCGCGACGATGATGCACGACCCGGACTTCCTCGTGCTCGATGAGCCGACGGCCGGAATTGACCCGATCCTCCGCACGAGCATCTGGGACGGCCTGAGGAGTGCGCGCGACGAAGGGAAGACGATGGTGGTCACGACGCAGTACGTGACGGAAGCGGAATACTGCGACCAGGTGCTGCTCGTTCACGAGGGCACAATCATCGCCTCCGGCACTCCGTCGGACCTGCGACGGGCGGCGACGGGCGGCGACATGCTGGATATCCGCTTCGACCGTCCGCGCCCGGACATTGTCATCCGCCTCCAGGCGCTCCCCTTCGTCCATGAGGTCGAACCGCTCGACCGGCCCGAAGAAGTGCGCGTCACGGTGGACAATCTCAGTGAAGATCTGCCACTGCTCTCCGAATACTGCGACCGTGAAGAAGGGGGCTGCGTCTCGATGGAGCCGCACGTTCTTACCTTCGACGATGTTTTTGTGCGCCTCGTCTCCGAGGCGCGCGACGCCGGACAGGATACAAATGATGGCAATCCGCTCCCTCCCGCATCGCCGCCCGTGGCTGCTTGATCGGCCCCTCCGCAGCATCGTCCGTGGCGTCGCCTTCACCGGCAAGGAATTGCACGAGATCTTTCGGCAGCCGCGCCTCCTGCTCGGCCTCGTCGTCGGTCCGTTCGCGATCCTGTTGCTCTTTGGCACCGCCTTCAAGGGGCAGGTCGTCCAGCAGCCGACCGTCCTCGTTGTGCCTCCACAGACGGGCCTGTCCACCAACACCGCCGATTATGCCGACGCCTTCCAGTTTCCGTTTACCCTGCAAAGCGTCGTGCGCACGCCCGAGGAAGCGCAGAGTCTTTTCACTTCGGGGCAGGCATCTGTCGTCGTCGCGCTCCCGGCCGACGCGTACCAGCGCATCCGCGACGGGCAGCACGCACTGCTCAATGTCACCTACAACGAACTGGAACCGGTGCGCGCTAATTACCTGAAGTTCTACTCGTACGTCGAGACGAACGAACTGAACCGGCGCGTGCTAATCGCCGTGGTCAATCAGGCGAAGAGCCAGAACCAGGACACCTCCGGCCCGCCCCTCCAGGGCTATACGCAGCAGATGCAGGCAACGACGACCCAGTACACCGACCGCGTGCGCGGTCGCGATGCGAAGGGCGCGGCGGATGCCCTCGCTCAGATGCAAGCAACGACGACGAACAATCAATCTGACCTCCGCACGCGCGAGCAGTTGCTGGCCGGGGCGGAGCGCTACTTCAACGCGCCGGCCAATACAAACGACGATCTCGTCAAGCGCGAGGCGGCGGTGGACCAGTCATTAGGCAATGTGGACACGATCATCCGCAATCTGACGGCTAGCCTGCCGCAGAACCTCGCGACGGGCCAGCCGGACGGCAAGGCGACAGAGGACCTCGTCACCAATAGCCAGAACGCCGAGCAGGGGGCGCAGGCGCTCCAACTGCCGCCCGCCGAGGTGCTCGTCGCGCCCTTCCAGGCGGAGGTGAACAACAAGGCGCCGGTTCTGCCGAGTTTCATCGCCTTTTACGCACCTGCTGTTTTGGCCCTCCTTCTGCAGCACGTCAGCATCACCCTCACCGCGCTCACGCTGGTGCGCGAGCGGACGAGCGGCGCGACGGAACTCTTCCGCGTCACGCCGAGCGCGACGCCGGAGATTGTCTTCGGCAAGTTCATCGGCTACGCGCTCGTCGCAGTGCTGACCGGTGCGGTGCTCGCGGCGCTCCTTCGTTTCGCGCTCAAAGTCCCGATTCTGGGCAGCTACGCGGAGTTCACCGCCATCATCGCGCTGCTGATCGCCGCCGCGCTCGGGCTGGGGCTGGTCATCTCGGCGGTCGCCACGACCGAGACGCAGGCGGTGCAGTACGCGATGCTCATCCTGCTCGCCTCGGTTTTCTTCGGCAATTTCTTTTTGCCGATTGACACACTCTTTCCGTGGGCGCGGGTCGTCTCGTATGCGCTGCCGATCACGTATGGCGTGCAGGCGATGCAGAACATCATGCTGCGCGGCACCTCCGCGAACCCGAATACCTTCTATGCTCTCGGTGCATTCGCGGTCGGCTTCTTCCTGCTCGGCACTCTGCTCTTCCGCCGCACCGTGCATAGCGCATAGCGAAGAGAAGGGGAGAAGCACAGAGAGCGCAGAGAAGAGAAAAAAGTTAAGATCTCTCCGTGTTCTCTGCACGCTCTGTGTCCTCTGTGCTGCTCTCCTCTCCTAGCACCCATGTCTTGCTCATCACGGCGTTGCTTTGTATACTGCGTTCATGCGACATAACATTCGCGCCGTCCTGCGGGGTGGCCACCCGTTCATCCTCCAATTTCTGCTGGTTGGCGCGATTGTCGCGGCGACATTCTTTGTCAGCGACGCGGTGCGGCCTGTATCCGCGCCGGTGCAGGCAAAGGCGGATGCGCCGCAATTCCGGCTGCCATTTGCAGAGCCGCCGGGGCCGGATACATGGTTCGTCTCGCAGGGGTACGGCACAACCGTCTGGGCGCAGCGCAACTGGCCCGATCTGTACGCCGCCGGGCAGGGCATCCATTTCGGCATAGACTTCGCCACCCGCTGCGGTCGCAACGTCCTCGCGATTGGCGATGGTACGGTGCTTGGCATAGACGGACCGTATGGCTCCGCCCCGCACAATTTGGCGATCCAGCACTCGAACGGCTACGTCTCGATGTACGGTCATCTACGCGAGCGGACAACGCTCGTGCGGGTCGGGCAACAGGTGAAGGCGGGCGATGTCGTTGCGCATTCGGGCGACCCGTACAGCCCAACTTGTGATCGCGCGCCGCATTTGCATCTGGAAATCCGCATCAACGGTGTGAGCGGCACAACGAATCCGATGAATCTCATCCCCGCCGACTGGGATCGCCTGACGCTCGGCGTCGGCGCTGGGGGCACGAGTTTCGCGCAGAATCTCGGCGACCCGCGCCAATGGGCGACGCTCCGCGATCAGCCCGACATTCATTTCGGTGGCGGTATTCTCGTCAACTATCCTACCTGGGAGCCGTATGCGTAGTGCGCGCTTCTTCCCGCTGCTCGTCTTTCTCCTGCTTGCCGCGTGCAGCAACGGCGCGACGACGCATACCGCGCCACCCTCCTCGCCACCACCGATCCAGCCGACGAGCACGCCGAGTCCGGTCGCGCCGACCCCGCTCCCGGTGACGCCGCAAGCGCGGACCGCCGCGCAGGATGCGGCGACCCCGGTTCCGCTAACGCCGACCGATACGCCTACACCGACCGTTGCTCCGACCGCGACGGCTGCCCCCGCGCTGACCGCCGTGCCGCAACCCTTCAAGCCGACCCTGACCAAACTGACCGATGGCGGCTGCTGCCGCAATCCCGTCTGGCACCCGGACGGCACGCGGGTCCTGTATACGGATGCTGCGCCGAATCAGCCGCTCGCGGCAACCTATGCCGTCCCCGCCGACGCGAGCGGCCCGCCGACCGTCTTTTTCCCATCCGCCGCGACGGTTTCGCCCGATGGTGGCCGGATCGCCTTCCCCGATTTCGCCAACAAAGTGACGCGCATCCAGGAGTTCGGCAAGCAGAGCACGGCGACGGTCGCCAACAATGCCGCGTACGTCTGGTTCTCGCGGGATGGTCGGCAGGTCGCATGGCTCGAACGCGCGCCGGGCGCACAGCCGAGTTCGAATGTGGACCGGCTCGTCCGCGTCTGGGTCGCCAATGCGGACGGCTCGAATGCCCGGACGCGCGGCAACACAGTGCGGGCGGCGGACCTGACATGGTTCCCCGACGGCCAGCGCCTCCTTTTCACCGGACGGGACACGGATGGCGGCAACCCCGGCATTTATATCCTCGATTTGGGGTCGGGCACGCTGACGCGTGTTGTGGACGCCTTTTCGCCGCGCGGCGTCCGTTTGTCGCCGGATGGCGGGCAAATCGCCTACCTTGCGGCGCTCGAAGAAAAGCCGGAGGACAACGGCCTCTTCGTCGTCAATGCGGACGGCGGCGCCAAGCGGAAACTGCCGCTCGTTGGCGGCGTGCGCTGGTCGCCGGACGGTAAGAATCTCGTCATTCTCCCCTTCCAAACCGACAACAGCGCGGATCAGTTGATCCGCATTGATGCCGCGACCCTCGGCACGACACCGCTCACCGACCGCGCCGCGCTCCCCTTCCGCGTCGCGCAGGACGAGTGGCAACTCGCGCCCGACGGTACGCGCATCGTTTTCAATGCGCTGACGGACAGCAACATGTACGTGCTGCGCTTCGCTCCATAACAATCCCTTCATCTGCTGTTGCGACCCCCGCAGACGCGTGATACCGTTACCGCACGACAAAAGGGTTCCGCTTGTGGAAGGGAAACTGCGAGTATGTCAATGAGCGAGGCGGCACTGGCCGCCGATCAAATGCCCGCGACCGTCACACCGACTCTACGGGCTTTCAACCGCCGCACGATCCTGCTCATCACCGCCGCGCACTTTTTCCACGATATGTATCCCGCCTTTCTCGCGCCGCTGATCCCCTTCCTCACGGACAAGTTCGCGCTCTCACTCTTTCTCGCCGGATTTCTGCAGCCCGCGCAACGGCTTTTCTCGCTCTCGCAGCCCATCGTCGGCTACTACGCGGATCGCGCCAGCGTCCGCCTCTTTTTGGTCATTACGCCGATCACGACCGCGCTCGTCACCTGCTCGCTCGGCATCGCCCCGAACGCGGTCGTCGTCCTGCTCCTGCTCCTCGCCAGCGGTTTGTCGAGTGCGATGTTCCACGCGCCCGCGATTGCCACGGTCGCCGCGTCGGCAGGCAGGCGGTCGGGTTTGGGGATGTCCATCTTCATGAACGGGGGCGATTTCGGGCGGAGCATTGGCCCGATCGTCGTCGTCTTCATCATCAATCATTTCGGGCTGCACGGCACCGCGCTCGCCTTCTTCCCGGCGCTGGCGATTGGCATCGTCACCTTCTTCGGCCTTTCGCCGATCCGCCTCCGGTCGGCGCCCCGGACGCGCCGCGACCTTTTCGGCGCATTGCGGACGCAAGGCCCGGCGCTCCGCCGCCTGATCAGCGTGATTATGGTGCGTGGCGTGGTGCTCAACTCCTTCGCCTTGTTCATCGTGGCGTACCTGAAACAGCGCGGCGAGCCGCTGATCTACGCCGGCATCGCGACCTCCATCTTTTTCTTCGCGGGCGTGATCGGCGGTTTCGTCGGCGGCACCTTGAGCGACCATGTCGGGCGCAAGCCAATTATCCTCGTTTCGTTCTCGTTTTCCGCGCTGCCGCTTTTTCTTTTCACCGTGCTGCGCGGCGTGCCCTCGATCATCGCGCTCTTCTTCGCCGGGCTACTCCTGCTCTGTACCACGCCCGTGACGCTCGCCGCGATGCAGGAACTGTTGCCGCATGACCGCGCGACCGGTGCGGGCCTGGCGATCACCGCCGAATATACCGTCAGCGCCCTCGCGACCATTCTCGTCGGTTTGATTGCCGACCACGTCGGCCTGCCCCACGTCATTCAGGTACTGACGCTCATCCCACTGATCGGTATCCCGCTCGCCATCCTGCTCCCAGAAACGCGCGAGTTCGAGACGGCATAGAAGGTGCGTCGAACCACCAAGGCACTAAGGACACCAAGAGAATACAAAGAGGAAACAGAAGTTCTCTCCTTCTCCCTTGGGTGTTCTTGGTGCCTTAATGGTTCGACGTATTGTCTTACAGTGGCTATTTGTTTGGGCGAGTGGCGGGTTGGCCCTGGATGCGGACGTAGCGCACGACTTTGAGGGTGAAGCATACCGCGCCGCCGATCTCGATTTCGGCCATGTAGGGCATCGTCAGCACGCCAGGTTCGATGGCCGGGACCATCGGCAGGGAGGGGCGGACGCGATGGCGGCAGACGCGCTTGATGATCGCGAATACCTCCGGGATGAGCGAGCCGTCCGCCCCGACCATCACCGTGACGCTGCCGACGCGCAGGAAGCCGCCGCGACTGCGGATCACTGTCACACGGAAGCCCGCGCCGGTCAGCGCAGCCAACAATGCCGGCAAATCGCCGCGCTGGACGACCGCAAAGATTAATCTCACGAGGTCGCACCCGATAGTGGAGTCGGTGGCGTCCACGCGGCGGAAGTCGCGGCGCGGCGCGCTGACCGTTTCGGCTTCGGGGTTGCGGGGCCGGAAGATGCGTCGGGCAGGAGCGCGTGGCGCAGGACTTCCTCGATATGCTCGACCATAATGATTTCCATTTCGCCCCGCACCTCGGCGGGTACGTCGGCGAGGTCCTTAGCGTTGCGGCGCGGCATCAGGAAGGTCTTGATGCCCGCCCGATGCGCGGCGAGCATCTTTTCTTTCAGTCCGCCAATCGGTAGCACCTTGCCACGCAGGGTGATCTCTCCCGTCATCACGAGATCGTGCCGCACCGCGCGCCCGGTGAGGGCGGAAATCAGCGCGGTGGCGAGCGTCACGCCCGCCGAGGGGCCATCCTTCGGCACCGCGCCCTCGGGCACATGGACATGGATCGAGCGCGTCTCGAACAGCGTTGGCTCGATACCCAGCGCTGCCACGCGGGAGCGCGCGTAGGTGATCGCCGCGTGGGCGGACTCCTGCATCACATCGCCGAGTTGTCCGGTCAGTCGCACGTCGCCCTTGCCGGGCACCAGCGCGACTTCAATGGGCAAGAGCGTGCCGCCGAACTCGGTGTAGGCAACCCCGGTCGCAACGCCGACCTCGGCGCGCTCCTCCGCCGCGCCGAACTCGTAGCGCGGCACGCCGAGATAGGTTGGCAGCGCGTCCGCCTTGATCGTGACCGCCCCGGTCTCGCCGCCCACGACACGCCGGGCGATCTTCCGGCCGAGCGCGCCAAGCTCGCGTTCGAGGTTGCGGACGCCCGCCTCGCGCGTGTACTCGTGGATCAGGTGGCGCAGCGCGGCATCGGGCAATTTGAGCTGTTTGGGCGTCAGGCCGTGGCTGACGAGCATCTTCGGCAGGAGGAAGCCTCGCGCGATCTGCGTCTTCTCGACATCGGTGTAGCCCGACACTTCGATCACCTCCATCCGGTCGCGCAGTGCCGGTGGGATTGGGTCGAGCAGGTTCGCCGTCGTGATGAACAGCACGCGGGACAGGTCAACCGGCACTTCGAGGTAATGATCCGCGAAGGCGTTGTTCTGCTCCGGGTCGAGCACTTCGAGCATCGCGGAGGCGGGATCGCCTCGGATGATGTCCGTGCCGATCTTGTCCACCTCATCCAGCACGAAGACCGGGTTGCGGCTCCCGGCGTCGCAGAGCGCCTTGACGACCCGCCCCGGCAGCGCGCCGACGTATGTGCGCCGGTGGCCGCGAATCTCCGCCTCGTCCCGGACGCCGCCGAGCGAGATGCGGACGTAGTTGCGACCGAGCGCACGGGCGATGGATTTGCCGAGGCTCGTCTTGCCGACGCCGGGTGGCCCGACGAAGCAAAGGATTGGCGTGCGCATCTTGTCGCCGGCGAGTGCGCGCACGGCAATGAAATCCAGGACGCGCTCCTTGACCTTCTCCAGCCCGTAATGGTCCTCGTTCAGAATGGTAGCGGCATGAGCAAGATCGACATTGTCCTCGGTTTCCACGCTCCACGGCACCGTCAGCAACCACTCGATATACGTCCGCAGCAGGCCAACTTCCGGGCTTTGCGGGTGCTGGTTTTCGAGGCGCTCCACCTGCTGCATCGCCTTGGTGCGCACATCGTCGGGCATGTTCGCGGCGACGATCCGCTCCCGCAAGTCGTCCGCGAGGAATTCCTCGCCGTTTTCGCCGAGTTCCTTACGGATCGCCCGCAGTTCCTCTCGCAGGTAGTATTCCCGCTGGGAGCGATCCATGCTCGCCTGCGCTTCGGTCTCGATCTTCGAGCGCAAATCGAGCACATCGAGCTTATCCGACAGCATCGCGTGGACGCGCGTCAAGCGGGCGAGCGGGTCCACGATCTCGATGATCTGCTGGCGCTGCGCAGGTGTGTACTCCGGCGACGACGCGATCAAGTCGGCGAGGCGACCCGGTTCCTCGATGGAGCGCACGAGGTCCGAAACTTCTTCGGGGATGTTCGGCAGGAGCGCGATATACCGCTCGACGAGCGCCGTGACCGCGCTCATCATCGCCACCGTCTCGACGGTATGGACCTCGGTGTCGGGCTGCTCGCGCACCCAGGCAAGGATGTACGGTCGCTCACGCACGACGCTCTCGACTACACCGCGACCAAGCCCCTGGATGAGATACTGCGGCGGTCCGTGACGCCGGATCGGCTGCAACAGTTCGGCGATCACGCCCACCGTGGCGCGCGGGCTGCTCGGTTGCGTCGCTGCGGTGTCGGTTTCCGCATCGTCGGCCTCCTCGTCGTCGCGCATGACGAGGCGGTTGATCCACTCGTTCGGCGGTTCGGGCGCGCGCCGCTCGACGAGGACGAGAATGCGGCGATCCCGCTCGAACGCCCGTGCCACCGCTGCCTCTGCCCGCTCGTCATCGAGGATGAGCGGCGCGGAAATCTGCGGCAATACGACCGCCTCTGACACGAGGACGACCGGCAGGGTCATCGCGGGGCTGGCATTCTGTTCGGGGGCGGGCATCGCCCGCTGTGCGCGTGCGCGCCCGGTCCGCCGTTGCATGGAATCCCTTCTCAGTAGGCAGTGGGCAGTTGGGAGTGGAATTGCTTCGCGTCCCGTTTTCTGCCCACTGGCCACTGCCCATCCATCTAGCTGCTCATCTGGGCGATCAAATAGGCATACACATTCCCGAGCCGTGCCGGGGTGAGGTTCTGGTTCGGATCGTCTTTGAAACCGGCATGTTTGTCGTTGTTCATGAACCCGGTGACGAACTTCGCCGTCGTGTCAATCTGCTGTTTGACGATCAGGCCATCATTGCCGACGAGCGATGCCTGCGTTGTGTCGTTCGCGACGCCGTTCGTCCCATGGCACGCCTGGCAACTGCGGACATAGATATTCTGGCCCGTGGTCGCGTTGCCCGTCGGTGTTTCGGCCAGTTTAAAACTGCCGGTGGAGACTTGCGCGGCGGCTGAGATCGTCGGCGTTTCGGTCGGCAGGCGACTTTTCGCCGCTTCCGAATCGGGAATCCGCCCGCACGCGGAAAGGATCAGACTGATGCCGAGCAGACCGAGCGCCGTCGCGGCGACGATCCGCCCGCGCGCCGAGATTCCCGCACGTAGCAGTACCCGCATTGCCTCCCCGCTTCCCTATGTATGCGTCGCGGGATGCATACCCCACGTCATCCCCATTCCCCGCCAGAAACTGATGCCGGTAAGTATACGGACACACCGCGCGCTGTCAACGACAAGAATGGTTCGAGGCTCGGGGATGGCAGGATCAAATCCCCGCCGAACCTCGAACCTATCCCTTCCACGTTTTGCCGAGGACGCGGATCCAGTTCTCGTGCGCGAGTTTGCGGAGCGAGGCGTCGTCGTAGCCGTGCCCCCTGAGGGCGCGGACGAGGTTGCCGAGTTTCGATACATCACTGACATCCTGCGGCATCGTCGCGCCGTCGAAATCGGAGCCGAAGCCGACGCGGTCAATGCCGAGATGCTCGACGAGATAATCGAAGTGACGCACCATCGTTTCCAGCGGCATCGCGGGGTCGTTGTTGCCGTCGGCGGTGAGGAAGCCGACATTGTAGTTGACGCCAACCATGCCGTCCGACTCCTTGATCGCCGCCAATTGCTTATCCGTCAGGTTGCGCGGGCTGGCCGAGAGCGCGTGGGCATTCGAGTGCGTGGCGACGAGCGGCGCGTCGGTGAGCGCGGCGATGTCCCAGAAGCCTTTTTCGTTGAGATGCGAAAGGTCGAGCATCACGCCGAGCCGGTTGCAGGCGCGGACGAGCCGTTTGCCGGCATCGGTCAGGCCCGGCCCAGTGTCCGGCGTTTGGCCGAATGTGAACGGTACGCCCTCGGCGAAGATGTTGGGGCGGCTCCAGACCGGGCCAATCGAGCGCAAGCCGGCCCGATAATAGACCTCCAACGCGTTCAATTCCTCGTCAATTGCCTCCGCGCCCTCGAAGTGGAGGATCGCGCAGAATGTCCCGGCGGCGAGGCATTGCGCCAGTTCGTCTGCTGTCCGCACGATTTTGACCTGCCCCTGCGACTGCTCCTCGATGCGAAACAGGCGGGCGGTCATCTGCATCGCGACGCGGGTCGCTTCATCAAGTTCGGGCGTTGGCGGGCGAGTCGCCGGATCGTTGAAGGCGGACGCGAACGACGTGAGGTCCGTCGCCGCAGCGGGCCGTCTGCCGGGAACGAAGACCGCGAAGAAGCCGCCGCCCAAGCCACCCTCTTTGGCACGCGGCAGGTCTATGTGACCTCGCTCGCTTCGCACGAAGAAATCGCGCTCCATCCCCGGTTCCCGACCCGGCAAGTCGAGGAGCGTATCGTTGTGACCGTCAAAGACGAGGGGCAGTGCCGCATCAGCCATCCGGGTCATCCTTTCCGTATATCTTCATCATTGCCCACGGTGCTGTCTCGCAGTGGCGGCCAGTCTATCATCACCGCGAATGGGCGAGGACGTATCGAAATATTCGGAGACGCCCCCCTGGTAGCGCAGGCTTTCCAGCCTGCGAGTGTGGACGCAGGCTGGAAAGCCTGCGCTACCGAGATGCGAGCGTATCCATCGCCTGTTCTGGTCGCACGTCATTCACGTTTGTGGCTCGGTCGAGGAGCCATGCCGTGTGCTCCTTCGAGGCATTGATATGCGCCTGCACGGCGGCAAGCAGCGCATCACGGTTGCCATCGGCAACGGCACGCATAATCGCCGTGTGCTCCGTATGCGCGCCCTGCGACCGCCGCAGTACCTCGTCCTCGCCGGGATAATAGATGCGGCCAACGCTCATGCGCGCCAACACTCCATGGTGCAGGTCGAGCAGTACCGTGTTCCCGGTCAGGCCGATGAGGAGCGCGTGCAGTTGGAGGTCGAGCGCGTAGTATGCGGAGTAGTCGAACGTCGTCGCATTCGCGCCCGCAATGACCGCCGTGCTCCGATCGAACACTAGCTGCATCTGCGGTGCGACCGTGTGCAGCGACGCGGCAGTCGCGTGCTGCACTGCCCAGCATTCGATCATCATGCGCGTCTCGACGAGATCCCCCAGCGCCTTTGGCGTGAGGGTGGCGACATATGTGCCGCGCCGGCTGCGCAGAACGACCAGCCCTTCGGAGGTTAGCCGGTTGATCGCATCCTTAACCGGTGTGCGGCTGACGCCGAGGTCGTCCGCGAGTTGCTGGACATCGAGCTTGTCGCCGGGCAGGAAGGCGTGATGCATGATGCGCTCCTTCAACCACTGGTACACTTTGGTTGTCAGATCGCTATGTTCGATCACCACTTCCCCCTTGCCGAAGCAATGAGGAGCAGGCTTCTCTGCTCCTCATTGCTCATTGCTCATCCCTCATTGTTGGAATGCTTCAATGGCATCGAGCAGCCCCTGCATGTAGCCGATCGCGTGCGCCCGCCCCCGGTGCCCCCACGGCGTGTCCCCCGCCATCTGCGGCACGTGGTCGTCCAGCAGAAAGCCCGTGAAGCCGCCCCGCTTCAGCAGCAGCATCGTT
>JBBRLR010000053.1:0-30562 GCA_038231255.1 Thermomicrobiales bacterium | reverse complement strand
CGCATCTGCCGCGCCGCCGCCTCGACCAGCCGCTCTTGCCCGAAGCCGACATTGACGCACCACAGGCCGGCCATCGCGTCAAGGTATTCCTTGCCAGATTCGTCTACAACCGTGCAGCCATGCCCCTCGACCATCACGAGTGGCGGTTGCCGGAGCGCATGCTGCGTAAATGGCCGCCAGAGTTCGTCCAAATTTGCCGGTGTCGCCTCGGTCTGCGTCGCCATCCGTACCCCTCCTCATGTCGTCTATGCGCGCTCTGCTATTCGTCGATCGAACGATAGTCCCCCACGGCGGATGATGCAAGCGCAGAGACCAACCGCATGACGAAAGGGGAGCGGCACACGCCGCTCCCCCTTGGATGCTCCAGAATGGACGTGTATCTGTTAGCCGTCACCTAACCGGCGGATAAAGGCGGACTCGCTGCCAGCGCCGGTTTTCGGGGGCGCTGGGGGCAGTGCGGATGCTGGCGCCGGAGCGGTCGCGGGTGCAGGCGCCGGGGCGATTGCCGGTGGCGCGGACGGCGCGGCAGTCGGGGCCGCGTTCACGTTGACCTTGACGATCTGCCCCGTGGGTGGGCCGAAGCCCATGTTCGAGACATACAACATACCATCGGAGCCGAACGTCATCCCCGTCGGGAAGAAGAGGCCGCTGGCGACGACTTCCCACGTCCCGGCTGCGGTCATCCGCACGATGTTCCCCGAACCCGGTACCGGACCGGAGTTCGGCACCGTGCTCATCTGCAGCGCATACAGGCGACCCTGACCGTCGTAGGCGATGCCGAGCACGGCGGAAAGTCCCTTTGCAACGACGCTGATGTCGCCGTTCGGCGTGACCTTGAAGACCTTGGAGTTGGCCGTCACGGGGAATGTGTCGAGATTGCTCATGTAAAAGTTGCCGTCGCGATAGGCGGCGACGGTTGGGACGATATGCCCCATGGTGGCGGAGAAATCAACCACGCGGCTCGCCTGGCCGTCGGGCGTGATCTTGACGAGTTCTCCCCGGTTCGCTTCGACCGCGTACAGGTTGCCACCGGCCTGCGTCATGCTGAAAAAGTCGCCATCCGGTTCGAAGTCTTCCGCATCCGGCTTGGCCGCCGGGTGGCTCTTAACGTAAGCGCTGAGGTCCACAATGCGCGTCGTCGTGCCGTCGGCATTGACCTTGAGGACGGCATTCGGCGCATCGGGATTGCCGTGCGAGCAGCCACCGCCCGAGAGGAGCGCGTACAGTGTCCCGCCCATGAACTCGATATCGGCGACGCCGCTCACGGCGCTTTGCGCGCCCATCGCGTCCCGCGCGGAAGGCAGACCCTGCGCGACCGTTGTCACCTTGCCGCTCGCATCAATTTTCGAGATGCGCGCGGTCTTGCCACCGGTGTACGGGCCGACGCCGTTCGGGACTTGCTCGCACGTCCCGACGGTCGAGTTCGTGCCGCCCATGCCCGCTTCGGCGACGTAGAGGCTGCCGTCCGGGCCGAATCGCAGCCCACGCGGGCCTTGCAGTCCCGTCGCGAAGACCGAGACATTCGCGGACGGTGGTGGTGGTGGGCCGCCCGGCCCACCACCGGGCGCACCGGTCGGCGGGCCGGGCGGCGTCTGCGCGGCGACGACGCTAAGCGAGGCGAACAGCGCGAGAATCGTCGCGACCGTCGCCAATGTGTGCGTGGTGCACCGCGATCGAACATTGTTGTGAATCCACCCGATATACATGCTTCCCCTCTCCTTCTTCGCTAGATGAACGGCCCCAAAGTGGTGGTCACACCTCCTTTCGTACAGACATGCGCGTGTCTACTCCGATAATCGGAACGCGGGGCGAGATGCGTGGCAAAAGTGTTCGCGAGGCGGCGTGGCTGTATCGGCATTCTACTGCTTCCCGATGTGCTGTCAATACGAAACGGATACCCTTTTCCTTCGGTGATCGGCACGGACGCGCTGCCGCGAAAAATGCGTGCAGGAGTGCCCCTGTGTCGGCAGATCGTGCCGAGGAATATCGCGCCATGCGGTATAATCGGCGGACGCGGCATGCGCTGTCTCATCGGGATAAGGACGGGGGACCTGTGACGTTTCGTGGACAACAGGAGCGCGGGCGCCTCAATCTGCTCTCCTCACTGAAATATCGAGACAGCCGGACTTTCTGGTTCGGCGCGACGATTGCGAGCATCGCGCAGGCGGCGTTCCTTGTTTCGGCGGGCTGGCTCGCCTTTCAATTGCATGGCAGTAGCGCGGTTGGACTGGTCACATTCGCGACGATGCTGCCGCTGCTGCTGGCGACGCCGGTCGGTGGTCTCCTGGCAGACCGGATGGACCGGCGGACGCTGGTGATCGGCGCGCAGATCGTGCAGGGGATCGTCGCCCTCGTGCTCGGCGTGCAGACGGTGCTGGGGACGATGCCGTTCGCGGAACTCGTGCCGCTCGTCTTTCTTTCCGGCATCGCGCGGGCGGTCGAGTTGCCGACGGTGCAAACGATGCTACCGAACCTCGTCCCGCCGGAAGAACTGTTGAATACCTATTCGCTCAATGGCCTCGGCACTCTCGGCTCGCGCTTCGTCGGTCCCGCCGTGATGGCGCCGGTGCTGGCGACGCGCGGCGCGGGGCTGGCCTTCCTGATTATCGCCGTGCTGTATCTTCCCGCGCTCGCCTTTATGACGCGGGTGCCGCGCATGCCACGCGCCAACCTCGTGATGGTCAGCGTCGGCGAGCAAATCCGCGAGGGCGGGCGATATGTTCGGCAGCGGGGGATCGTCGCGCTGCTGCTCGGTGTCGTCGTCCTCCATTGTTCGTTGACGATGGCGTTCGACTCGACGCTGCCGCTCTTCGCGAAGCAGAACCTGCGCGGCGAAGGGGCGATTTACTCCTCGCTCGTCGCGGCGATTGGTTTGGGCGCGATCGCGGCGACGCTCTTTCTCGCGGGCGTCCGGTCGCCGACGGTGCGCGGCACGCTGCTCTTCATCAGCGCGGTGGCGAGCGGGATCGCGACGGTGCTGATGTCCATCGCCAGCGTCTGGGTCTTCGCGATGCTCGCGATGTTTGTCGTCGGCGCGTCGCAGGCGCTCTTTATGACGCTGGCGATCACGCTCGTGCAGGAAGCGGTGCCGGACGTATTGCGGGGCCGCGTGACGGGCATCTTCATCATGAGCGCGGGGGGCATCATGTCCTTCGGCAACCTCGCCAACGGCTACCTCGCGGGCCGTTTCGGCGCGTCTCCCATTCTCGGCTTACCCGCCGTGTTCTTCGTCGTGCTCGTCCTGCTCATCAGCGCCCTGCGCCCGACGCTCCGCCGCCTGTACGAAGAAGGGACACTCCCGCCAGATCGTCTGGCTCCCGTCGGCGCTATCGCGGGGGATGGCTGAAGCCCCTTGCAAACCTCACCCTACTGCCGAGAGGGGAGGGAAATTCCGTCAATGAGTGATGACCCTCGCATTGCCTACTCATTGCTCATCGCTCATTGCTTCCCCATGTCGAAGACGAGTTCCATCGGCGCCCACCATTCGTCCGGTGTCGCTTCCGGGGCGCGTTCCTGCAAGGTTGCCATCAGGGCGTTCCATTCCGCCGATTGCGGGTCGTCGTTGACGCGCGAAGTCCCGCAGCGGTTCGAAGACGTCGTTT
Organism: Thermomicrobiales bacterium; assembly: GCA_038231255.1. GTDB lineage: Bacteria > Chloroflexota > Chloroflexia > Thermomicrobiales > JALYUS01 > JALYUS01. The sequence goes on along the minus strand of JBBRLR010000053.1, from coordinate 26,960 downwards.
GTCTCGATGTACATGAACATCCGCTGCCCGCGCAGGAAAATCTTCATCTCGTGGACGCCAACCGCCCGCAGCCGCGCGAGTACGGCGGGCCAGACGGCACGGTGATACTCCTTGTAGCGGGCGATCTTCTCTGGGTCATCCTGCAGGCAGAGTGTCAAACCGTACGCTTTCATGCCGACTGCTTGATGCCCGCGAGAAATGCCCGGACGTGCGGCAGGACGACATCGCTGCGCCGCGATCCCTCGCCGTGGTTGAGGCCGGGGAGAGTCACGAATTGGACGTGCCGCTTCCCGGTCGCGGCGCGCGCCGCCTCGTCGTGGATCGGCTGGTCGCGATCACCCGCGTAGATCAGGACGGGGATGGGCAGGTTCGCCAGCGCTTCGTCGAAACTCGGCGCGTCGCCGCTGGCGATCGTCGCGGCCGCGAGCGCCTCGGAATCGTTGTTGGCGAGCACGCGCGCCCGCATCTGCGGCGGCAGTGGCCCTTCGCGCCGCTCGCCGTCCGCCACGTACTGCGCGATCCCGCCGGAGCGGATCGCCTCGGCACGCTGCCGCGACTGCGCCGGATCGCGGGCGTAGGGGTGCATGCCGCCAAGGATCAGCGCGTCGAAACGCCCCGGCGCGTACTGGCCAATGGCGTAGCCGATATGCCCACCCATCGAGTAGCCCCAGAAGATCGCCCGCGCAATGTCCGCGTCGTCGAGGACGGCGAGCACGTCGGCGGCACGTTTGTCGTAGGCGTAGGCGGCGGGGTCGTGCGGCTTGTCGCTCCTGCCGTGGCAGCGCGCGTCGAGCAGGATCAGCTCGTAGTCGTTTTTGAGCGCGTCAACATAGCCGCTGTCGCGCCAGCCCTCGAGCGAGCGCGTGAATCCATGCTGGAGGACGAGAGGCGGGCCGCTACCCTCGCGCTCGTAATAGATGCGTGTGCCGTCATTCGTCGCGTAGGGCATCGGGAACCTCCTGATTGCGACGGTAACTCACTCCGGTCGCGACGTCAGCACTACCTCTCTGGCGGAAAGGTCCGCGACGCCCCGAACCGCGTCGAGTAGCCGTTCGGCGGTGAAAGGAACCGGCAGCGGGAGGACATCCGGTTCGTTCTCGATCTTTTCGCGCTCGGCGGCATCGGGGTTCGCGCTGTATAGGATGACGGGCAACTCCGGTCGGTACGGTGCGACCCGGAGAGATTGCAGGACGAGTGGCGTATGCACATCGAACGCGTCGTCGTCCGCGCCGAGCAGGATGATCCAGGGGCGAATGGTCGGCGCTTCGATCAGAAAGGTGGCGCGGGAGCGGAATCCGCGCACCGCGTAGCCTGCCCCGGTCAGCGTTTCGACGACGAAGTCATGTACCACCGCGCGCCCATCAACGACCGCAACCGTCTTCGTTTCCATTGTTCTCCCATCTCCCGGATAGCCGTATTCACATGATAGGAAATGTTCGCGCAGATTGCTCTTCAGGCGCGGCGCAATGATAGCACGCGGATGCTGTTCCTGTGGCTCCGCGTCGGCGCAGCGGTCAGGTCTTGAAGATCGCGCTCATCGCGACGCACCAGCCGGGCAATGCCGATTCGGCGCCTGCCGTGTCGCCGACGCCGAAATGCGTCGGGGATTCTGGATGATCGGCGCGATAGGAAGCGATGGTCTGTCGCACCGGGTCCACGTCCCAGACGGCGAGCGTGCCTGCGGCGAAATAGTCGCGCCGTTTCTCGGCGTAGGCGCGGTCGGCGGCGGGGCCGTGATTGTACTCCGAGCGGACTTCGGCGGCGAAAACGGGCGCGCCCTCGACGAAGCGCATCCCATCCTTCGGTGCGTGCAGTGCATACGACGCATCCGGACTGAAGGACTTGCGGTGGGGTAGATTGACAATGTACCCTGCGTTATCCGTCAATGCATAACCGGAGCCGATGATATCCTCGTATGCCGCGAGGAGCCGGTAGATCTGGCCTGCGACGCAATTGGGGATGAAACCCGTGGGTGACATATGCACCAACTCTCCGTTGACGAGTTCGTACGTGCCATTGTCCCTCGGGGCATTGGAGAGGTCCTCGGTTGTCGCTTCCGTGCGTGTTACCATGGGCGTACTCCTTGATATGGGTCTATCGCGCACAGTCTAACGGAAGACTACGCCAGTCCACCGCTGACGAGGGCGCGGACTTTGAGGACGCCGTAGAGGATATCGAAGGTCGGGGTCGGGACGCCGAGCGCCTTGCCGCGACGGACGACCGCGCCTGTCAGTTGCTCCAACTCGACGCGGTTGCCGCGCTCGTAGTCAATGGACATCGAGGTTTTCTGCTCATAGAGGAATTTCCAAACAACGCCCAGCGCCGTATCCGCCGCGTCGGCGGGGAGCGCGACCCCGCTCGCGCGCCCGACCGCGATGCATTCGTCAATCAGCGCCCGGTAGAGTGCGTCGCCCTCCGGCGTCTCGCGGATCGGGCCGCACGGTAGCTGGCAGACGCTCGTCATCGTCGCGTGCGGCGCTTGCATGACGAACTTCTGCCAGACGGCGACGCGCGCATCCTCGGCGACTTCCGTTTCCACACCCGCCGCGCGCAACGCCTCCGCGACCTTCTCGACGCGGGGCGTCACACCGCCGGCGAATTCGCCGAAGACGACGCGGCGCAGCGTGCCCATCTGCTCGATCACGCCTGGTTCGGCGAGCGTCGAGCGGATAAAGGTCGTCCCGGCCAGCACATGCTCCGGGCCGAGGATCGCCGCCAGTTGCTCGGCGCTGTCCACGCCGTTGAGCACCGTCAGCACCGCCGTTTCGGGACCGATCACCGGACGCAAGGCGGTCGCGGCGGCCTCAGCATCGTATCCCTTGACGGTGAAAAGGATCAGATCGAAGTCGCCCGTCGCCTCGTCCGGCGCGGCGACCGCGTTGACGGACGCGAACCGATACGTTTGTTCCTCCGTCCGCACTTCCAGCCCCCGCTCGCGCATCGCCGCCAGATGCGCCCCGCGCGCGACGAATGTCACGTCGTGCCGTTGGTGCGCCAACATGCCGCCAAAATACCCGCCCAGCCCCCCGGAACCCATCACCAGGACGCGCATGATTCCCTCCTCACCCTCGTGGTAGCGTCGGCTTCAGCCTGCGATCTCTCCTCGTAGCGCGCGCTTTCCGGACTGCGAATCGGGGACGCAGGCTGAAGCCGACGCTACCAGAACCTGTTTTGTTTGCTCGCTCCGTCACACTGCGTTCCCGATGCGCCAGTGTAACGGCGCACGATGGGCTGCGTCCATCGCAGGAGCAAATTCGTTTTCGTTACTTCCCATTTCCCCGCTGCACCAATGCGCGCAGACGACCGAGGGTGACATTCCAGTGGCGGGAAACGGTGCGGGGCGTCAGGCCGAGGCGGACGGCAATGTCGCGGGTGTCCAGCCCCTCGCGGATGCGCAGGCGGAGAATTTCCTGCTCGTGGTCGGGGAGACGCGCGATGAAGGCCGGGAAATCCACGCCGTACTCGTGCCAGGCGACGGGTGCGTGGACGGGCGGTGGCGCGATGGCGTGGCGTTCCGCACCGGTGTTCCAGGCGGCGGTCGCCGCAGGGAGGCGGCGTTCATAGGTGCGGAGGATCGAGTACAGCCGCCAGCGGAACATGCCGAACAGGTAGGTGGCAAACCCCGCCCCTGTCGCCTCTGGACCCGGCCACGTCGCGACCAGCCCGGCGAAGATCGGGAATGTTTCTTGCACCGCGTCGTCGCGCTCCAGCGTCGGGAAGGCCCACGCCGCCCGGTGGGCCATCTGCGCCAGTCGCGGCCCAACCGCCAGCCAGAGTGCGTCGCGCGCCCCCCGGTCGCCCGCCCGCGCAGCCCCCGCCAGTTTGCCCAGCCAGATGTCTTCGTCCTCGGGCACATGCCAGGGTCGGGGCGCTCGCGTTGTCATACGGCGTCGCGAGGCGGTGCGTCGCGCCGACCACCGGCCAGTAGCGCGAGCGCGGGGCGGATCGCGTGTGTGCCGTGCCGGGCGCGCACGGCATCGAGCGCGGCATTGATGCGTTGGAGCCGTTCGGGGCGGTCGCTGAAGAGCGTCAATTGCGCGCCGCCCACGCCCAGTCCGGCGGCGCGCACGCCGATCAGCCGCACCGCGCCGTACCCAAGCCGTGCCAGGCAGGGGTCGAAAAGACTCCACGCCGCGTCCAGCAGCACCTGCTGGGCATCCGTCGCGGGGAAAAGCGTCATTTGCATCCCCGCTGAGCGGAAACTGCCGTCTCGCACGCGCAGCGCGACGACCCGTGCGGCGCGACCATGCGCGCGCAATTCCGTCGCCGTCTCGTCGCACAACATCGCGAGCGTCGCCCGCAGCAGCAGACGATCGCGCGTGTTCTCGCGCAGCGTGCGCTCGTGGCCGACCGATTTCATCACATGGCCGACGGTGAGGGGCGTGTCGTCCTCGCCGCGCGCGTGGCGGGCGAGCGCGGGGCCGAGATCGCCGAACCGGGCGCGCAACTGCACCTCCGGCGCGCGCGCCAGTTCGCCGAGCGTCTTGATCGCCATTGCGTGCAGCGCCCGTTCGGTCGCCGGGCCGATGCCGGGCATCGCGGCGACGGGCAACGGCGCGAGGAAGGCCGCCTCCTTGCCGGGTGGGATAGCGCGGAAGCCGTCCGGCTTGGCGGATTTCGCCGCGATCTTCGCCGTCGTTCGCCCCGTCGCGAGACCGATGGAGACGATCAGCGACAGTTCCTCGCGCACGCGGCGGCGGATGTCGAGCGCGATCAGTTCGGGCGGGCCGCTCACGCGCTCCATCCCCGTGACATCAATCGCCGCCTCGTCCGGCCCGGTCATCTGAACGAGCGGGCTGTAGGAGATCAGGATGGCGCGGAAGCGGCGGGCGAGTGCACCGTAGTGCGCGCCGTCCACCGGCAGGAAGACGGCGCGCGGGCAGCGTCGCTCCGCCTCGGCGATGGACATGCCGGAGCGGATGCCAAAAACCCGCGCCGGGTACGACGCGGCGCAGACGACGCCCCGGCCCCCCTTCCGCCCGCCGACGATCACCGGCAGCGCCGCCAGTTCCGGGCGGCGCGCGATCTCGGCGGTGGCGAAAAAGGCGTCGAGGTCGGCGTGCAGGATGGCGCGCGGCCATGCGGAATCGGGCTTCGGCAGGGGCGCCTTCGGCGGCGGGCCGTCGTTGTCAACGATCTGCGGGAGCGGGCCACGAAAGGCGAGTGCGAGTACGGTCATTGGGGTTCCTCCTCATGCGTGCGAGCGGACGCAGACGACAGGCGTGGTATCGTCATGCAACGTCGTACCGAGAGACAGGGAACGCCCCGAAGTGAAGAACAAGTGTTCTAAACATAGGGATAGACACGGGCAAAGTCAAGGTGCATATCCCTTTGGGGAAGTGACCAGTCGTTAGAGGGTGTTATGAACTTGGTGGCGGCGTATACTTGCTGTGTGAATACCCCACGCAAAGCGTACCCTTCTGACGGCGGTGATACCGAGTGGAACTTCGTCGTTTCTTACTTGACCCTGATGCGTCTCGACGCTCCTCAACGCGATCACGCCCTGCGCGACGTCTTTGACGCTCTGCGCTGGATGGCCCGTGCCGGTGCGGGCTGGCGACTGTTGATCGCGCCGCTGTCGCGATGTGGGTGCAGGAGGAGACGGGCAATCACGTCACGCTGGCCTCTGTAGATCAGGGCTACACGGGTGAAGAGACGGCACGCGACAAACCTAGCCACGACCTACCCGGCATCTATTTGCAGGCAGACGCCTCTCCCACGGTTTGGTGATGAGATACTTTCCGCCCAATCGCGTAAGATTCCTCTCATGAGGCGGCCCGTTGGAATGCCGCGCAATGATGGAGGGTGATCGTGAATGCCGCGCGGAATTGCATGGAGGGTGGGTTAACTCAAGTGGCGCAGGAGTCCGGGCAATGCCCATCGAGCGACCGTGACGCTCCCAGTGTCACCGTACGGGCGATCACAAGCGACAACTGGCGCGCGGCACTTGACCTCACCGTCTCCCCGGAACAACTGCCTTTCGTCTCCGACTCGCCCGCGCCGGTGGCTCTGGCGCTCGCCAAGGCATATATCAAACCCGGTGGTACGGCGGTGACGCCCTTCGGCATCTATGCCGATGAGCAGATCGTCGGGTTTTTCGCGCTGATTCATGAGCCGGGGCGCGATGATCGCTGCTGGATCAATCACTTGCTCATTGATTCCCGGTATCAGAGAAGAGGATACGGGAGCGCCGCGCTGCGTGCGATCGTCGGTATGCTCAGGGAGCAGTATCCGCAATGTGGGAGTATCAATCTGACGGTCAGCCCATGCAATCATGTTGCAGCGCACCTCTACCGACGATTCGGCTTTGTCGAGACTGGCGAACTGGCCTACGATGAACCGTGGTATCGGCTGCCGTTGCCCCGGCATGAGTGAGGCTGGCGATCACGAAGCAACGACGAGAGAGGCGAACGCCAGTTCACCAAACCGTGGGGAGAGCCAGGCAGACTGGCGAATGGTCGGATCCCGTTCTCTGGTCTGTCGGTTGTGCTCGCAAAATGCGGTGCCATTGGTGTCAGGGGGCAAACAGCTTCCAGTGCCCCTCGGAGATGACTTCGACCGTGTCCTCAACGACTTGTATGGCCGTCTGATCGTCAATCGCGTACCCCGGCACCGGCATGGCGGCGGCCCATCTTTCCGCGTCGGCCATGGAATTCTCCGGCATCGAGGGGTGGTCCAGGTGTGGGAACATCGCGAAATCAACCAGTCCCAGCGTGCTGTCGTCACCGGTGGGCGGACGCCAGCGGATAAACTCCTCCCCGACGGCGGGGGACAGCACCATGCTCCCGGCACTCAGTCCCACGTAGATCGCCGCGCGCCGCAGTGACGACAAGAGGGCCGCCAGTCCGGATTGTCGCATCCAGTAGCACAGATACAGGGGATCGCCGCCTCCCACCAGCAGAACGTCAGTCTCCTGGACCAGAGGGAGCCAATAGTTTTCCGGGATGCTGGGCAGCGCGGTGAGCTCCAGCAACCCCAACGACTTCCATCCCGCGTCGCAGAAGGGATCGCCGATCTCGCCGCGGATCACCCGGGAGGACAAGGACGCACCATTGGGATTGGCATAGATCGCGGTGGGGATGTAGAGGGCGCTGGACTCGGCAATCGGTTTGCCCAGAAGGTTGACCAGCGCGTCGTGGATGCTCGCGTTGCTGATGCCAGCGGAAGTGAGAAGAAACTTCATGCTGCCTCCCCTTGGTCTCGGCGCGCTGTGCCGATCTCTGAACGTAGATCCGCCCCACTATCCGAGAACCGCATGCCGAATCGGCAACGTTGTCTCCTGTGGAGTCAGGCACTGCGACGAGTGTAGCGAACATGCGTTCTTCTGTCCAGCCATCTCGTCCGTACAATCCGGGTGCGTGGCTACACGAAGAGCGATGCTTGCCGCAGTGATGCCTAGCCCGGTTGCCGTGGCGCATAGTCCGGCCGCCGGATGACCTTCAACCACTCGGTATCATCCAGTTCCCACAACGCCAGTTGCGGCGAGCGGAATAGCGTCCCGTACACCTGCGGCTCCTCCACTGCCCGCAGGTGCTTCTTGTCCGGTTGGTAGCGGACGCGATAGCGCGCCAGTGGTTCGCCACGCGATGCCGAGAAAGTGGAGATCGCGCTGGCAGTGGTCAAACTGCCCGATGCCAAGCATGGCTTCGTCTTGTTGCCCCGCCGTTGGGTGGTGGAACGCGGGGGCCCTCCGGGCAGTATCGCCTAGACGAGCCGCTTCCGGCGGCTGGCGCGGGATTACGAGCGGCTGCCGGAAACGTTGGCAAGATTGCATCTCGTCGCCTTCGTGATCCTCATGCTTCAACGCCTGAGCGCCATTAATAGTTCATAATACCCTCTAGCCGCATGATGGGATACCCCCGACTTTTTAGTGCTCTCCCTGATGCCACGCGCGTGCTTCACGCCACCAGTTAGGCTCGTGTCTACCCTGTGATCGGGTATGCTAATCCCAGATCGACGCCATCGTCCAGCAATCGAACCTGCTCAGATGTACCTCGCCGCCTCGCGCAAACAGTTCGATTCCGCCACTGTCGGGTTGCGAGGGATAAATCCGCGTGGTAAGGCACGCCCGGTCGTTGGCGAAGATTTCGACGATCGAGCCGTCGAGGAAGATGTGCAGTCGCAGTGTGCCTCCCGCATCGAGCAGACACGTGCCGCCGACCACGGGGCGCTCCGGCGTCACCGCCGTACTTGACCGGGTGCGGTCCACGGAGAGTTGCGCGCGCGCGCGGTCGTAGACGATGCGCGTCTCTTCCGCGCCGTCCGGCGTCTCACCCTTCCGCTAGCGGTGACACCGGTCGGGCGTTCGCCATGCCCTGAGAGGAGCCGTTCGTGTGCCCGCGCGGATAAGCGTCGAGCCCCAGGACGCGTCGCCCGGAGATGATTGTGTCGTACCGCTCCGTCATTGCCCTCCCTCGTGACCCGAAGGCCGCGCCGAATCGCGCTCAACGTGCATCACGGGAAAGACGCGCGTCACGACGGGCGCCGCAGGGTTCGCGATCCGCTCCGCGAGCAGATCCAGCGTCGTCGCGATCATCTCGTCCACCGGTTGGCGGATCGTCGTCAGCGCATACGCCGCCCATCTCGCCATCGGGATATCGTCGAAGCCGATCACGGAAAGGTCGTCCGGCACGCGGATGCCGCGCGCTCGCGCATAGTCGAGTACGCCGAGCGCGACGATATCGCTGCCGCAGAAGAGCGCATCGGGCGGGTCATCGCGCTCCAGGAGCGCGCCTGCAGCCTCGTGCCCGGCGGAATAGGAATAGAGCGCCTGGACGCGCAGCGGCGGCGGCGCACCGCGCTCCGCCAGCCGCTCGACGAAGCCCCGCTCCCGATCGCGGGCCGTGGACCAGTTGAGGCTCCCCACGATGCACGCGAAGCGACGATGGCCCGCGTCCACGAGGCGATCGGCGACCATCCGCCCGCCCTGCACATTGTCGCAGCAGACCGTGGTGATGTGGTGGCCCGGCATGGAGCGGTTGAAGAGGATGATGGGGGTGCCCTCGCGCGCATAGGCGTCCAGGTGCGTGGAGGCGAGTGTCGCGGAGGTGACGATCAGTCCATCCACCCGGTATTGGAGGATGAGCGGGAGTATGTCGTCCACCTCCTGATCCGGGGGCGTCGTGAAGACGAGTGCCTGCCGCCCGGTGCGCTGCAACGCGCCGAGGAATTTCTCGATCACATAGGGCTGGAAGGGGCTGGCAAGGTTTGTGGCCACGATGCCGACGATGTTCGTCTGCCGCGTGATGAGGCTGCGCGCGATGGCATTCGGCGTGTAACCGAGTTCCGCTGCGGCGGCGAGCACCCGCGCGCGCGTTGCATCGGCGACATTGCTCCCGCCATCTGCCAAGGTACGCGAGACGGTGGACTGCGACACCCCCGCGATACGCGCCACGTCCACGGAGGTCATCGTACGCCCGGACGTGTCGCCGTTCGCGGTTAGGTGCCGTGCGCCGGATCTCTTCTTCACCACACAAAACTCCCGTAGTCCTCAGCCATCAGGAAACGGGGGCGAGGTCAGGGAACGCCCCGCGTTCGTCCACGTTCGCCACCTGTGCAGTGTCCGGTATTGTCGCCGTCCGCGCCAGTGCGTCCGCCGTCACTTCACGGCGCCCATGGTTAGTCCCTGCACGAAGTAGCGCCGGATGGCGAAGGAAAGGATGAAGATCGGCACCATCACGATCAGGCCCGTCGCGGCCATCTGATTCCATTGCACCCCCCGCACGCCCGTCGTGTTGAGTAGGCCGACCTGCAGGGTGACCGCCTCGCGCCGGGTGAGGATGAGGGCGAACAGGAACTCGTTCCACGCCTGGATGAAGCAGAAGACGGTCGCCACGACCAGCCCCGGCACGACGAGCGGTAGCGTGACGTGCCGCAGGATGCCGAGCTCCGTGCAGCCGTCCACCATCGCCGCCTCCTCGACCTCGGTCGGCAGCGTGTCGATGAATCCCTTGAGCAGCCAGATCGCATATGGGAGGGCGACCGAGAGATTGACGATGACGAGCGCGAGGCGCGTGTCGATCAAGCCGAACCGCCGGAACAAATTAAAGAAGGGGATGACGACCACGACGGGCGGGATGAACTGCGTGGCGAGCACCCAGATGAGCAGTCCGGTATTGCCGACGAACGTGTAGCGCGAGAATGCGTACGCCGCCATCAGGGCGAGCGGGATGGCGATCACGAGGGTGGCGATCGATACGATGAGACTGTTGACGAGCAGCGGGCCGAACGAGAGGGGCGTCTCGAAGATCGCACGGAAGTTCCCGAGCGTCGGTGTGAAGAGGACTTTGAGGCTGAAGGCGTCCCCGTCATTCTTGAAGGCGGTCAGCGCGATCCAGACGATGGGCAGGAGAATGAAGGTGAGAGTCACAAGCGCCGCAATGGTCGTCATTACTTTGCCGACGATGTCGCCGGGGGAGAGCGCCGCGCCGCGCCGCAGGGCGCGCCCTTCCGCCTTCGCGTGGGGCACGGAGTACGCCATCTCAGACGCTCCTTCCGAGAAATGCCTTCACGTAGAGGAACGCGAAGATCGACAGGCACAAGACGAGGATGATCGCGAGCGCGGAGGCATAGCCCATATCCAGGTTTTTGAAGCCCACCTGATAGACGTAGAAGTTGAGTGTCTGGGTCGAGCGACCGGGCCCGCCGCCCGTCATCGTCACCACCTGATCGAACATCTTGAGCGAGAAGATCGTCTTGAGGAGCGTGACGATCAGGATCACCGGCAGGAGGAGCGGCAGGGTGATGAAGCGGAATGCCTGCCAGTTTGTCGCACCGTCCAGCTTCGCCGCCTCGGCGATCTCCACCGAGATCGCGCCGAGCGCGCCGAGGAACATGAGCGCGATCAGCGGCGCCCACCCCCACACCTCCGACATGGCGATGGAAAAAAGCGCGGAGTTGGGGTGTCCGAGCCAGACCGTGTCCTTCAAGGGCGGGATGAGCACGCCGATCAATCGCTGATAAACACCGTAGCTCGGGTTGAGCATGAACCGCCACGAGAATCCCTTCAGCGTCGGGCTGACAGCGAAGGGGAAGATGAGCAGCGTCTTCATCACCGTGTTCAGCCGACTCGCGCGTTGCAGCAGCAGGGCGATGGCAAGCCCAATTACTACGGAGAGTAACACGGAGAGCACGGTGAACTTGAGGGTGACGAGGATGCCGTTGCGGAAACCCTCGTCGTTGAGCGCATTCCGATATTGCGCGAACCCGACCCACGCTTCTGGAGATGGGGATTGCACGAGCCGCCAACGGTGGAAACTGACGTACAACGCATAGAGGAGCGGATAGGCGGTGGTCGCGAACACGACGAAGAGCGCGGGCGTCAGCAGGATAAATTTTGTGTACTTGCCGCGCATCGGCGGACCCTCCCACCCTTGCGAGAAAAAGGCCGATCACGGGGAAGCGCCGCGTGGCGCTTCCCCGCCGATCAATGAGGCCGCGTTATCCTTTGAATCGCCCGGACTGTTGCAATACGACGGTGATGTCCTTTTGCACTTTGTCGAGCGTTGCTTGCACGGGTTTACCGCCCGCCATATCGTTGAGCGCCGTTTCCAAAATGGACTCCACCTGCGGCCATTCGGGGATCAGCGGCTCGGTGCGTGCGGTCTGGAGCGCTTTCGTCATCTCCAACTGCAGGCCGTTCGTCGTCTTGTTGATCTCCGGGTCGCGCAGGTTCGTGTTGTGTACGACGACGATATTGTCCGTCTTCGGGTCGCTCTTATCGAGCGCGACTTCCTTCTCCACCGATACGCTCGTCAGCCAGCGCAGGTACTCGAAGGCAGCGTCCTGATGCTTAGAGGACTTGAAGATGCCCGTCGGCCAGACCTGCGCGTACGTCGCTGGTGGCTTATCCTGCCAGCCGGGCGCAGGGACGAAGCCGATGTTGTTGGACACATCCGCCGGGTTCGACTTATTCGCGAACGTCGAGTAGATCCACGACCAGCCGACGAACATCGCCGCGCGCCCCTGCGCGAACTCCGTGACCGCATCGGCCTCGGCCCATGTGGTGGATGCGGGCGCGGTGAGATTGTATTTCCGCAGCAGATCCACGTAGAACTGCGTCGCCTCAACACCCTGCGGGTTGTTCACGATGGTCTTGTAGTTCTGATCGAAGACATCGCCCCCGTTGCCCCAGAGTAGACCGAGCCACGCGAAGACATTCTGCCCGGCATTCACAGCGTACTGAACCGCCATCGGTTGGATGCCGCCGCCCTTTTCCTTGATCGTCTGCCCCGCTGTCACGAGCTCCTGATAGGTCGTCGGCGCCTTCAACCCCAACTTCTCGAAGATGTCCTTGCGGTAGAAGAGCATCTGGGCATGCCCACGCAAAGGGACTCCATAGACCGTTTTGCCATCGTCCGAACTCGACGCCTTCACGTAGGCGGGCGCGAAGTCATCCATGCCGATGTTCGCCTTCTGGAGCCGGTCGTTGAGCGGGAGGAGATAGGGCTTGACCCCCGGTCCCCAACTGTCCACCCAGGCGACGTTATCGTAGTTCCCGGTCCCCGCGACGCCCTCCGCCAGCAGTTTCTGCTGAAAGGCGCCATAGGGACCGGCGTCCCACGCCACCTCAATCCCCGTCTGTGCGGTGAATTCCGTCGCAGTGCGCCGCGTCAGGGAGGTGAATTGGCCCGCGGTCGGGCAGCAGATGAGATAGTTCAGCTTTGTGCCGTTGTACGGTTTGCCCGGTGTCGGTACGAACGCGCCGCCGGATGCCGACGCCTGGCTCGACGCGGCCGCTGTCGTCGGCTGTGCGCCCGTTGTCGCTTGCGACGCAGGTGCCGTGGTGGCGGCCTGCGTCGCCGCGCTGGGGGCCGTCGGACTCGTCGTTGACCCACCACACCCAACCATGAGCATCGAGGAGATGACCAGGATGGCCGGGAAGAGAAATTGCTTGCGTATCCTCATTCGGGTACTCCCTCGCGATCGCCCCTGTGCCGATGCCGGACGGGGCGGGATGAACGACATTCCCTCGCTCGTCTCGCCGCTCGTGAACGGGTCCCCCTTTACCCCTACTGCTGACATCCGCCCGGTCTCGCGAGCGGCGTGCCATGCCACGCGTCATTACTTGCATACGTATGCAGGCGATGATAAAGTGCATCACGACGTTTGTCAATCTCCGAATCGGCGAGGCGCTCTAGAGTACACTCTGGCACGGTCTCCGCTGACATAGGAAGTGAGGGGGGAAATAATGACTGAGGAATCGGCCACGACCGCACCCGCCCCGACGAAGCGCGACGAACCGGCGAAACGCGACGTGTCCGTGCCCACCGCGCGCCCGAGCAGGCCTGCACTGCCGATCATGCTGCGCGACAAGGGCGACATCCTCGACATGCGGGCGGAGGCAGGCGGTCCCGCGCGGCACAGCATGCGCGGCTTCGACCCGGACTACGTCGATATCGTTGACTACATCGTCCGCATCACCCACCGTATCTGGGAGGAGAAGGCGGTCGGCCTGATCTACGAGACGTATGGGCACAATGTGGCGGTATGGACGTCCGAGGGGCTGACCAAGGGGCGCGAGGCGATCGTCGCCAACACCCTCCGTGCGCTCTCCGCATATCCGAACGTGCGGATCTACGTGGACGAGGTCGTCTGGAGCGGGAACGACGAGGACGGATTCCATACCTCCATGCTCGCGACCTCGATCCGCTACAACACGGGGTACTCCCCCTACGGCCCACCCACGGGGCGACCGGTCATGCGACGGGGGATCGCCAACTGCTTCGTCAAGAACAACCGCATCATCGAAGAGTGGATCGTCCACGACGAGTTGGCCGTGATCCGGCAACTCGGCTTCGACCCTTTTGCGGCGGCGGCGCGGATGGCACAGGCAGACGCGGCACGCGGGCGGCAACTCGTAATCCCCGGTGAGGACGAGCGTATCGTCGGCCAGTACGTGCCGGAACCGTACCCACTGGCGCAGGGTACGGGCTTCGACATCGAGGATTTCGTGCGCCGCAGCACCCATGAAATCTGGAACCGGCGGATGCTGAACACAATCAACGACTACTATGCGCCGAATCTCCGCTGCCACGCCTCGTCCGCGAAGGAACTGCACGGCATCGGCGACTACAAGGTGCACATCCTCAATCTGCTCGGCGCGTTCCCGGATGCGTTCATTTCGGTGGATCACCTGTACTGGAATGACTTGGGGGGCGGCAACTACCGCACGGCGATGCGCTGGACGCTCCTCGGCACGCACGGCGGCCCGGGGATCTATGGGCCGCCCACCGGCAAACACGTCCGGCTGATGGGCATCACCCAGCACCGCGTCGAAGGCGGCAAGATTGTCGAGGAATGGAGCGTCTACGACGAGTTCGCGCTCCTGAAGCAACTCGCCCCGGTGGACTGAGACTGGACCGTACTACTCCCGGCCCATGTGATGCGATTCGGCATCGCCCCCGCCCGGATCGGGCGGCGCGTACAGCTGCTTCATCAGGTTGAACTCGCCATACTCCGTCCACTCCTGCACGAATCTGCCGCCCGCGACGTGATACTGCGTGATGCCGAGCACGCGCACGCGCCGTCCCGTCGGCGGTCCGTAGATGCTCGGGCCGGTATGCGTGCCGAGCATCGTCCAGAGCACCGCGACGCGATAGCTCCCGTCGCCGTCGTCGTTCCAGTAGAGATCGTCGATCTGCATGGCCGCGTCGGGAAAGGCGGCGATCCGCGCGAGCACGTCCTGGGTGTAGTCGCCGACGCCGTAGAGCTCGCGATCCGAGGCCGTGTGGCAGAGGTAGTTGGCGGCGAAGTATTCGGGAATCTTGCCAAAGAGGCGCCAGTTCCAGATTTCATGCGTGCTGCGACGCACGAAATCCTCGATATCAAACGCGGTACCTTGTTTCGACGACATGAGCTCCGGCGGACCTTGGCCGATCAGGCGGTCCACCTCGCCTGCCGCGCGCTGGATCTCAATTGCGAAAGGACGCTGCGCCGTCTGTTGCCGCAGCACGGCGTGGACATCCAGCCCGAGCTGACGGAGCAGGCTCAGCTCGTTGTACGCGACCCACTCCTCGGTGATGCGCTCGCCCCGGACGATGCAGTTCGCGATCCCGCTCACCACGACGCGTTTTCCCGTCGGCGGGCCGTAGATGCTGTAGCCGGTGTTGCGCGCCGTCCACGTCCAGCGCATCGAGGTCCGGTAGCCGTCCTGATCGTTGCCCGTCCAGATCGTGTCGGTGATGAAGTCGCGGATATCGGGGAAGGCGGCCATTTTCGTGAGGGAGTTCGCGATTACGGCGTCCCGACCGAAGGTGTCGCCGTCGGACGTATGCACGACCGTCGTCGGCGTGTACATCCGGTAGATGAGGCCGATGTTCTTCAGATCCCAGATGTGGTAGGTGGACTTCTCGATGTAATCAACGATGTCCGTGAAATCGTCGTATCCCGCCATTGTCTGCGTCTTCTCGCCGTTCGCGGGGCGCGGGATCGTCGCCGGGTCCGGCCCGACGACGGACATCAAGATCGGTCGGCCATTTGCCTCGGTGGGCGCCGCGCCGTTCGATTTCCGGGCGACGCCCTCGGCGCCCGTCGCCGTCGTTTCGTGCCGCTCTTCCACGCGCTGCCCCCTCTTTCCCAATCCGCCACGGCCCGCTATCATTGATAGCGCAGCTTCCAGAGCAGCGCCAGTTCGTTGAAGAGCGTCCAGTCCTCGACGATCTTGCCGCCTTTGATGCGATGCATCGTCGTGACGAGCATGCGGACCTGTTTGCCCGTCGGGCGCCCGTAACTGCTGAGCCCCCGGTGCGTGCCGACGAGCGTCCAGCGCACGGCGGTGCGGTAGCCCTCCGCCGCGTTGCCGTTGTAATACAGATCGTCGATCTCGGCCACCAAATCGGGGAAGGCAGCGAGGAGATTGACGACGAAGGCTTTGATGTCGCCGTGGCCGTACAGCTCGCGGCTCGACGGGGCATGGAGCGGGCACGACCGCGCATAGTACGTGGGGATTTTGTTCAGGAGCCGCCAGTTCCAGATTTCGTCCATCCCCTGTCGTACGAAATCCTCGATGTCGAACTCGCCCGGGCGCTGCGGGGTGTAGACCGACGGCGTCAATTGCCCCTTCACGCGCGCCGGTTCCGCGACGATGTCGGTCAATCCGGTCGCATACATCTGTTCGGTGAGGTAGCGGAGCGTCTCGTCCACATCCAGACCGAGTTGGCGCACGATGGTCAATTCGTCGTGGGAGAGCCACTCCTCGACGACGCGATTCTCGCGCACGATGCAGTTGGCGATACCGCGAAACTGGACGCGCCGCCCGGTCGGGGGGCCATATTTCGTCCAGCCGCGGTTATGCCCGATCTGGACCCCGCGATGGCAGGTGCGGAATCCCTCGATATCATTGCCCGCCCAGATCACGTCGTCGGCGTAGATGCGGAAATCGGGGAAGCCGGCCAATCGCTGCGCGACATAGCCGATGGTTTCCTCGCGCCCGTAGGTATGTCCCCACTCCGACCAGACCTTGGTGTCGTGGGCGTAATGCTCGTAGAGGAGGCCGATGGCCCCCTCCTCCCACATCTTGTGCGTGCAGCGGACGATGTAGTCGACGATATCGGTGTAGTCCGGCATGAACCCCTTGAGCGGGTGCCGCTGCCCCGTGCCCGCCGCGCGCTCGTACGCCAGGATGTCCACCTTGTCGCGGAAATCGACCGCGCCGGAGGTCGGTCCATTGGTCTGGGGTGACCCTGCCACGATTTCGCGGGGTTTCTGCGTGGCCTTCGGCATCGTTGCGTCTTCGGTCGCCATCGGGATGCTCCTCTTCGCTACCAGAGTCGTCGGGATGCGATCGCCGCACCCTCCGCGAGCGCGGCGAACTTGGCGTAGCAGATCGTCGGATGGATCGCGCCGAAGCCGGCAAAGGTGCCGAAGCCGCAGTCCGTCCCCGCCAACACCCGCTCCCGCCCGACGATGTCGGCGAAGCGGCAGATGCGCTCCGCCACCAGCTGCGGATGCTCGACGAAGTTCGTCACGCTATCAATGACACCGGGGATCAGCACCTTGTCATCCGGGATCGTTGCTTCCTTCCATGCCACCCACTCATGGGCGTGACGCGGGTTGGACGCCTCAAAAAGTACTGCGCTCGGCTTCGCCCTCATTACAACGCTCAGGATTTTCTCCACGCCGATGTCGCAGGTGTGCGGACCCTCGTAGTTACCCCAGCAGAGGTGCATGCGCGTCGCCTCGGCGGGCACATTCCGCAGGGCGTCGTTGAGCGCCTCCACCTGCTCCTCCGCGTGCGCGATGAACTGCGCGTCGCTCTCATCGCGGAACTGGATGTGCCGCCCCATCGCGAGGTCGGGGCAATCCACCTGCACGACGAAGCCCGCCCGGTGGATCGCCTCGTACTCCTCCTTCATCGCCTCGGCGAGGGCGTACAAGTAGGCCGCGCGGCTCGGATAGTATTCGTTCGGCTGGAAGACGGCGATCACGCCCGGCGAGGCCGCGCTCATGAACGCCCCGGTGGGATGGCTCGCCTCCACCGCCGCGCGCAGGTGCGCGAGGTCCTTATCAAGTGGCGCGGTATCCTTGACGGCGATCGGCCCTTTGCAGACCGGACGCAGATACTTCGGCGTGCCACCGCGCGCGGCGAGGCGGTCCCGGTACTCGGGGTAGTCGTCGAGGTCTTTCGGCACGGCGCGCGGCACCTCGCCGGGCGCGAAGCCCGTCAGACGGTGGCGGATATAGGTGGCGTAGCTGATCTTGCTCATCTCGCCATCGCTGACGATATCGATGCCCGCCGCCACCTGTTTGGCGACGACCTCCGTGACGGCACGCGCCATCACGTCATCGAATGCCGCTTGGTCGGCGAGCGTGCCCGCGTCCTGCGCGAAGAGCATGTCCACGACCTCCTGCGGGCGCGGCAGGCTGCCCACATGCGTCGTGAGAATCCGGTCCACACTGTGTTGCATCGGGCCTCCCTGGTCGTAGACAGTGAATAGAAAGATGCCGACCGCTTCGTTCAGCCACGGTCTACTGTCTGTTGTCTAGTGCTCACTCAATCATTCAGTTTCCGCATCAGGTCGGCGCGCACACCGTCATAGTTGTCCGGCTTGATCATCTTACCGCGTTCATCGGCGCGGAAGCCGTACTGCTCGGCCTCGCGGACCACCGAGGGCGCCCAGTAGGGATCCTTCGAGGTAAAGACGGAATGCTCGTCCAGCACGGCGAACATCCACGCCTCTTCGGTGTCGTCCTTGTGGACCTCGAAACCGCGCCACACCCCCGGCGGCAGGGAGATGTAGTCCCACGGGCCGATCACCGTCTCGCCCTCAACGGTCTCCGGGTCGTTACCCCAGTAGAAGCGCCAGCGGCCGGTGAGGATGAAGAAGGACTCGACGTAGTCGTGCGTGTGGTAAGCGGGACCATTGCCCGGCTTCGCCTTCACCATGCCGATCTGGAAGGTGTGCGGCTGCGTGAGGATGGGGTCGAACTCGGGGTTCTCGCTGGCCGTGTCACCGACGAGCGAGTAGTTCATCCGCTGGTGGCCGGGCAGGACGCTATCAATGAACATCAGCGGGATGCCGCGCTTCTGCACCGCCGCGAAGCGCACGACGCGCGCCTCCATCTCCTCGTTCGAAACGTGCGGATGTTCCATGCGTCTTCCCCTTCGCTTCCGGTGACGACTCTCACTGCATACGTATGCAAAGCTTTATAATCGGTTATCTGCGGCGTGTCAATCGCCATCTGGTTCAACTATTTCCGATGTGCTCAAACGTCCGTACTGGCCGAATCGGGACGAATGTCGCCGATTACCCGATTCATTCGCCGTTACCTGCCCATGAAGGCGAGCACGTACGCATTTAGTTGGACCAGATGCTCTCCCAGCGTCCCTCTACAACGGCTGGGGCGCTCGCAACGCCTTTGCACAGAACCTTCGAATTCCTTCTCAGATCGTAGATGTTGGGTCGATTGGCGAAGGGAGAATAGTGTACGCGAAGGCCGCGACACCATGAAGCGCGACAGGCAGAACACGGAGCAATGTCCGGTTGGGGTGTATTCCAGCCTCAAAAGAGGCAACGGGTGAGTAGGTGCTGATATGTTCACGTAGCACGATTTCTCCGTGTGGTGAGGCGAAACGATGACAAACATGCTGCAAGAACTTTCACACACCTCCTTAACTGGCCACGAGCGTGTCGGTCGCTCCTTGCTCGCTTGTCCGTCGCTGACACCGACGCCATACTGTCTCAGGACGATCCGCGCGGTCAGATCGGCGACGGAGGGGAGGGACACCATGGGCGAGCGGGCGGAAGCACTGGCGCAGCAGTTCGAGCGGATGAACGACGCCTTCATCGCGACGGTCGAGGGATGCCCGGAGGAGCGATGGTCGGCGCGCTGCCCGGATACCGGGTGGCCGACGAATGTCCAGGCGCACCACATCGCGGGCGGGCTGGCGCTCTTCCCGCCGATGCTGGCGGCGATCATCGACGGCGACCCGGTCCCCCCGCTTGATCTAGCAACGATGAATGAGCGGAACGCGAAACACGCCGCGGACTATGCGCAGGTCACGAAGGAGAACGTGCTGGCGGACCTGCACAGGAATGGCGCGGTTGCGGCGGCGTGGATCCGCGGGCTGAGCGATGCGGAGTTGGACCGCACGGGGACAGTCGCGGCGGGGATGCCGGCCTTGAGCGTGGCGCTGCTGATTCAGTACGGGCTGATGGGGGAGATGGAACGTCACGGGGGCAGCCTGCGCGAGGCGATCGGCGCGGTGTAGCGGCGGGGGTGCCGGTCGGCCGGCCGCTCCGGTTCCGCGAGGGTGTGGGATGGTCAGTCGTCGCCTCATGAATGGGGTCATGGCGAACATCGCATCAGCCCGCAATTGTGGGCGTGTCGCGTGACGTTGTGTTGGAGGACGCACCTGCATCCTCGGGAAGGGAGCTGATCGATGCTGCTCGCGAAGATCGAGACGCACAACGAGGTGAATGGCGTCGCGTTCAGCGTGGCCGCGTTCGCCCTGATCGCGCACGCCCGCGTGGCCTCCGCCGTCGTACGGTCGGCATCGTCGCCAACGCGCTGACCGCCGTCGCGATCGGGGTGCGCGCACTGGCGAACGGGCAGCGGGGCGGCAGCGTCTTGCGGTGGTTTGATGGAGACGAGCGCGCGGCGATCGCATCGCGGTACCTCCAGGCAACGGAAAGGAGTCTCGTTCTGCCGATGATGACCTGCACGCAGCTCGAACGCCCCGATGCGATATGGTCGATGCGCGATGCCAACCTCCGCACCCTCGCCGCCCCCATGGACGGGTTGTGGGAGGGCGCGGTCATCGCCCATGCGACGTTTTGGGAGAGCCAGGACCGGGGGCGGCATGGATGTGGGGGCGGCTTGTCGACTCCTTGGAGCCGGCAGCGGTTGGACCGACAAGGGGAGGTGCCACGCCCTTCAGCCGCCCGCCCTGCCCCCCTTAGCGATAGCGGTGAGCCGGTCCCAAGCCGGCGACGACGTGCCGATCGACGTCGCGCCCAGCTGAGCGATGGCCGGTGCCTGGACCGACCGCTCTCGGCCCTCGGATCTGCCGTGCTGGTTGGCGATCCACCGCTGGATGCGGTCGGCCAGCGCGGAGAGGCGGGGGTCGTCCGGGGACCAGTCGAACGCCGCGTCGTACTCGATGTAGATGGCACGGAACTCCGGATCGCTGATCGCGTCGCGCTTGTCGGCGATCCAGACGGACGCTTCCTTCGGCGAGACCGCCTGCATCAGGCTCCAGAGGTCGCGCTCCATCTGCAGCATGGGCGGGCTCACGCCGAGCTCGCGCAGCTGATCGAGGTAGTCGGCCACGTCCGCGGAGACGAACAGCCGGTCGCCGGTGCTGAGCCGGGCGAGCCGCCCGCGTATGCGGAGGAGTTCCTCGGCCCGTGCTTGCAGGTTGCGGTCAATCTCGGCGATCGCCGCCGCAAACTGGTCGGGGTCCGCGACGAGCAGCTCCTTGATGCGGGCGAGCGGTACGCCCGCCTCGGCGAGCGTTTTGATCTTGACGAGGGCGATGGCGTGCTGAGCACCGTAGCGCCGGTAGCCCGACGAGTCGCGTGGTGGCTCCTCGAGGAGGCCGCGCTGATGGTAATGGCGGACGGCCTTGATCGTCACACCCACGTGGGCGGCGAGCTGACCGATGGTGATCATGTGCTTCGGTCTCCCTTCAAACCCGCTCACCGCCCGGAACGTCAACTGTATCATGGGTACCGCAGCGGAACGCGGCTCGGTCCCATCGGTAGTCGGCGTACGTTCCGCCGACTGCGGGATCATCGCCGCCGGTGAGCCGATCGCGACGATGATCCTCGCGGATGGGAGCCCTTCGATTTTGGGACCAATTAACGGGATCGCTGCCTCATTCGTGGGCCGGTCCGAGGACCCGGACGCCATGCTTGGGGGTCCTGATCCGTGCGGAGTCGGACGCCGGGCTTTACTTGGAGGCCGTCGGAACCCGGTTGAACAACCGACCAGCGAGGTCGACGCCCACGATCGCGCCGGTCTGGTCGCGGGTGAAGAAGCCGCGCTGCCCCCTGAAGGCGCCGCTGGTGATGACGTACTCGTCCGCGTCGCCCGGCAGCAAGCCGAAGTCGAACGGCTCATGGTCCGGGGGCATATCCTTGTCCAGTGCCCGGACCTCCGGTTTCAGCAGCACTTCAAGCCTCAGCCCTGGCCCATCTGTCGTGTCGATGGTGAAGTTCATGACGTCGTTCTCGTAGTTTCCAACGATCTCCCGGGCCCATGCCGCGTCGTAGGGGAGCGGCTCCGGGTCCCGATCGATCATCCCCAGGTAGTTCTCGAGGGCCCACCGGACGATTGCTTGGTTGCAGGGGATGCCGTCCGGACCGGCGTTGGACAGCGAGACCACGGCGAAGTTCCGTTCCGGCGCGATGAGCAGCTCGGCGAACTGACCGGGCGCCGAGCCGCCGTGCCCGATGGTGCGAACCCCATCCACGTCCCGCAGGAACCAGCAGATACCGATAGCGTGGCCCATGTTGCTGCCGCGCAAGGTGGCCGTTGGCTCTTGCATCTGCCGCAGCAGCGCAGCGGGCAGGACCCGCTCGCCGCTCTCCGCGCGGCCGTCACCGAGATGGAACCGGGCCCAGCGCAGCTGGTCGGCCACCGAGGATGCGATGCCCCCACCGGGGTTGTCGCCGCGCCAGCTCTTCCACAGCCGCGCGATGGACAGCGTGCCGCCCTCGCCGCGGTCGTACCCCACGGCGAACCGCCGGGTCATCACTTCCTCGCTCGCATAGAAACTGCGCGACAGCCCCAGCGGCTCGAGGACGAGCGAGGCGACGGCCCGCTCGAACGTCAGACCCGTGACCTTCTCCACGATCCGCCCGGCCAGATTGTACCCCGCTTGACTGTAGGAGGAACGGGCGCCGGGCGGGGCGATCAGTTCGAGCTCGGCCAGCTTCTCCACGTAGCGGGCCAAGGCGTCGTCCCCGAACCCGCTATTGACCATCAGGCCCCAGCCCAAGCCCGAGGTGTGGTTGAGTAGGTTCAAGACGGTGACCGCCGCCGCGCTCCGCTCATCCTTGAGCTTGAGTTCGGGGACGTACCGGCGCACCGGTGCCTCCAGCTCGACCTTCCCCTCCGCCACCAAGCGCATCAGCGTGGTCGCCGTGTAGGTCTTCGAGATCGAACCCAGCACGTACAGCGTGTCCTGGTCAACGGGCAGTGGGTTCTCGACGCTGGTAATGCCATGGCACGCATAGATTTCCTGACCGTCCGCCCACACTCCGGCGGCAACGCCAGGAATGCCGAACTTCGTAGCCGTCGCCTCGACGAAACTGGATAGTGCGTTGTGTGTCATCCCGATTCCTCTTTCCGCTTCTCTTCGCCTCAGACGCCCACGTGGGCACTCGGCCTTCGTAGCGCGACCCGCGTCCTGGTTCAGGCGGGTGCATGCCACATGCTAGAGCCCTGACCCTGGGTCATTGTCAAGCCCTCGGCGCGTCCCGCTATGCGCTCCCAGGGATCATCCCGTCGCACAACCGGACGATCCCAGCGGAAGCGGCAAAATTGGCCGTGCCGGACTGGCAGATTAAGGTGTACCCTTTTTGACAGTGCGCGCCACTGGACATGTCCGCAGCTTGGCCGATCCCCTCACAGTCCGGGATAAGACACCCGGCTCCTTTCTGATGCATTGAACTGCTCGCCGAGCCCCTTGCGCGCGACCTTCAAAGTGGATACACTTAGCAATAGTGTCGTCAATTACTCGGAGGTGATGCAGTGGTGAGCGATGGACGTTACGAACGGGGACTGGCGGTCTATGCGAGCCAGTTCGAGATCCCGCGCGAGGAGGTCGCGTCGTGGTTCGCCGAACACGTCGGCGCGCGCTTCGGCGAGGAGTCGATCCTCTCGGCGGCCGGCGCGTGGGTCGACGACGAGCTGAGCTTGCGCGATCGCAGTCTCGTCGTCGTCGCGGCGCTGATCACCCAGGGCGGCGCCGAGCAGCAGCTCCGCGCCCACACCCGCTGGGCCATCCGCCACGGCTGCACGCGCGGGCAGCTCGAGGCGCTCGCGGCGCTCCTCGGCATCTATGCCGGCTACCCGCGCGCCGCGAATGGAGTGATGGTCGTGCGCGAGGAGCTCGCCAAGCTCGAGGAGCGGGAAGGGGCGGTGACGATCAATGGATGGGCGCAACGCCCGACGCGCCCGCCCCCGGGACCGGGATGACACCGGCCCGCAACAGGATGGAGGAGACCAGTATGAGCAACATTGACACCGCACCGCCGACCATGGACCCGACGGCCCCACCGCCCGTCGTGAGCGACCACGCCGTCGAAGTCGCCGACGGCGTCTTCGTCATCCCGGCCCCCCGCTCGCCGGTCGTCCCCAACATCGGCATCGTCGTCGGCGACCGGGCCGCGCTCGTCGTCGATACCGGGCTTGGGCCGCGCAACGGCGCGATCGCGCTCCGGGTCGCCCGGGAGGTCGCGGGCGACCGCCCGCTCCTCTTGACGACCACGCACTTCCATCCCGAGCACGGCTTCGGCATCCAGGCGTTCCGCGACGCGACCATCGTCTACAACCGGACGCAGCACGAGGAGTTCCGCCGCAAGCGGGACGGGTACCTCGCGCAGTTCCGCGGTTTCGGCGGCGCCATCGCGGAGCAACTCGACGGCGTGGCGTTCGTCGAGCCGCATGTCGTCTATGACGGCGCCGCCGACATCGACCTCGGCGGCAAGGTGGCGCAGTTGCGGACGTGGGGTCCCGCGCACACGCGTGGGGACCAGACCGTCTACCTGCCAGCCGAGGGCATCCTCTTCACCGGCGACCTCGTCGAGGACCGCTTCTATCCGATCTTCCCGTTCTTCCCGCCCTATGACGCGGACCTCGACGCCAACAACTGGATCGCGGTGATCGAGGGGCTCCAGCGCCTCGGGGCGAGGACCATCGTCCCCGGTCACGGCGACCTCGGCGACCCGGGCCTCCTGGATGTGACGCACGAGTACCTGACCCTGCTGCGGGCGGAGACGAAGCGACTGGCCGCCGAGGGCCACGACGCTGGCGAGATCATCGCGATCCTCACACCGCAGCTCCGGGACCGCTACCCCGACTGGGACCCGTCCGAGCCGTGGCGGGTCGCGACCGGCGTGCAGACCTTTCTCGCACAATGACACCGCCGGAATCCTGTCTGCCTCTCCGGTAAGAGTTGGGATGCACATGAGAGAGCCAACCGCGTTCGCCCCGACGCGATCACCGCATACTGCAATTCTTGGAATGGAGGAATCACCATGTCAGACGTGAACCTGATCGCCGCAAACGGCGGCGAGCCACTCGAGATCGGCCCGACACGGATTCGCGTACTCGAGGACGGATCACGTACCGACAACCGGATCGGTGCCGTCGCGTCCATGTTGCCCGCCGGCGTCTCCGGGCCGCCGCAGCACCGCCACCTCATGCACGACGAGACGTTTCTCGTCACCAGTGGTACCCTCCGGTTCATCCTCGGTGACACGCATCGGGACGCCAAGGTCGGCGATTACGTCGTCGTACCCGTTGGGGCACCGCACACGTTCGTCAACGCCTCCGACGCTCCTGTCGAGTTCTTCAGCACCTTCACGCCGGCCTACTACGTCAACTACTTCCGCGAACTGGCACAACTGAGCACGCAGGGAAGGTTGTCCCCGGAAGAAAACCTCGCGGTGATGCTGCGCTACGCGACGGTGCCCGCCTGACAGTGAAGCGCGACGCGTGGCCCGCAGCGTCCAATGCGCACCCCCGATTGGGACACGTCCGAGTCATGGCGGATTGCGACCGGGGTGCGGACCTTAATCGCACAATGACACCACCGGGAGAAGCTCTTGAACTCTGCAACGACGCATTCGAGCGCACCGAACATCCGCGACGGCCAGAGCGTCGCTGCGGTGTACGACGGCCTACGGACGGCGATCCTGCGCGGCGCGCTCGAGCCCGGCGCCAGCGTCTCCCAAGCACAACTGGCTCGCACGTTCGGCACCGGACGCACCCCGCTCAGGGAAGCCCTGCGGATGCTCCAGCGCGAGGGACTCGTGATCGCCGCACCCAACCAGCGGGTGCGGATCGCCACCCTAACCGCCGACGACTTCGAGGAGATCTCGATCGCGCGTCTCGCGCTGGAGGCTGTTGCCATCCGCATCACGGTGCCAACCCTCACCGCAACGAATGTTGCCGCGCTCGAGGGCTATATGGCACAGATGGAGTATTACCAGAAAGTCGGCGATTTGCGCGGGCTGCGGGAACCCCACCGCGCTTTCCATCACACCCTCGTGGCCGCCGCCGGGGCACGCGTGAGCGCCGCGATCGGTGAGTTGACCGACCACGCGGAGCGCTATCGGGTGCGTTTCGGCGCGTTCGGGAGCTGGGACGACCGCCGCGCGGAACACCGGGCCATCCTCGCCGCCGCCGCTGCTGGCGACGCCGACGTGGCCGCCGACCGCCTCGCCGAACATTACGTGCGCACGATCCAACTCGTTTTCGGCGTCCTCGATCGCGACCACGATCTCGGCCGGCTACGCACCACCATCAGGGCCGTCGCGCCGGGGGCCGAAGCGGCGCTACCGGACGGCTGAGCGGAGCCGACATATCGCGCGGAAACGCGCACGGGGAACCTTCCTGGCGGTGCCACAACGCCGGCGCAACGGATGGAGCCCAAGGGAGGCCCGCCGCGCCCGCCAGGTGCAGGAGGCTCGTGTTACCTTGCCCGCGCCGCTCCCCTTTCCGTTCGTCGACGAAGGGCCACAAGCCGCCCGCTGGACGGCGGCCATGGCCCACTGGGATATTCAGTACGATTGGAGCGTAAATCCGGTGCAGGCCTCTTGGCAGTGTTATCAGAAGTCATCCCGCGCCGATGAGTACTTCCTCCTGACAGCTCGTAAACGGCATTATGCGTTAGGCGGCTCCCGCCTGACATACGCAGTTTGACATTTCGTTCGTATGCTAATAAGATTGTTAGGTGACTAGCAAGTTGAACGGTTCTCGGCACGGATCGGTGGAGGTGTCGGTGGCGAGCAAGTTGAACGATTCCCGACACGGGTCGGTGGGGGCGTGGGCGAAGCGGTGCTATCTCGCAGGGCGTGCCGCAATGGAGGCCGTCCTTCGGCCGTACGACCTCGGGGCCACCCAATGGTATGTGCTCTACCACCTGGCCCATGACGGGCCGACGATGCAGCGCGACCTGCTGCGGATGCTCCAGGTCGAACGCGCAACGTTGAGCGTCGTCGTCGGGACGCTGGTTCGCAAGGGGCTGGTCGAGCAAGTGCCCGACCGCGTGGATCATCGGCAGAAACTCCTCCGGCTGACGGCGGCGGGTGCGAAGCTGTGGAGCGAACTGCCCGACCTCACCCGCATTCACAAGGCAGCGTTCGACGGCATCGACGATGCCGCCATCGCCACCGCCGTCAGCGTGCTGCAGATCGCCACCGAGCGGCTCGATACTCTTTCGCGGAAAGGAACTGACCGATGACGGTCTTGGTCACCGGTGTCACCGGGCTGGTGGGAGCCCGACT
>JBBRLR010000052.1:0-31243 GCA_038231255.1 Thermomicrobiales bacterium | reverse complement strand
GAAATGGACGTAGAATCCGCAGTGGTCGTGCTAGACGGGGAGCTAGCGGTGCCCTGTACCCGCAATCCGCTTTAGCGGGGTTGAATTCCCTCGTGAGGTCCGACCCTGTAGGACTGCTGCGGTGGAACGGCGTTGAGAGTTGGGTCCCATGCGTCAGAAGTCTGCGAACCCCGCCAGGACCGGAAGGTAGCAACGGTAAGGAGTCCCTTCTGAGCGATGTGGGAGCGCCTGGCTGGAGCCGCGAATCTGCGGCAAGCTGGAGAGTCGCTGATCGAATCGGGGGTGCACGACCTTTCCCCGAAACCAAAGACCGGAGGCATCGCGCCTCCGGTCTTTCTTTGCCCCGTTCCTACTTTTTCGCGGACGTCTTCGACTGCGGGCGGCGCGACGTAGGGCGGTTGGCGGGGTCGGCGCGGTCGAGGCGCTTTTGGCGGTCGGCGTTGGCGGAAACATCGCCACGGGTAGCGTTCGAGAGGGCGAGAGCGGAGGCGCTGCCGGGGCGCAGATATGCTCTGCGGCGCTGCTCCTTACGGAACTTCTCGACCCGCGAGGGATATTTCGCGCGCAGCCACCAGACGGTGTAGCCGATGCCGACGAGCGCGCCAAGCAGACAGACGTACTCCCACAACCGCCAACCGAGGAAGTTCAGCCCGAGCACGCGGCAGCCGAAGAAGATCAAACCCGTCACCCATCCCCACATCGCCCGGTAGGTGATCTTATGGAGCGTTTCGCGGTGGAGCCGGTTGTCGGGGAAGAACTGGCGCGTCCGGTTATTGATAAGCACCGTTGCGAGCAGCCCGAGTAGGAAGAGCGCGAGATAGGTGATGGAGAGCGGCCCGAAGATCTGGTCGCGCGTCGGCACATTCGTCAAATAGTCCCAGGAAAATGGATTCTGCACGCCGAATACTCCCCACGAACGCCCAATTATGCGGATTTTTTGGATTCGCTTCTCGCTTACTGCTCCGCCTCGTCCGCGCGTCCAGTATAGCAGCGGAGCGCGACGCGCGGCAAACGAGTGATTGGCGCTACTGGTAGGCTTCCAGCCGATGTGAAAGCGGTGTTGATTGGCTATTGGGCGAGCCGTGCATCCGTGGCCTCACAACGCCCATTAGCCGTGGGCGACAGCGACGAGGCCCACGATACCGAGCACGTAGAGCGCGAGGACGATGACCGAATCAATGCCCATGTTCAGCACCTGACGCCGGGGCCGGAAAATCAGGCCGTACAGATAGACCGTCGTGAGCAGGATGCCCAACCCCGCCAGATAGATGTCGCTCCGCTGCGCTTGCGGCAGAGCGGCCTTGCCCGAGACAAGGCTCGCCACGAGAAAGAGCACGGGCAAAAAGGCGTTGCCACCGAAGATGTCGCTGTAGGCGAGTCGGTAGTCGCCGAGACGCACCGACGCCAGCCCCGTCGAGACCTCGGGAATGGCAGTCGAGGCGGCGAGAAAGGTCGCGCCGAACAGCACGCCGGACAACCCGACATCACCGGCGATACCGTTGCCGCTCTCCTCCAGTACCACGCCGGCGACGAGCGTCGCAATGGCCGCCGCGAGGAAGATGATCACCTCGCGCGTTGTGCTCTTGCCCTTGGTCGCAGCCTCTTGTTTTCGCCGTGCTTCCGCCGTGCCGTCTTCCTCTTGACCACCCGGCGCGTTGCCCTTCGCCTGCCAGGGCAGGTCAGTGCGCGCCTTGCCCAGCAGCCAGAGGCCGATCAGCCAGAGGGCCGCAATCAGGAGGCCACCAGGTGCAACACGTGCGAAGATCAGCCCCGCCGGGAACTGGGCGCCCATGATGGCGACGACGAGCACCGCAATCACCAGCACCCCCTCGAGGACGAGGAGCAGGGACGCCGCCATGTAGCTCAGGGGGCGCTTCTGGCGCACGCCGAACTGGTCGAGGATCACCAGGACCACGGTCTGGATGGCGACGCCGCCGAGAATGTTCCCGATAGCAATACCGAGGTCGTGGCGGAGCGCGGCGCTCACCGTGATAGCGATCTCAGGCAGATTGGTAGCGATAGAAAGGAGAATCAGGCCACCGAGCGCCTCACCGAGGCCGAAGCGTGATGAAAGCACGTCAGTCGTGTTACTGAGCCGCGTGCCCGCGACCCAGACCACGACGGCGGCGGCGACGAAAATACCGAGCAGGACGGGAAGGGAGAGCGCATTGAACATGACAGTGGTAGCTGCAAGAGATGTGCCGCCCGCTCTCCGGGGTTCGTTGGCTATCTCATCGCCGCTAGGGTACTGTCACAACGGCATGCGCAAAATACGGTAAATAGCGCGCCGCAGTGAAAACTTATGATCGAACGGTTGTTCACCTTGCATATGTACGTACACCAGTGTACGATACGCGATGCGGAGTAGACATAACCGCGAGGGCGCACGATGGAAAAGCGAGCGGAGAGTATGCACGAGTCAATCCGGACCCGTGCATGCGGTGTGACAATTGGTGCGATGGAAACCAGGCGATGGAACGCGCTGACCGATGTTCCCGGCGTGCGCATCGGACACTGCACCGTGGCGTTCGGCGATGGCGCGCACGGGCATACCAGCGATTCTTCCCATGCGGGCAACATCTTCCGCGAGAAGTCGAGACAAAGTCCCGGCTGCGGCTCTGGTGGATGCGGAGTGACAAGGGGAAGGGCGATGGGGTTTCTCGCACGCGCACTGCCGCGTTGGACGGCATGGTGGGCAATCGTCGCGCTCATCCTGATGCCACTCACGGTCGCCGCGCGTGAGCAGCCGTCGGGAGCGCCGCCCGAACCGGAGGTCACGGCGGCTGCGGCGGTGGTCGTCGAACTGTCGAGCGGGACGATCCTCTGGGGCCGCGACATCCATGCCCCGCGCGCCCCCGCCAGCGTCACGAAGATGATGACCGCGCTCGTCGTCGCCGATCTCGCCGTGCTTGACACGAAAGTGACGATTCAGGAGAGCGATCTCGTCGGCGAATCGAGCATGGGGCTGGAGAGCGGCGAGACGCTGACGGTCGAGGCGCTGTTGTACGGCATGCTGCTCCCTTCCGGCAACGACGCCGCGACCGCCCTCGCCCGCACCCTCGGCAAGCAGCCGGGCGACGCAACGCCCGCGCAGAGCGTCCAGCGTTTTGTGGATAAGATGAACGCGAAGGCGAAGACGCTTGGCACGAAGGAGACGCACTTCGCCAACCCGCACGGCCTCGATGAGCCGGGCCACCTGACGAGCGCTGCCGACCTCGCGCTGATCGGCACGGCCTTCGCGGCGAACCCGACCCTGATGCATATCGCCGGGACGGTAACGTACGACGGCTTCGGCCACACCGTCCACACGACCAACAAATTGCTCTATGACGGACGCTATGCCTCCGTGGTCGGCGGCAAGACGGGCCAGACCGACGCTGCCGGCTACACGCTCGTCGAGATTTCCTCGCAGAACGGTCGCCGGATGCTCAGCGTCGAACTCGGCACGACGGCGGACGCTTTCTGGACCGACGCGATGCATCTGCTTTCGTACGGCTATGCGATGACGCCGCGCACCACCGCATCGCATCCGCTCTCTAAACGCTCCGTCGCCAAACGCTCCGCCGCTTCCGCGCAAGCGACTGCTGCACCAACACTTCCACCGGCGCGGAACGCCGATATTCCCATGGCGCTGGCAGGCGTCACGCCCGCCGATCCGAGCGCGACGATCCACGCAACGACCGTCACGCTGCCAGTCTCGCACCGTTCGAGCAACACGCTGATCGTGCGAATTTTGCTGCTCGGACTGCTTGCGGCGATTACGTGCGGCATCGTCTACGCGCGCCGCGTCGCCGTGCGCCGGACATTCGTCGAGATGAAACGGGAGTGGCAGAAAGGGCTTGCCGAGCCGCCGCATCTCGTCGTGACGACGCAGATGCCGATCATCCCGACGACGCCACGAGGTGCGACGTCCTCCGTCTCCTCGCGCTGGGCGCAGGCGGGTGTCCATGCGCCGAAGGGCGAGCAGGAGGTGGCGCGGGCGTATGCATTGCAAGCAGTGCGCCAGGCACGCAGCGGCAGCCGCGCTGCTGCACAACAGGCATTCAAGCACGCGGTCTGGATCGCTCCCAAACTGGAGTGGGGGGCAATCCCCGGCTTCTGGGAGATGCCGCCCGTCAGTTACGCCGATCTCGCGACCGTGATGATCGAGGCGGGCCACCTCGCCATCGCCCGCTCGATGCTCACCGTCGCCGCGCTCACCCACCCGCGCCACCCCGACCTCCGCGCCGTCGAGGCCCGCCTGAACCGGCGCGAAACCGCCCCGCCCGCTGACATCTCCCATGTCGGCCGACGATAACGCGGGCGCGCCACCCCGATCTGGCAGACAGGAAAGACTCTCCCAGCGGGACACGTTGCCCGTCCTCCGACGCGCGACGCTCATCCCGCCCGCGCCGTATGCGCTCGACCTGACGGCAACTGCGCTCGCCCGTTTCCCCCGCCTCCTCAATCGTTGGGACGGCGCGACGTACCGCCGCCTCTTCGCGTTGGATAGCGCATTCGTCGAGGTCGCGGTGCGGCAGGACGGCCCGCCAACCGAGCCACGCCTGCGGCTCACCTTCATTGGCCCCGCGCAGGTCGCACCTGCCCTACTCGATCACCTTACGGGATATGTGGCACGTATGCTTGGCGCGATGGAGGAGATCGCGCCGTTTCTTGCGGCCGCGGCGGGCGATCCGGTGATCGGGCCGCTGACACGCGCCTTGCCCGGCCTGCGGCTCTTCCGCAAGAGCGATGTCGTCGAGGAAGTGATTGTCAATATCCTCGCGCAGCAGATTTCCCTTCCTTTCGCGTATCAGTGCAAAGCGCGGCTTGTGGCGGCATACGGCCCGCGCCTCACCGTCGGTGGCACAACACGGTACGCGCTGCCGACGCCCGCTATCCTCGCGACGCTCACGCCCGAAGCGGTGCGCCCGCTGCTGATCTCGCGGCAGAAGGCGGCGGCGATGCGCGCCTTCGGGGAAGCGGTCGCGTCCGGCGCGCTCGACCTCGCCGCCCTGCCGCACATGAGCGACGCGGAAGCGATCACCGCGCTCACAGCCGTGCGCGGCATCGGCCCGTGGACGGCGCACTGGACGCTGGGGCGGACGCTGGGGCGCGGTCATATCGTGCCGGTCGGCGATGTCGGCGTGCAGGCGATGCTGGGTCGCGCGCATGGCCTTGGCCGCAAGATGACACCCGACGAGGTGCGCCAGTGGGCGGATAGCTGGGGCGAACACGCCCTCTTTGCCGCCGCGTATCTGATCGCTGGCACCTGGCATGGTCTCGTACCCTGACGAATATCCGCCTCCCCCGGCGCGGGAGGGGGTTGGGGGTGGATTACCTGCGTGCTAGACTCCGGTTCATCCGTCATATCGGGGCAGGGCGGGAAGGGGGTTTGACGGAATGCGGAATCATCGGAATCGGGATGCGCGACGCCTCATGCTCGCCAAACATGCCGCCAGTCCGCGACTGCGTAGCGCATACCGTCGCTTTGTCCACGCCGCCCGCCGGGAGCGCGAAGGGGAAGATGGCGCGGGCAATTCGGGCGCTGTTCCCGCCCCGCGTCGCCGACCGATATGCGCTATCGTCCTCCTTGCCCTCCTGCCGGTGCTGCTCACCGCCGTTGTCGGCGTGCGGATCATCGCGTTCTACGACCATCTCAAAGGAGCGGTGGACACGATTGCGACATCCTCCGTCGGCGATGTTGTCCACGGGACGGTCGCGCCAGGACTCGCGGCGATCACAGACCCGAATAATCCCGGCATACCGGCTTCCGTCCCGACTGCCCTTCCTGCCCCACGCTTCGACCGCAAGGACCCGTTCACGATCATGATGCTCGGCGTGGACACGCGCGCGGGCGACACCGATCCGTCGCACTCGGACACGATCATCCTCGGCTACATTGACCCGCAGGAGAAGATCGGGCACCTGCTTTCGATCCCGCGCGACCTGCGTGTCCGGCAGCCGACAGGCGGGCTGGCGAAGATGGCCGATGTCTACGCCAACGGCGACGCGTTAAAATACAAGGGCGTCGGCGGTGTCGCGTTCGTCTGGGACACGATCGAACAGAACTTCCAGATAAAGGTTGACTACTACGCACAGGTGGATTTCGGCGGCTTCCGCAAGATCGTGGATGCGGTGGGCGGCGTAACGGTGGACAACCCCTACCCGATCAAGGACGACTCCTACCCAACCGAGGAGTACCAGTTTACGCGCGTCTTCTTCCCGGCGGGCACGATGCATCTGGGTGGCGACGAAGCCCTGAAATTCGCGCGTACTCGCCACGACGACGCCGACGGCGATTTCGCGCGCAACCGGCGCCAGCAACAAGTGATCCTTGGCGTGCGCGAGCAGGCGTTGAAACTCAATTTGCTGTCGAAGGGCGCCGACCTCATTGACGCGCTGAAAGACACGGTACGCACCGATTTTCCGAAAGATCAGTTGCTGGGGTTCGGCCGTTTGGCGGTTGATCTGCGTGGCGATGCGATCAAGCAGTACACGTTGTCCGACCTGCTCGGCAGTGACGAAAGCACCGGCGTCTATTACGCGACGGTGGACTGGCAGAAGGCCACCGCGCGGGCGCGGGAGTTCTCGCCCAAGGAGAATTTCGGGACGATCCGCTCGGCGTTGCCGCCCGGCACGAATACCGCCGCGTCCGTGACGGTCGAGAACGGCACCTTGAATGGTGGCCTCGCGAAGCGGTGGACGGCGGTGATGCAAACCGTCGGTTTCACGAATATGACCGCGATTGACGCGCCGACCGCCGCGCAGGGCAAGACGGCGCGGACGACGATTATCTACTACGGTGCGAACCAGCAGACAGCCGCCGCGCTGGCGAAAATCCTCAACGTGGACACGAGCCGGATTCGAGACGGCAAAACGAAACGCCCGCCGGAAGCGCCCACCGACACCGCCGTCCTCGTCCTCCTCGGCGACGACACCCCCGAACCCGACCAACCCCCGCCCGGGTAAGAAGCTCGGCTTCAGCCTGCATCCTTCCCTGGTAGCGTAGGCTGATAGACCTTTACGACGTAACTGGGTAATCGTGGGGCAGCAGGCGGGAAAGCCTGTGCTACGGGTAGCGTAGGCTTTCCCGCCTGTGAACCCAGTACCAAATCAAGTCTTTAGGTTCATCAACCTGCGTCCCCGGCTATTACCCAATCAATTATTCAATGTTCATACGCTGATGCTATTGCGCTGTTATGCGCTTGACGGCATAACAGCGTGCTGCTATCGTCATATCCGCATAACCGTGTGGGTGTATCGCATCCGTCGTATTCGACGGGGCATGTGAAGGGACACAAAAAGGCATGGGCAAACTGCTCGTCGGGCGGCCGACATTGACGATGGAGTTCGTGGTTTCCGCGCCGCTCGATCTCGTCGTGACGCTTGTCCTCGTGTATCGCGTACCGGAGATGGGTACGCAGGCAGACGCCTGGTGCATGGCGACGCGCGACGCGCTCGACAGCGAGAGCGCGCACGTACTCGATACGCTGTATGGCTCGTCGGGCCGCAACATCTATTTCGCCGAAGAACTGCTGATGTCCTTCGATCCCCTCGCACCCGACCGCCGCAACGCGACCTACGCGACCTACCGCGCTGCGCTCGGGCATCAGTCGCCATCGTGGTTCCAGAACGCGCTGAAGCGGGCGCTCCGGCGCGTCCATCACGATCAGGGCGACACGATAACCACGATCCCCGATCCGGCGGACGGCGACCGAGCGGCGTGGGAACGCTTCCTCGCCCCCGGCATCACCCGCGCGAAACTCGCGGACATCGTCGCCCTCGCGATGCATCCCACCGATCTGAAAGCGAAGGCGCTCGCGCTTTTCGATACCTATGAAGAGCGGTTCCACGCGGCGGATTTGGCGGCGGCGTTCGAGCCGTTGCACGGCGCGGCGCGGCGAGCGGAGCGGCTGCACGAGTCGTACCTGGACGAAGCATTCGCGGATATGACGGGGAACCGTCTGCCGCCGGAAATCGAGCAGGCGGCGCGGGAGGTCGAGCGGGCGACATTCGTGCCCTGCGCCCATCTCGGCCCGTTCCTCTCGTACGTCCTGTATCCGCCGGAACTGATCGTCTACTTCGACGCGACACGCCCACTCAGTCGCCCGGCGCGCAACGGACGAGCAATCGAGGAATCAGACACGACGGGCGATCTTGCCGCGCTCCGCGCATTGGCGGACGGCACGCGCCTCAAAATCGTCGCGATCCTCCGGGAGGGTGAACTGTATGCGCAGGAAGTCGTCGCCCGGCTCGGCATCTCGCAATCCGCCGTTTCGCGCCACCTCAGCATGCTCGAATCCGCCGGTATTGTGCGTGTCCGGCCTGCAAATGGAATGAAGTATTACGCAGTCAACACGGGGCGCGTCAAGCAACTCGCGGAGTCGCTGGGCCACCTCGCGGAATAATATCGCCGCGATAGCAGTTGCCAATGGCAACCGATGGCATCAATCGTGCAAAGCCTTGTCTGTCGGACATTCGCACATGGCACCTGTCCAAAGGTATGGATTCGGTTCCCAGTCGTTGGAAGGGTTGACCGAACCGGGATGGCATGATATAGTGACAATGTTCACAAACCGGGAGACGGAGAAGACGCCGACCGGGGACACTTAACAACAGAATGCCTTGCTGGTTCGCTGGCTTGAGGCGTTCAGAGCTGTGCAGCCTCACACCCACGCGGGTGTTGGCGATAGATATCCCCTCTGATTTCCTCTTTCGACGGGCATCACTCAGGTGATGTCACCCGCCTTAACAGCCTAGCCCAACAATTCGGCGGAACACCACCACCGATGCGCTGGGCACCTACGGCAAATGTGACCCGCGCCCTCGATCCTCTATCGGGGGCGCGACGTCGTTAAGGTGGGACACTATCCGCTCGGCGCCCACTTTTCCCCGCGTATGCGGGAGGCCCATTTACTACGCGGAATCGCGCTCGCTGCGCTGGGGCCGTGCGCTCGCCTCATCCACTGCGTCGCGCCGACCCGCGAATGCGGTCTCGTGTTGGATTACAGGGTATGATGGCGGCGCGGGCGCGTTGGAACTATCGCCACGCAGCGCCTCATGCGCCCGACGCCAGCGGAGATCCTTCGTGCGCTCGATGAAGCGTCGCCGACCCCAGTTCATTCCCGGCGCGACGCCGAATAAACCGAGGAGCGTCGCCGCCACGAAAAGTTTGCAATCGAGGCCGAAACTTCGCCGCTTAATATATAGGAGGTCGTAGCGGAGTTTCTCGCGCGAGGTGCTGTAGTAGTCACCGTAGACCTGCGCCAGCCCGGACAGCCCAGGCCGGACGACATGGCGCCGAGGATAGCCGGGCAGCGTCGCGATGTTGCGGTAGGCAAACACGGTGCGATCCGGCCGTGGCCCGACAAGGCTCATATCACCGAGCGCGATGTTGAGCATCTGCGGCAACTCGTCAATGTGCGTGCGGCGCAGTACCTGACCGAACGGGGTAATGCGCG
The DNA here is from genome assembly GCA_038231255.1 of Thermomicrobiales bacterium. GTDB lineage: Bacteria > Chloroflexota > Chloroflexia > Thermomicrobiales > JALYUS01 > JALYUS01. The sequence goes on along the minus strand of JBBRLR010000052.1, from coordinate 21,800 downwards.
CGTCGCCGGGGCTGGCGGGCACTGCCCCAGTTATCTGCTCCGCGTCCTTAATCATCGAACGCAATTTCAATTGACGGAAGCTCTTGCCGCCCCGCGTGACCGCGATCTTCGCGACGAAGAGCGGGCCGGGATCCTGCAACCAGATGATCATCGCGAGGATGACGGAGATCGGCAACGAGAGAGCGATGACTGTCACGGCGATCGTCAGTTCAATCCCCCGCTTCGCCCGGTCCCACAGATCGCTCTCGAGTCGCAACTCCTGGTGCGCGCGTTCAACTGCCGCGACCATCTCCGGCGATGGCGGAGCGTTGACCTCGATGAGCCCGAATACCGCCCGCGTGACGAGCAGCACGCCGACAAAGGCGCCGAGAATCCCGACCGTGAAGTAGGTGGCCGAGAGGCCGGTGCCGAAGCGGTTCTGATAAACAGCGACCGCGATGCTGAGCGTCATCCCGGCAATAAAGCAGACCCGGAGGGCATTTTCGCGCCGGAGCCGGAAGGGGAGGTGCCGCACGAGCCACGCACCGCCGAGCATCGCGCAGACGTACACAGCGAAGTAGATCCCGAAACGCAGCCAGCCGTCCCGGATATGGCCGACCCGACGCGCGAAGTGCGGCATATACCGCCCGACGAAGGTAAAGACGACGATGGTGAGTGTGAGATAGAGCGACAGGCCAAAACCGAAACGACCCGGATGCCCGAATGTGCTGCTCGCGGTTTGTCGCTTCGTGCGCGTTGTCATTATTTCCCGCTTCGGCGCCCCTCGCGCATCCTGCGATACCCATCGCGCACTACACACGCCCGGAGATACCGCTATAATACCAGACGATGCGAGTAGCGGTTGACAATTTCCGGTGTGGATCGGCATGAGCGACGGTCGCCAGAGAACCGACAGTCTCCCGGCTCCGCGCCGTGTGCGCATTCTCGGCGTGCGCGTGGATGACGTCACATGGGATGAGGCGCTGGCATACATCGCGCGCTTCGTCGCTTCGGGGCAGCCGCATCAGATGATGACACCCAATCCTGAGTTTGTTATGCGCGCCCGGCGTGATCCTGCCTTCCGATTGCTGCTCGACCGGGTAGACCTGGCGCCCGCGGATGGTGTCGGCCTGAAATGGGCCGCCCGGCTACTCGGCGGAGATCTGCAGGATGTCGTGCCTGGCAGCGATCTCGTCGAACGGCTCGCAGCGGTCGGGATGCACGTCGGCCAGCGCTGGTTCTTGCTTGGTGCTGCGGAAGGCGTCGCGGCCAAAGCGGCTGAGAAACTCCGGGAACGCTATCCGGGCCTGGAGATCGCCGGCGCCTGGAGCGGCATGCCCGACCCGGAACAGGACGACGACATCTGTCGGCGAATCGAAACGGCGAACCCCATTGATGTCCTCCTCGTCGCCTATGGCGCCCCCAAGCAGGACGAGTGGATCGCGCGGAATCAGCCACGTCTCCGCATCCCGGTCGCCATCGGCGTGGGGGGCACGTTCAACTTCATCGCCGGTCACAGCCGCCGCCCGCCGCGATTCGTCAGGCAACTCAATCTTATTTGGCTTTTCCGCCTTCTGACAGAACCACGGCGCTGGCGGCGGCAACTCGCCCTCGTCCACTTCGCCGGTCTCGTGTTGTGGGAATGGCTCCGGCGGCGGAAACGATGAGGGAGCGGAAATGAGCGAAACGCATTCAGCAGCTCCTAGCCAACGACCGGGCGCTTTACCGACAACCGGCTACCAGCTACCGACAGCTCATCTCGAAGCGATCGTACCAGAGACTGAAGATCAGCAGGCCCCAGATGTTGCGGCTGTAATTCTCGCGCCCGCACTGATGGGCATCAAGGAGCGCGCGGACATAGTGAGGATCAAAAACACCCTGGCGCGCGACGGCGGCGGGGCTCAGTTGCTCGGCGATCAATGGCCGGAGTTCCTGCTTGATCCACCCCGGAATCGGCACATGGAAGCCCGCTTTGCGGCGATCGACAATCTTCCGGGAGAGGAGGTCGCAGGCAACATCCTTGAAGAGATACTTGAGGCTAAGCCCGCGCACCTTATAGCTACTTGGCACCTGACTCATCCATTCGACGAGCCGGTGATCGAGCAGCGGCACCCGCACCTCGAGGCCGTTCGCCATGCTCATCCGGTCCACCTTCGTGAGCATGTCATCCACGAGGCTGACTTTGGTATCCACGTACAGGAAGCGATTGAGGAGGTCGTTGCCCGGATAGGCGTCGAAATAGGCCCGCAGCAGATCGAGCGAATCGTGGCATGCCGCTGCGCCGTCGGCGTAGAGTTGCTCCTTCATCCCCTCAGTGAAGATGACGCGCCATGAGGCGTGCGCCGTCAGTGGATCGAGACGGGCGCGCTCCACGAAGCGCCGCGCTTTCAGGTCCCAACTCATCTTGCCCTCAGAGACCGGTAGCCGGTTGACAACGGCGGGAATCATCCCCTCGGCCAGCAGGCGAGGCAGGTGGCGGTAGAGATGCGCCAGCCGATCCGCCTGATAGATCGTGTATCCGCCGAAGATTTCGTCGCCGCCGTCGCCGCTCAACGCCACCTTGACGTGCTGACGTGCCACTTGTGCGACGTAGTAGGTCGCCACGGCGGACGAATCCGCGAACGGCTCGTCGAAGTGATCGACAATCTCGTGGATCACCTCCTCGATATGCGGCTCGACGATCACTTCGTGGTGGTCCGTCCCGTACCGCTCCGCCACCATCCGCGCGTAGGGCAGTTCGTTGTAGGAACGCTCCCGAAAGCCGACCGAAAATGTGCGCACCGGCGCTTTAGCCAGCCGGCTCATCAGCGCCACGACGACGCTGGAATCGAGCCCACCGCTCAGGAAGGCGCCGACCGACACATCACTCACCATCGCTTCCCGGACGGCATCCTCCAGCAGATTCCGCAGATGTGCGCGCAGTTCCCCCCGGTCATGACCGACATCGTGCTGTTTAGCGGGCACGTCCCAGTAGCGGCGGACCTGCATGTCGCCATCCCAGATCAGGAGATGGCCGGCCGGGAGTTTGCTGATGCCGTCGAACATCGTGCGCGGGCCGGGCACGTAGTCGAAGGAGAGGTAATCGTGCAACGCGGCGGGATCAACGCGGCGGGGCACGCCCGCCGTCAGGATCGCCTTGATTTCCGACCCCCAGAGCAGGCGACCGGCGTGGAGCATATAGACGAGCGGCTTAATGCCGAGGCGGTCGCGGGCGAGGAGGAGGCGCTGCCGCGGCGCGTCCCAGAGCGCGAAGGCGAACATCCCGTGCAGGCGCTGGACGAAATCGTCGCCGTACTCCTCGTACAGATGCACCAGCACTTCGGTGTCCCCGTGCGTGGTGAATCGGTGCCCGCGCCGGAGCAGATCGGCGCGCAGCGCCGCGTAATTGTAGATTTCACCGTTCTGCACGGCCCAGATCGAGCCGACCTCGTTGCACAGCGGCTGGTGGCCCCCCTCGACATCAATGATCGAGAGGCGGGCCGCGCCGAGGCCGACCGGCCCCTGCACATGGACGCCATGATCGTCCGGGCCGCGATGGCGGAGGGAGGCGCACATTGCCTCAATCGTGCCGCGCTCCACGCTGCCACCGAAATGCGAGATGCCGCAGATACCGCACATTGATGTTCCTCACACGTAGACTGGACCGCCCCGGCGCGCCAAGCATAGCATGGCGAACTATGGCGTGTTGTAGCGCCAGGCGTAGTAGTGCTGGCCGATGTTGCCGAACTCGATCTTGTAGGCATCGGGGTTCGTCGGCGTGTAGGTCAGGACGCGCCGCTCGTAGGCCTGCACGAGCACATCCTTCTGCTGGCCCCCAACCTTTACGGTCGTCCAGAACGGCTCGGAGATCGCGTAGCCGATGCTCGCGAGGCCGACCCGCGCGCGGAAATCGCAGAACGCCTTCGGGACATTGTGATGCGTCGCTGCCTCCGGGTGCGAGATGACGGCGTACGGGTCATCGAGGTACGGCCCCTTGTACAAACCGACCGTGCCGCTGGCGCTCAACGACTGCGACGCTTGCATGGTTTCTGTCGAGGCGGTCTCCGCCATCAGCGACGAGCCATTGATGGTGGCGTAGGTCGGGCCGGCGTTGTCCAGGTCGCCCGCGACGGGGATCGTCGCCGGGGCGCGCGTTTCGAAGGTGGTGTTACCCGTCTGCACCCTGCCGGTGATCAGTTCACGGGCGAGCAGGCCATTCGTGACAGTGCCTGTCGCCGGATCGGTCAGCTCCATCCGCGCCTTGTCGAAATACTGGACGAGCCGCTTGCCATTCGCGCCTTCCTTATACTCCTCCGGTTGCCCGTCCCGCGCCGTGGCGAGCGGCCCCCAGAAGTTCGGCGCGAACGCCTCGCCCACCTTCCATTGCTGCCCGAACCCCGTCGCGGCAAAAGTGGGCGCGGCGTCGAGCGGCACGGCGGTGACCGCCGCCATGATGAGCACGAAGACGAGCGAGATGACCGATCGGTATCGCATGGTGTTTCCCCTTCCCGATACATTCGACAACATGAATCCCTCGCGACGCACCCGGATGCGCGCCTGATTCTCCCCACCAACTATCGGCACGCATCCGGGTGCGTCGCGGCGAAAACCCGATACGATCCGCTACGCCGCTTCCGGGCGGCAGGCGCGGATCGTATTCAAGACGGACGCCAGACCGGGGCGCGCGGGGACGACGCGGACGAGCGCGACATCCAGCCCCGTCGCCAGCCGGCGGAACGCCGCCGCCGCGCCCGCTGCCGGGCCATAGTAGCCGACCATCCGCAGCAAATCGCGCGGGAATGCCTCGATCAGTTCATCGTTCGGTGTACCGCTATCCCGCCGCGCTTCGAGGTCGGTCAGTGCGTCGTCGAAGCCCATGCGCGCGAAGTGGGCGCGATAGCCCTGCTCCTTCGATGCGCCGGGCCGGGCGAGCGCGTAGCCCATAATCGCGCGGGTGAAGGCGCGGCGGGCCGCGTCCTCATCCTCATCCACGCAGACACGGATGTACTCAACGATCTGGATGTCGGCGGGGTCGCGTCCGGCACGCTCAGCGCCCTCCGCGACGCGCTCGCGGCTCCAGGCGACCTGCTCCGGCGCGCACCAGTTCAGAGCCGCGCCGTCCGCCGCCTCGCCCGCCAACCGGAGCATCTGCGGCCCGAGCGCGCCGAGCATCACCGGCACCCGTGGCCGCTCCCACGGCCAGTCGAGTTGCACACCTTTTAGGGTCACGGTCTGTCCGGAATAGTCCACCCGCTCGCCCGCGAACAGTTTGCGGAGCGTGACGAGATAATCCCGCATCAGGGCAATCGGCGGGTGCGCGGGCAGGCCGAGACTGGCGCGGTAGGCACCGCTTTGGATACTGCCCGCACCGATGCCGAGACTGAAGCGGCTCCCCGCCAGTTGCCCCGTCGTCGCCGCGACGCTCGCGAGGGACGGCACCGACCAGAGCGGCACCGGCACGACGGAGATGCCCGTTTTGAAGTCATGATTTCCCGCTGCATCAGCGGCCTCGGTCCACTGCACACAGGTTTGAAATGCATCCGGCGCGAAACCCGATGGCGTCCACGCGCTCGCGTAGCCGAACCGCACCGCCTCCGCAATCGCTTCCCGCTGCTCCGTGTAGCTGATGCGCGGGGTCAAATCCAAGCCAATGCCCGTTTCCATCGCCCATGCCTCCCATTCGGTTTCACACCGGTGGTCTCTTTCTCTGCAAAGCCTACACGATATTGGGTACGGGTGATATGCCTTGAAGGGCGCACGGTTTTGCGTCCCTATCGCGTTGCGCGTTGCTCTCCTTCCGTCTGTCGGTGTTCAATGATTCTGACACCCGGTACCTGTTCAGTGCAACGGTCACGCGAGGGAGAACGTGACACTGAACCACCATGCTGCCCAAAGGGCGCCCGAACGACGGGTGATCGTGCGCACGCAAGCCGTGGGCGGGGCATTGACCGTCGCGGGAGCAGCGGCGGACGCACCTGTGCCGGTCGCGCCGTGCCTGCCGCAGCGACGCGACTGCGCGACCGCGAAGGTTCGCAGAGCGAAACCGGGGAGGAATCATCCGGGGAAACGCGGCTTTCCACAGCAGGGTGACACAATCACTGAACAATGAGCGTGACAGAATCCCTGGACAACAACATGCAAACGGGGACCCTCACAGGGCGTATGCGTTCTCGGGATCAATCTCACCCCCGGCTCCTCTCACTGCCCAGAGAGCGCCCGCAATGGAGAGGGGGCTGGGGGTGAGGTTTCTTCTGCGGTCGTTGCATTCTCTGCGATGAACGCTAGACTACGTGCGTTCAGATCGTGCAGGATTGCGGCAGAAAGGGATCGTGCAGGGTGCGAGCGGTCTATCTCACAGGCGAACATCTCGCGATCCGCGCGCTGGTCGCCGCTGATAAAGAATGCGCGGCGGCGTGGTTCGATAGCACCTTCCCGGTCAACGCTGTCCGCGCCGAGGCGTGGCTGAAGGAGGCGCACGCGAGCGTTGACCGCCCTCCTGAGTTGCATTACGCGATTGTGCGGAACGCGGACGAAGCCGTAATCGGCGGCGTGACGCTCCAGACGGACTACCGAATCGGCACGCTCAAACTGCGCATCGCCCCGGCGCTCGCGGAGGCCGACGCCTTTCGGGCGGACGCGCTGCGTCTTCTCCATCCGTGGCTGCGCGACGATCTGGAATTGATGACGTTCGTTGTCCACATCCCCGCCGATCAGCCGCAAACGATCAGGGCCGCCGAAGACCTGGCGATGGCGGCGGGCGTGCGGCTGCGCGAGGCGATTGCGCGACCCGGCCACCGGGTAGACGAACTGATCTATCAGGCGCTCTTCGCGCCGTGGGCAGTGCGCGATGCGTAACGCGATGATGATCGGCGAGCGTGTCTATCTGCGTCCATTCGAGACGGCGGACGCCGAAACCCTCGCGCAGATCGCCGCGACCGAGACGGACACCTTCATGTACCGAGGCCGCAAACCGTTCAGCCCGCTCGCCTACGAACACGACATCGGCGAGGCGTACAAGGGGGACTATCCCCCCTGGATCGCCTTCATCGTCGCTTTGCGGTCGGACGACCGCTGCATCGGGCTGGTCGGCGTGGCCGACATAGATTACCTCCACCGGACGGCGGAAACCTATTCAGCGTTGGGGCCGGCGGAGTTCCGCAGCCAGGGGTACGGCACGGAGGCGAAGCGCCTCTTGCTCGAATACTGCTTCGACCGCCTGCACCTGCACGTCCTCCGCTCCTCCGTCTTCGAGGCGAACACCCGTTCCGTCGCCGCATTGCTGAAGCAGGGGTATCGTGAGGCGGGGCGGCTCAAATGGGCGGATGTCAAGGGCGGACGCTACTACGACAACCTCTTGTTCGACATCACGCGAGACGAATGGCGCGCCGCCCATGATGCGTGGCAGGCGCGACGCACGGAGCCGTGAGGGGCGAAAAGCATAACCCGGAATATTATAAAATGAGCGGGTCGCTCTCAGTGCTTCTCAAAGACGGTGTTGACCGGGCCGGAAAGTAGTTCCGGCCCGGTCAGGGTCATTCGCTCAACGTTCCCGGATGTGTCTTCCATAAATGTTACGATGAATGGCAGTGATTCGACATCGAACATCATATCTGCCCGCGCGATAAGCCGATTTTTCGGCCAGACGAACGGGGCGCCATCGAGAAACAACTCGCCGTGCTGCGTCAGTACGGCACACGATCGCACAACGCCGTTTTCCTGGTACCGATACGTGCCGGTGAATCGTTCGAGTTGATCTATGGACGAGAAGGGTTCCTGCATATCCGCCAGGCCGAGGAATCGTACTACCTGCCGCTCGTCTTCTTTCCAGTCACCCGCCGAACTCTCGATCGCAAGCTTCGCGAAGCCGATCCGTGCATATGCTTCGTCCGTGAACACGCGATAGGCGGCCCACAACGCCGCCATGCCTGCGAAGCCGTGCAACCGACGTTGTTTCCCATACGGGGACTCCGTCGCATTGCGGATCAGTCGCTCCTCCGTCGTTCCACCGCGCCGTGTGCAGATTCTCGCGAGCGCCGCCGAGACATCCCGCTGATGAAGATAGATGAGATGTGGATTGGTGGCGCCAATAATCCGCTCGACTTCCGCGAGGTACGCGTGGATGTCCGCCTGCGGGACATTGAAGGGAAAAAGCGTCCACGTCAGGTAGCCGAAGAGGCAGCTATCGAGGAGCACAACGCGATCCGAGGTTTGGACGGCATCCGCAAATTGTCGCCATTTATCGAGGGCGGCGGCAATCACGCGCGGATACTCGTCAGCGGCCAGATCGTCGAGAACTCGCCGCACCGATGTCGCATCGTCGAAGAGGTAGAGTGGGTGACCTTTCGCTTCCTCATACCACCATATGCTCGGCACGTCGTTCGTGGTGAGAAACCGCAGGAGGAAGTGCGCCATAGTGGACTTGCCCGAACCCGGCAAACCCTCGATCAAGATCAACGACGGCTTCCGCTCCTCGATCACGCAACAATCCTTGCCGCTGGGGCGAGAGGTGGGTGTATGGGAACGGTGGAGCAGCGGGATGAGATAGGGAAAGGCGAGTTCGATCGAATCTTCTTTTTCGGGAAGGAGACGCTATGAATCCACAGGACGTAGTCTGCCCGAACCCCGATTGTCCGGCAAGGGGTCGGGTGGCTGCCGGGGACATCTGGATTCACGCGCGCACCCCACCCCGCTACCGCCGGCGGGCCCGTTGTCGATTTCAAGCGCCGCCGAACGACTATTTGATGTCAGAGCCGTTTGGCGTGACTGGAGAACCGGGGCGCAGCCAGTCGAGGCCATCGTCCGGGTAGCCCGGCATCGAACAAGGAGGTAGGCATGTTCTCACACAATCACTCGATACATCGCTTGACAAATAAGAACAAATGTTCTATTCTAGCGCTCGTACGTACGCACGTGGATCAATGGCAAAGGGAAGGGAGCGGACGGGCAAACGCAACCACCGGTTGGGCTGGTATCGCCCCTTCCAATGGCGGGGAACCGATCTATACGAAAGGACAATGTGCCCGATGCGCTCCCACGGTACACTGACCATCGGTATATCAGCCGCGTATGAAGCGGCGGGTCTCGGTCATATTTAGGAAAGTGGAGGGTAATAACGGATGGCAGGACAACGATTGAAATGGTGGACGCTGATTGCGGCCTGTTTCGCGCTCTTCATGGCGATCCTCGACAACCTCGTCGTCAATATCGCGCTGCCGACGATCTCTCGCGAACTCAATGCGACAACGACGCAGTTGCAGTGGATCGTTTCGGCCTACACGCTGATTTTCGCCTCCTTGCAGATCACGGCGGGCGGCCTGGGCGACCGACTGGGACGGAAGCGCTGGTTCCTGTTCGGCCTCGGGTTGTTCACCTGCGCATCGCTCCTCGGCGCGCTGTCGCAGAATATCACGATGTTGATCCTCGCCCGCGCGGTGCAGGGGCTGGGTGCAGCCTTTATCATGCCGCTCTCGCTCTCGCTGATCTCCGTCGCCTTCCCACCGGAGGAACGGGGCAAGGCGCTCGGCATCTGGTCCGCGATCTCCGTTTCCGGCCTCGCGCTCGGCCCGATTGTCGGCGGTTTCCTCGTCCAGTACGCGAACTGGCACTGGGTCTTTATCATCAACATTCCGATTGGGATTGTCGCCTTCTTCGTCGCCTCGGCGGTCGTGCAGGAATCGCGCGACACCTCCGGCACGGTGGCGACGGACATCCCCGGCACGCTCCTCATCACCGGCGCGATTGCCTCGCTGACGTGGGGATTGATCGAGGCGGGCGATCGCGGCTGGGGCGACACGCTGATCCTCGCCGCCTTCGCTACGGCGGCCATCCTGACGGCGACCTTCATCTGGGTCGAGGCGCACACCGAGAAGCCGATGGTGCCGCTCCGCTTCTTCCGCTCCTCCACCTTCTCCGGCGCGAACATGGATGCGTTCGCCGTCTCGTTCCTGATCGCCGGTGTCGCCTTCTACATGACACTCTACCAGCAGAACATCCACGGCTTCTCGCCCGTGCGGGCGGGGCTGACGATGCTGCCGATGGTCATCACGATGATGGTCTTCGCGCCGATCTCCGGGACACTGATCGGGCGCATCGGTTCGCGCCTCCTGATCTCAATCGGCATGTGCATCGCGGGTATCGGCACACTGCTCTTCCTGCGTAGTGGCGTGACTACCTCGTATCTGGCGATCGTCCCCGCATACATGGTGATGGGTTTCGGCATGTCGCTGATCTTCGCGCCGATGACGACGGCGGTGCTCAATAGCGTCGAGAGTGAGAAGAGTGGCGTCGCTTCCGCCATCAACGGCGCGATCCGCGAGATCGGTAGCGCGTTCGGCATCGCGCTGCTTGGCACGATTATGAATCGCGTCTACCAGAACCAGTACAACGCCTCCGAAACGATCGTGCAGACGCGTGCGAATCCGGCGCTCGCCCCCTTCAAGTCGCTGATTGACCTGATCGGCTCCGGCATGAGCCTCGCGGGCCGCGTGATCGAGGACCCGAAGCGCTTCCCCGGCTTGCCGCCGACGGTAGCGGCGCAGATCCGCGACGCGAGCGGCCACGCCTTCATCGGCGGCATGGATCGCGCGATTTTCGTATCGAGCGCGGTAATCATCGTTTGTAGCGTTGTCTCGTACTTCCTCATCAAGTCGCCGGTCGCGATCACCACTGCCGGGCCGACCGACGCCTTCGTAGACGACGAGGCGCGCGTGCCGGAACTGATCGAGGCCGATTAGCAGCCTTGACCACAAACAGACCGAAGTCGGCTCCCTCCCCAATCATGGGGAGGGAGTTTTCGTGGGGGCAGGGGAACCCAACCCCCGGCCCCTTCCCGCGAGGAAGGGGAGGGGGGAATTGCCGAGATGTCGAGGCGCTACAAAAAATGCCCTGCTGCTGCGAAGAGTCACCCCTTCCCACGCCAAGGGACGGAAGGGGCCGGGGGTTAGGTCGGCAGCAAAAAGCCCCCGCTGGGGAGGCGGGAGCAAGGGGAGGGGACGGGGAAGAAATGAACGTTGTTAATCGCCGGCGGCGATGTCCATAACATCGAAGGCCGGGCGAGGAGAGAACCGGGAGAGGTTGCGCGGCGTCGCGACCGCCGTGAATCGTTCGGTCGTCCGCATGGCGGGGTAGACAGACCGCCGATCGCGCGTCGTTCGTGGGCCGAGCGCGACGAGCGTGCCTGCATAGGCTAGGAGACCCGCGACGATCATCCCCGGTACGATGTGCATCGTGCCACTATTGACGAGGTGGAACGCCATCCAGCCACCGAGAGTGGTGACGAAGAGCGGGCCGAAATGCGTCAGGGTGTGAGTGTGTCGCGGGTTCATGTCGTCGCTCCTGATCCGAAAAGCCCCGGGCCGATCCTTCAGTCATGATAACGTTTCGCGCCTCGATCCGATTCCTTCTGCGTCCTTTGTGGACGTGTATTAGGCAGAATTCGTGCCACGAAGTTGGGCCGGTGCGAGGAATGCCTTCGTTCCCGAATACAGACCGGCGGCGGAAAGCCCGAGTACGATACCCGCCCCCGCCGCTTCGTACCAGACATCCACGCGCGGCGCCACGACGGCGAGTTGCGCCAGTAGCCCGCACGTCAGCCCGAGCACGACAGCCAGCACCGGCGCCCATCGCGCCGACAACCCCGCGCGTTTCGCGCCCTCCACGAGCGCCACAATTACCCCGCTCGCGGGCAGCCCCGCGATCAACAGTTCCATCACACATCCTCCATTTCCCATGCTATACTTACCGAATGAGCCGAATTGTTCCCCCTTCCCTCCGAGGGAGGGGCGTGAGGGGGTTAGGCATCCCATGTTCAACTGGGGTCGTATCGTCGAGGAGCAAATCCGCGACGCGCAGAAAAAAGGCGAGTTCGATGACCTCGCCGGGCAGGGCAAACCGCTTGATTTCGATGACGAACTGACCGCGCTCGAGGGCGACCTCAAGATGGCGCACCACATCCTCAAGAATGCGGATGCGCTGCCATTCTGGGTCGAACTCGACAAGGAAATTCGCGCTCGGCAGCAGTATTGCCGCGATCTGTTGACGCAAATTGGCGCGGCCCCGTCGCCCGCCATCCGCCGCAAACTGGTCGCCGATTACCGCAGCGAGGCGAAGTCGGTCAACGACCACATCCTCCACTTCAACTGCATCTGCCCCGCCCCGCACACCCTCGCCAAAGCGCCGATCAACATCGAAGCCAACATCGTTGAGGCGACAAGCAATGAGTGAAAAGCAATGAGCAATGAGGGGCGATTCCATACTCATTGCTCATTGCTCATTGCTCATTGCTTCTCAGATGAGGAGCATCTCGAAGCCGAGGTGGGTTTGTTCGAGGCCGAGACGCTGGTAGAGGCGGTGGGAATCGCTGCGGCTCTGATGCGCGGAAAGGACGAGTTTATAGCAGCGCGCGCCCCGCGCCCGCCGCACCGCTTCTTCCATAAGCAGCGTGCCCAGCCCCTGCCCACGCGCGCCTTCATGCACCGCGACATTCTCGACGATCGCCCACGGCTGCCCGCGATGCGCGAGATTCTGCACGACGACGAGGACGAGCGTCCCGATCAGGCGCAAATCCTGCTCCGCGACGAGCAATGCCTGATTCTGATCGGCGTCAATCCGATCGAAGATCGCGTCCGCCTCGCCCGGCGAAAGGCCGTCCGGGTCGTCGCCGTACGCGGCGGCGAAACTGCCATACAAACGCAGGAGCGATGGGATGTCCCGCCGCGTCGCCCGCCGGATCGTGATCGCATCCCGTTCCACCCCGTCTTCCTCCTTGTTCACCCCGCTATCGCGCAAGCATACCATGAGAGAAAGGACTGAGGACTGAGACGGGAGTGCAGGTTTCAGCATTACCTGCACGGTATCTATCCCCGCACAGTCCTCAGTTCTCAGTCCGCACTCCTTTCCCTAGCCCATGGCGGCGAGCGTGAGCGCGACTTGGGATTCGAGGAAGTGGGTGCCGTCCCCTTTGCGCTCCGCTTCTTTCAGTTCCAGCACACGGACGGTGCGTACGGTTGCCGAAAGATCGTAGTCCACGTCCTGAAACGTCGCCGTCCGGCCCGCCTGGGCGAGGGAGCGGAGGGCTTGGAGCATCGTTTCGCCGGAGCGGGCGTCCACCGAGCCGTCGCGCTTCACGAGTTTGTCCGTCACTTTCACTTTCATCGTCCACGTCTCGCGATGTGGCACGTCGGCGACGGTCCATCCTGATGCCCAGATGCCGTCAATCTGGAACGCCGCGTATGCGGTCGTCGGTGTCCACGTCACGCGGATGAGCAGACGGTGCGCTTCCAGCCCTGCGACGCCGAGCGCGACGGTTTCCTGCTTGCTCGTCGCGCCCGCCACGACGATGATCGTCGCTTGGGTTGTCCACGTCAGGCCATCGTCCACACTCGTCTCGACGAGTAGCGTGCCGCCGGGGTTCGCGGGCGGCGTGCGCTGGCTCGGTTGCAGGGCGAGCGACCAGTCAATCACCGCCTGCGTCCACGTCTTGATCGCGTCGCCCCGCCCGCCGTCCAGCGGCCCGACCGTCACGTTGCCGCTCGCCGACGGAGAAGAGGAGAAACCGGAGACGGGCAGCGCCCAACGCGACAGGACCGCCGCCCCTTGCGCGAAGGCAAGCAGGTGCCCATCGCCGATGATCCCATTGGCGCCCGCAAGGTTGAGCCAGACGCGCGTGTTGCCGCGCGTCAGCGTGGACCAGCGCACGCCGTCGTAGCAGCCGAGTGTCGTGTCGCCCGTCGCGGGATCGGTCACCGAAACACAGAGGATGCCGCCGGCGACGCAGCCGCCATTCGCGAGGCCGCGCGGCGCGCCCGGCGCCGGCGTGAGCCGCACGCCATCCCAGCGGTACACACTGCCCGCGTACCAGGTATAGGCCATGCCCTCGAACTCGACCAGCCACTTGAAGTCGTCGGTGTTGCCGCCGCCGACGCCGGTGTGGAGCGGGCTGACCGTACCGCTAAAGGTCGCGGGCGATCCCATCCATTGCCCGGCCAGTTCCCAGAGCATGAAGTTCGTCGCGATCAGCATCACACCGCCTCCCGTCGCTCGCCCATGCCACGACACGACCGCGCGCACCGCCGAATCGAGCTGCCACTGCGTCCATGTCGCGCCGCCATCAATGCTGCCGCTGATTGTCGTCGGGTCGTTGCCCTTCGAGCGCCAGATACCCTGCGCGTACTGCCAGATTACCGCCGCCTGCACCCCCGGTGCGTTGGCGATCGCGCCCGACCCCGCGTAGTTGCTCATCGTCGCTGCGGGCGGCGCGCACGCCATGTACAGGAGGTTGTTGATGACCACCATACTGGTGATAACGCCCGCCGCCGCGCCGATCAGGGTGATGCCGCTCCAGTTCCCGCCGGAGCGGACGACTTTGTACAAGAACTGCGCCTGCGAGAAGTAGACCTCCCCGCCGTAGATGATCGCCTGTGAGTTCGCGTCAAAGGCGCCGATGCCGAGCGCCGGGGCCGTCTCGCCCGCCGCGAGGATCAGCCGCCCCGGCTCGTCGCCGAGGCCGAGCGGGATCGGTTGCAGCCCGATACTCGTCCAGCGCGCCGCGTCGCGATCCACGACACTGCCTGAGCGTTGCGCCGCATACGCCTGCGCGAACGACGGCACGCCCGCCCGCACCGGCGCGGTAGCGGCCCCCGCCATCGCGTACGAATAACTGCCGGGGACGATCATGTACCCCGTCCCATCGAGGATGATGTCATGCGTCTGCGGCATGCACTGCTCCTTTCCTTTGGGAAGGACTAAGGACTGAGTGAGGAATCGGAATCCCCTCAGTCCTATTGAAGTGCCTGCACCGTCCGGCTGACGACGTGATCGCGGCGCATCCAGAGGGCGGTTTTGTAGCGCAGGGCATAGCCGTTATCGTCCTTCGCATCGGCCCATGCGCCGGGCGCGCCGCGCTTGATCGCGTCCGTATGCGCCGAGCGGACGAGCCGGTCGCACGCGTACAGCACGGGCAGTTCGATGTCGCCGTCCGGGACGGTGATGGCGGTCACGTCGTCGGTGGGGAGCGTGTGCCAGACGGCGTAATAGACGGTGATTGCCCGTCCGGCGGCGAGGGCATAGCGGAAATTCACCGCCCCACCCCAGAAGGCCCATGCCTGGCCGTGCGTCGCGGCGGCGCCATATGGCGTCACCGGCTGGACAACAGTCTGCGAGATCTGATTGCGGAAGGCGGGTTCGTACAATGTCGCCTGATCGGGCACGCCGGGCGTCGTCACGCCATCCACGACAACCGCCGACACCGCGACGACGCCCGATCCGAGGAGCAGGGCCGTTTGATTCGCCCCGCTCGTGAAGGTCGCGATCGAGGCGCTCGGGAAGAACTGCGAATACGCCTGCAAGGCCGCCTGCAAATCGTCGTTCA
Organism: Thermomicrobiales bacterium; assembly: GCA_038231255.1. Classification (GTDB taxonomy): domain Bacteria; phylum Chloroflexota; class Chloroflexia; order Thermomicrobiales; family JALYUS01; genus JALYUS01. The sequence continues at coordinate 6,475 of JBBRLR010000052.1, read as the reverse complement.
GTTGCGCGTCGCTCCACAGCGGCGGGGAGCCGGTGTCCGAAAGTTCCCGCCGCACCAAATTGCGCAGGTCGAGCCGCGTGTATCCCATGAAGCGCTCCTTTCAGTCGCGCGAGTAGACAGTAGACAGTAATCAGTAGCCAGTGGGGTCTGATCCCGTTCTGATTACTGACTACTGCTTACTGTCTACTGGTAAGATTGGTGCCCAGACGGCGCGGAGGGCGAAATCGTCAAGGGTGTACGGGCCGAGGTCGAGGGCATGGCGCTGGATGAGCAGCCGGAGGGCAAGTTCCGCGCGCCGCCGCACGATTGCGCCCCAGATCAGCCGCTTCCGGTTGGTCTTCTGGACGACCGGCTGCAACTGCACCGTTAGCGCGATGCCGCTGCGCGCCTGTCCCGCCTCGCCGAAACTCATGCGCGGCATCTCGCCGAGATCGTCCATGATCCGATAAAGCGCCTCGATATAGCGCAAATGCTGCTCTACCGAGCCGCCCGCCAGCAGGTCGAGCAGGTACGCTTTGGAGTTTTCCGGCAGTTCCCACAGCGCGCCGGGTGCGACACTGACCCCCTGCGCTCCGGTCACGTTCTCCAGCACCGTCACCGGATTGCCGGAGAGTTCGAGGATCTGCGCGAGGATCGAAAGGCGGCGATCCAGCGCCCGGTTCACTTCGAGGATGTCCGCGAGGTCCGACACGCCCCAGAACTCATGCGGACGGGGCGTGTTGGGGAAAATCAGATACGGGATGAAGCCGTACGGATTCGCCCCATCGTGGACCGGCACATCATCCACGAGCACACGGTAGGTCGTGTCGCTCCACTCCTCGATGACCGTCACCTTTGCCGTCGTCCCGGCGATGAGCGAGACGCTGTACGTCACCTCCGCCGCCGTCCGGGGCACGACGCGCACCTGCCGAACGACGCGCATCCGCCGCACATCGTCCGGCGCGGACTCGACGAAGAGCGTTTGTACATCCACCGGTACGATGCGGACTGAGCCGGTAGCGGGCAGCGGGCGGCTGGCAGCAGATTCCACGTCGTTCTGTCTGCTGCCCGCTGTCCGCTGCTGGCTGTCCTGCCACGTCACCTTGAATGCGCCGTCTCCCAGCACGCCCGCGTCAATCGCCGTCGCCAGATCCGCCGTGCCGAGATCATTCTCGTGCGCTACATGCGCCAATGCCGCCTCGATCCGCGCGGCGGCGGTCGTCGCGCTGGGCGAATCGTCGGATGCGTCCACGGCGATGGCGACCGGCTCCGGGAAAAGATAACTCGCTCCCTTGCGGACGAAGACCCGCGCGTAGTTCGCGACGATCGGCGTCTGACCGAAGCCGAGCCGCCCGACATCGTGCTTGCCGTTGTCGAAATCGAGGAACCGCCGGTACCGCTGGAGCCGCACATCGTCATCCGCCGTGTGCCATGCCGCCCGGTGCGCCTCGGCAATCGCCGCATTCGCGCTCGAACCGACCCCCGCCGTCATGACGGAGAGAAGCGGAGAACTCATCGAAGCCTCCTTAAAAGCAGTGAGCAATGAGTACGGGCCGTTCCCCTCAATGCTCACTGCTCATTGATCGTCTAACTTCCGTTCACACCGACGAGCCGCGCCGTGCCAATCGGGTTCATCAGTGCGATCGAGCAATACCACTTGACGCGGTTCCGGCTCGCGTCCTTGGTTTCCAGCGAGCCGATACGATCCACCTGGATGCCGCCGCTGTGGATGCCCATCATGCCGGTGTTCCAGCCGAACTTGAGGGCGTAGACCGTCGAGCAGATGGCGCCCGATGTGCCGACCGCTTTGTTGTCCGGGATGTTGTCGTCAATCTCGACCGGGATGCCGTCGTACCAGAGCACCATCCGCCCAAACTGGTCGAGGTCGCTTTGCAGGATGTTCCCCGCCGAACGCCGCAACTGATTGAGATTGCGGCGGCTGCGGCGGCTCATGAACAGCACATCGGGCCGCCCCGGCTTCACCGCGTCAATCAACAGGTCCATCAGTGGCAGGGAGAGCGCCGCGCCGTTCGCCCCGGCGGTGGTCGTTTGCGCCGCGCCCGCCGCGCCGATCCGCTTGTCAATGCCATCGAAGGAGTTGGCGTCCACGCCGGTGTCGCCGACAAAGAACGATGTGTTGAACTGATACGCGACCGCCTTCGCCTTCTCGTGCAGCACGACGGCCTGGATGTCGTTCTCCTGCGTGAACGACCGTTCGAGGTAGTTGTCCACGTCCGCGTCGCCACCGAGGATTTTCAGCGTCTCCGTCGTCTGATTAAACGTCGGCGCGCTCTCCGCCCATGTCCCGCCTACCGCGTTGAACGCCACGGACGGCAGCGCCGTCTCCTGCGGGAAAGCGAGCGACGAGCCGACCACCTCCATGAATGGCAGGTAGTTCAGCACCGCCGATTCCGACACAATCGTCTCGATCACACCTTTGATGAGCATACTATTCGTCAACAGACTTGCCTGTGCCAGCGTCACTGCCATGATTCGCTCCTTTTCGTCGCTCAAGCGATGAGCAATAAGTAGGGCACGATCCCCTCATTGCTCATTGCTCGTTGCTCATCGCTGCGTTAGTCCCATCGAAATCTTCGCCAGCGGGGAGAGTTTCGATACGTCCACACCGACGGGGCGGCCACCGCCACCAGCCGCGACGGGCATCGCCGCTTTGGTGCGCTCGACGGTGCGTTGATAGACGGCCTTCGCCGTTTCCAGGCTGGCGATCATCTCGCCGACCGTTTCGCCGCCGATCAATTCCGGGATCGCGTCCGGGTGTGCCGCCGCGAGCGTCGCGCGGAGCGTTTGCCGCTCCTCCGCACTGAGGACGGCGAATTTCGCCTCGCCGCCCGTGCCTGCGTCCGCCGTCACCGCGCCACCAATCTCCGTTACGTGCGAGGGTGACCGTTGCGCTTCCGCCTCCGTGATCTCGTCCATGCCGATCTCCTTTCCGGGGATGCGAAAGGGGCGGTGTTACCCGCCCCACTTGCTCTTGATTCCGGTTTGTTCCACGAACGTCTGCTGTGTGCTGCAATCACCCCCTTTCTTCAGCAATGAGCAACGAGCAATGAGCAATACGTAGGGAAGCGGCCCTTCTCATTGCTCATTGCGCATTGCTTCCCCACGCCACGCGGTCGCGGAAGTCGTGGTCGTCGAGAGCGCCGACGAGCGCGGCGCTCATCAGGAGGTCGTCGTGCGTCTCGGGGTCGGGGACGCTCCACGCGATCTGCCGGCCGACGCCGGGGCGGACAGTGAAGGTGCAGGCCGCCACCTGCCGCCAGAACCAGCGCGTGTCATCCGCGCCATCGTCGAGGTACTCCTGGTAGCGGCCCGCCGCGATCGCCGCGAGGAGCCGCCAGCCGAGATCGCTCTTGCTCGCCGCCGTGAAGACGAAGGGCGTCACCGTGTCGGGCGGCAAGGAGGCGCGGAGCATCGCCGCCAGCCCGTGCCCGATCCCCGTTGCGTCCACGACGACATGCGCGCAGGCCGGGTTGGCCCAGACGCGCTGCGCGAGATCCACGATCTCCTCCGCGAGGAGGACGTGATTGACGCCCGACCAGATGCGGCGATCCACGACGCGGTATGCGGGTAACTGCCGCTGCCACCGTCGCGGCACGAGTGTTTGGCTACTCGCATCCGTCGGCACGATCTCCACGACGGTGAGCGCGGTGCTGTCCCGCCGTGTTTCGCGCGGCGAGACAAAGCCGTGTCGCCCGGTCGCGGCCTGCACGCCCGCTTCCTCCGCCTCCCCCGCGACATCGAGCAGGAGTGCGTACGGCCCGGCAGCGCCGAGGCTCACCCGCCGCTGACGAGAGTGGGCGCCGCGCATCTGGGCCTGCTTCGCCGCGTCGAACAGCATCCCGGCATCGTCGAGCGGCTGGAGGCAGTATTCCGTGCGGATGAACGGATGCTGCTCACCCAGTTCCGCCATCCGCCGCCGTACCCGTGCCCCGTACGCCGGGATTTCGCGGGCCACCACGCGCCAGTCGGCAAGAAAACAGTGACGAGTACTGAGTGCTGAGTGCTGAGTGCCTTCATCCCCCTTCTCAGTACTCAGTACTCGATCCTCAGTACCCGTCATCGCGCGGGCGAGGAGTGTGTTTCGTGTCCAGACGGTACCGGCGAAGACGGTGGTGGCGTTGGTGCTCGCGCCCATCGGATCGAAGACGGCGTCCCACCGCTCCGGCTCGATGTCCTGCGCCTCGTTGGCGACGAGGAGGAGGGAAGCGGTCGCGCCGCGCGCCTGGGCCATCGGCCCCGCCGAGACGAAGCGCGCCGACGCCCGACCGACGCGGATAATATGCCCGCCCTCCGTCTGGATCTCCGGCGCGAAGAGCGCGGCGGCGCGCAACCGCTCCTCGATACGCCGCAGGGTGATTTGCCCCTGTGGCACGAGCGATGGCGCGGCGACGACAATCTCGCCGCCGTGCAGTTGCCGGTGGATGAGCAGGAAGGCGATCACCTGCGCAAGCAGTTCGTCCTTTCCCGACTGCCGCGCGAAAACGACCGCGAACGATGCGCCATCCCCCGTGAGCGCCGACTGGATAATCGCCCGCGCCGGTGCGATCTGATAAGGGCGGAGCGCCGTATCCGGCCAGACCATCCGCGAAAATCCGCCGATGTCACGCAGCAGCCAATGGAGTGCGCGCTCATCCGGTGTTCCGACGGTAGCGTAGGCCTCAGCCTGCGTCCCTGCATCACTCCCACAGTCGCAGGCTGGAAAGCCCACGCTACCGGGAAGGGGGCGCAGGCTGAAGCCTACGCCACCAGAAATTTGTTGTTCGTTCGCCATCTTCTCACCCCCCGCGCATTCGGGTCAGGATGTCCACCAGGACGCTCCCGGCGATCAGGAACAGGAGGTTCATCAGCCGGTCGCGCATTTCGCGCACCTCCTCGATGACATCCTCGACCATCCGGCGCGTCACCGCCTCCTCGACATACAGGGAAAGGTCCACGCGGTCGGCCGGTCGCAGCGGCGCGACGCGGTCGCTCCGCCGTCGGTAGCGCGCACGGGTCAACCGGCGCGTTCCCGATGTGGTGAATGGTGATTGCATCGCAAACCCCCTTTGAGAAAGGAGGATGAACCACCGAGGTGCCAAGCAAGGGGAATAGCGCAGAGATCGCAGAGGACACAGAGGACGCAGAGAAGAGAATTCCTCTCTGTGATCTCCGCAGTCTCTGTGTCCTCTGCGTTAAGTCTGCCTTCCTTCTTCGTGTTCTCAGTATCTCGGTGGTTCATCCCCCATCGGTTCGTCCATCCCGCTGTGCGCGCTGTGTCGCTTCCTCGCGGGCCATCGCGTCCAGTGCGCGGTGGATGACCGAGGCGAGCGCGTGCGCCGTTTCCGCTTCCGCTTCCGGTTCGTGCTCCCATTCGTGTTGCGCCTCGACCGCGCGGATCAGCACCGCCATCACGCGGGCCGCGTCCGGGGCTTGCGCGAATGCCGCACGCTGCTCGGCCTCGTCGTCCGAGGCGATGTTGCGCATGATGGCGCGCAGTTGCGCGATTTCCGCGCGCAACGAGAGATGATCACCCGCTCGTTCCATGCCGACCTCCGTGGCTTCGCACAAATGTTCTGTAATTAAAAGCCGCGAGGCGACGAAAATGGACAAATCTTGGTAATTCTACACAACTTCCCGGTGCAAAGTTTCTGTAGCGAAGTATCAAATGGGGTTAGAGTACAGCCTAACAGTTGACACCATCATTTTTGTCGAGTACAGTATCAGGTAATAGTGTTGGAAGCGTAGAGTCCGTACCTGCAAACTGGTCACCTCGGTACGGAGGAGCAAATGGTGAAACCGGCCACCGCATTTCGCGGTTTTGGGTCGGTTTTTTTTGTAAGGAGGGCACGGTATATCGGAATAGAAATGATGCCCCACGCAATCAACCATAATGTAGTGATCCATTCTCGATCAGTTTTCGTATATTGTCTTACCTTATGTGGGGACCTTGTTTGTGGACATGAGGACAAAGGAAGCGATGATCCAGCGCCCGTAATGTGGTCACCTCGGCGTTTGGGGAGTGAGTGGTGAACCCGGCCAGAAGCGCGCAGGCGCAGGTCGGGCTTTCTTTTTTTGCACGCACCGCGCACCGAACGTTTACCGACAAACGCGTGCGACATGGAACACACGCATCGCACAGCCGCACGGAATCGGCGGCGATGCCGGAGGAGGAAGAGGAATGTATCAACCGAGTACACGACGCGGGGCCTTCCCGCGACCCTCGTTGCGGGAACGTAAGAAACTCCAGACGCGCTCGGCGATCATCGGTCGCGCGGTCGAACTGTTCAACACGCAGGGCTTCTACAACACCTCCATTGACGACATCGCCGACGCGGCGGACGTCAGCCGGGGCACATTTTTCAACTATTTCGGCTACAAGGAGGCGGTGATCGTCGAGTTCGGGCGCGACCTGATGATCGCCCTCACCGCGCAGGTAGACGAGCAGATCGCCGCGAACGTCACTGCGGAGCGGATCATCTATCGCATCTGGCTCGAG
>JBBRLR010000051.1:0-31389 GCA_038231255.1 Thermomicrobiales bacterium | reverse complement strand
GCCGCCAAAGACCGCGTCCGCTCCGACATCGAATACGATGTCAACCTGAAGGCGGAATTGGAAATCGCCCACCTCCACGAGAAGGTGGACGACATGAACGCCGATGTCCTCGCCCATATTCACGCGTTGGAATGCAAACTCGATGGTCGCCTCGATACCGCGCCCATTATGGTGGAAGGCACATCCAAACAGGTGGCGGGCGGCAAGTGAGGTAGGGGGCCTAGCATGCGCCCCTACCCATTCGTGATTACGTCACTTGCGCCCTGCTGCTCTCGGCCTCGCACCGTAATTCGTATAACTGCCTTGCGGTTAATGCACGACGACGCGCGTGCCGAGCGGCGACCAGTCGAAGAGGGCCTTCGCGCCATCCTGCGAGACGTTGACGCAGCCGTGGCTCATCACATGGCCGAAATTGGTGTGCCAGTACGTGCCGTGGATCGCGTAGCCGCCGCCGATGAAGTACATCACCCAGGGCACATCGGGCAGATAGTAGTACTCGTCGCCGGCCGCCTTGCCGTTGGTCATGTCATCCTTCGCCAGTTTGGTGAAGACTGAGTAGTCGCCGGGCGGCGTCGGGTGGTCGGCGGTGCCGGTGCTGATCAGGGTCGTGAAGACGTTCGAGTTGCCGATGTGCGCGGTGAGGCGCTGTTGGCCCAGATCTATCTCGATCCACTTCTGGAACATATTCGGCGTCCACTCGACGAGGTTGCCCTGGTCGCGCGGGGCGAAATTCGCCTTGATTGTCTGGGCGCTCGATTTGCCCATCAGGCCAATCAGCACCGTGCCGCCCTTGACCTCCGGATGCCACTCGAACCGCGCACGCTCGAAATACTGCACGCTGTACGTGTTGCCGTCGTCGGCATTCTTCTCGGCGAACTCCTGCGACAGCGGGTAGCCGTAGATCGGCAAGCCGCCGTTTGCCTGCCAATACAGGCGGAAGCTATTCGAGGCGGTGTGCTTCGTTTCTGGGAAATAAAGCGCGCCGTCGTCATTCAATTCGGCTTTCGTGCTTTCCGACACACCCTGGAACGGCTGGTCGTTGCGGTTCCCGGCCAGTTCGCGCCCAAGTTGGCCGAGCAGCACTTCATACTGCGTCCCGGCGTTCTCCGGGTGGTACTCCATCCGCACGCGCTCGAAGAATTGCACGGTGATCTGCTTGCCCGTGTTGTCCTTAATCGAGGTTTCTTCCGTAACGGGGAAACCGAACCGGGTCAGGCCGCCGCTGTTCGTCCAGTATTTCATGAACGCCCCGCCGACCGCGTGATGCGTCTGCGGGTAATAGACGGCCGTCGGCGCGTCGGGCGCGACATCCGGGATAACGGTCGCGGCGGCGACGGATGTTCCCGCAGCGCCAACAAACGCAAACAAACTGGCGACGATCGCCAGCAACGTGAAGTGACGCAAAAACCGCATTGTCCCGTACTCCTTAGCATAACCCTGGGACCCGAAACCGCACCTACCGAGAACCCATGATGCGCATCTACCGATCCGCGAGGGATCGGAAACCAATCTCGTTCGTCGTTCATCGGCCATCGTAGCAGATTAGCGTACACGCTCCTGACACAATGCCGCCAGTTGCCCACGCCGACACGCGCCGGATACGTTACCGCTCCACCCATTAGGACGAGTGACCACGTAAATGGTTCCATCGCCGCACCCTGGCGGTTCCCACCAAACGGAGGAAAAATCCGGCCTCCCCTGATCGCCATGAAGCCCGCACAGCGCCCAGGTCGCTCGGCGTTACAGAAACCACGAGACTTGTAATCCTACGTCGTACCGTGCAGGGAGCGGACATAGCGGATGATTGCCCAGATGTCCTGATCGGTGAGGGTGCCGGTGAAGGAGGGCATGCCGGTACCGGCGACGCCGTGGCTGATCCACCAATACACATCGCCGTCGGTGTGCGTCGTTAGGTGGCTGCCCGTGAGGTCCACGGGGCGGGGTTTGAGATTCTGGCCGAGCGGCCCATCGCCCTTGCCGCCCGCGCCGTGGCAGATCGCGCAGTTCTGGGCGAAGAGTTGCTGGCCGCGCGCCAGCGTCGCGGCGTCGTTCGGGAGCGGGTTGGCGATGCCCGTCGTCGGCGTGCGGTCGGTCGAGTTGTAGCCGAAGACGATCACACCGAGCAGCAGCGCACCGAGGCTCCAGACGCGATACGCCGTGCGCGTCCGCCCGCGCAGCGCGGCGCGGAAGCGGGACGGATAGGTGAGGCCGAACAGCGCCGCGCCGACGAGCGCCAGCAGGACGCCGAACCACGCATTAGGTAACAGGCGTGGCCAAAGGAAGCCGACCTTCGCATTCGCCACCGCCGAGGTGGGCCGCTCCGTCGTCTGGAAGCGCGCCGGGTCCGACGTAAAGGAGAAGTTCAGGCGCATATCCTCCGCGATGTTCTCTCGACGAATGACGAGTTGAACATTCCACAGACCTTTGATTGGGAAGAAGATGCCGGTCGCCCGGAAATGGCCGCTCGGATCGCGCGGCAGCGGCACGGTTGTCTGGCCGAGGTCCGCGCCGGAGAAGGTGACGAGCGCCGTCACGTGCTGCACATCCGGGAGCGGTTGCGCGCTCTGTGGATCGGCGATGTTCGCGTCGAGCGCGCTGCCGTCCTTGCCCGTCGTCGTCAGGAGCACGACGGTCATCCCGGCCGCATCCTGCATCTCGGCAGATTGCGGCCCGCTACTCAGGTCCACTTCCTGCCCCGCTGTCGGGGGCGCGACGGCGACGGCGTTGCTCAAACGCGGGTCGGCGAGGGCGGCATTCGCGCCGGTGAGCAAGTGCGCGGGCGGCAGTTGCGTGAGCGTCGCTGTGACCAGCAGCACCGCGAGGCCGAGCGCCGCCTCGATGCCCAGAAAGCGCGGCAACCAGCGTCGCGCCCGCTCCTGCCGCTCCTCGCCCAAGCGCGGCTTGATGACGAGCAGGTTGAGCGCGGCGATGGCGATTAGCGGCAAAATCAACGCGTGCTTGATCAGCAGTGTCTGTCCATACGAGGTGTTGAGGATCGTCGCGCGCGTCGTGTGCAGCGTCATCGCGTACAGGCCCGTCGCGATCAGGAAGACGACCGAGGCGAGCGCGAGGTTCGAGAACCGCCCGATCATCGCGGCCAGCACGGACGGCGACGTTGTCTGCGCCTCGCCGTCGAGCGGGCGGAGCCAGCGGCGCAGCGTGGCGAGCAGGACGAGCAAGCCGCCGAACCAGAGACCCATCGCCGAGAGGTGCGCGGCGTCCGCGAGAATGGCGAGGACGGGCTGATGCTGGCTCTCGATCGCGTGGCTGCTGAAGGTCAGCGTCGCCGCCAGCACGAGTGAGCCACCGAGGCCCACCCGCCACGGCCAATCGGCGATCATCGGTGCATCGGCCATGCTGCCCGTCCGCACGTTCGGGCGAGATGTCGCGACGACGCCGAGCGCCGGCGGCTTCCCGAAGGGCAGGAGCGCCGAGAGCATCCCGAGGAGCAGAGCAAGCGCGATGATCGCGCTCACCCGCCACACCGCGCCGTATGTCGTGTCGAAGGTGAGGCGGCGAAGCGTGTCGCCGCGCACCTGGAATACCGCGATGTCCGCTACCGTCGCGGCCTGCACGATCAGCGTCGCGAGATGCGCGAGGAGAAAGGCGACGAGGCCACCGAACACCCACGGTCGGAGCATCCGCGTCGCTCGCCGCCATGCCGCGTCGCCATCGTCAAGGGTTCCGGTGACCGGCCGGAACACGAGCACGGCCAGCCCGAATGCGCCGATCAGCACGCCGAGCGCGAGATAGCGCCACCAGCGCACGACGACCGCGAGGACGGAAGGGTTGCCGCTGCCGGAAAGCGTGGACGCGGTCGCCGTCCCGCCCGTCGTCGGCGCGCCGATGGACTGCGGCTCCGATGGCGGCGCGGGGCCGAGGCCGCTGGCGAGCGTGAAGGAGTAATTACCCTTGGTCAGGTGGCCGTCGTTGGCGAGCGCCTGCCACGCGACGGTGTACAGCCCCGGCGCGAGTTTGCCGGCCAGCGCCACTTCCACGACGCTCGGATCGCCCGTCTCCGCCGTCGCCGCGCCCCCGCCGACCGGATTGCCGCTCGTGTCGAGCAGCGTGATGTCGTTGAATTTCGGGTCGGGGACCTGATCGAAGCGGATACGGATCGCCTTAGGCGGCTGGCCGATCGTGCTGCCCGGCACGGGCGTCGCGGCGACCAACGCCACATGCGCGGAAACCGAAAGAGGCAGGAGCGCAAGCCCGGTGACTGCAAGAATGAGCGTGGCGAGAAGGTGAATTGCCCGGCTTCGGATGCGATGGTGATCTGCTACTATCGGCACGCTGCTCTCCCTTGTGCCATTGCAGTGCATCGCCAACCGCGATCCACCGACCAGCAGGAGCATATTATCTCGCTGTACGGGCGGAGCGTCCACAACGCATGATACGGCGGTAAAAAGCGCCTTCAAACGGTTCGCGAATGAATCGTTAGCAAATCGTACAGTAGGCTCCGCTCTGCCGGTACAAACGCGGCCAGTGACCGACGGTTCCGTGATCGGGGCAAGGCGACGACGGGGAGACAGCATGCCGCTTTCTCATTTCAGCGAGGACTCGACGATTACGCGGTTCGTGCCACGGTCGCCGCTGTCGCGGCCGGAGGTTGAGCCGCTCGTCTGGGCGATTGATGACTGGCACGCGCCGGTCTATTTCTTCCCGCGCGATTGCCCGCGTGTCTGCTTCTGGCCGCTGCCGACGACCACGCCGGAGGATGCCGCGTGCTGGTTCGCCACCGTGCCGTGCCGGATGGTGATCGCCATCGAGAGCGCGTGGCTGGAACGGCTGCGCGCCGCCCGGCTTTTCCGCTATCGAATGCCGACGGAAACCTTCGCGGACATTCACGACCACGGCGTTTATGTCAGCCGGGAGCCGGTCGTGCCACGCTCCGTCGCGCCGGTCGGCGATCTGCTCGCCGCGCTGACGGACGCGGGGGTGGAGTTACGGATCACGCCGTCGCTCGTGCCACTTGGGCGCGCGATCATCGAAACCACGCTACACTTCTCGCTGATCCGCATGCGCAATGCGCGGGGTTGGATGACTCAATGAGCGGGGGCAAAGCGTGACACGAGCGAACCGACGCGGCAGCATACCAATCCTTCTGCTCGCCGTGCTGCTCACCGCATGCGGCACGGCGACGCCGACCCCGACAACCGCGCCCACGCCAACGCTACCCGCCACGATTAGGCAAGCAACCGTCGCCACACCGACCGTCGTCGCCCCCGCTCCGGCGACGCCCGGCGCGACCGCCGTGCCGGGCACACCGTCCTCCGCACCACTCGCCCCGAACCGCACCACGCTCCCGACGCGAGCGCCGGAGATGACGACCGGCGCTCGCAGCGACGGCTGGGTCCTCGACCGCATCGAGGCGATCCAGAATGGTAGTCAGGTCTCCCTAACCATGCGATTCGAGTCGCTACCGGGGCAGGCGGGCGGCCCGCAGGCCGATGCGTGGTTCGAGCAGGACGACAGCACGTACACCATCGCGATACGCGGCGTGCGGGGTTCCCACCTCGTGCTCCGGCCGAGCGAGATCATGCCGCTCGCGACCCCCCCGTTGCGGGGATATTACGTATTGCCGCTGCGGGATGATACGATCTTCGCGCTCGTGGTCGCGGCGGCGCGTCCGTCCATCGCGTGGTCCCTCACCGCGAGCGACGGGCCGGGCATCCTGCGGCTGACGGTGAATGGATAGATGCATGATGATTACGAAACGAGGAAATGTGCAGACGCCGCAACGTGGACCTGACGCCTCAATGAACCGAACGCCCGCGCTGCCGCTTGCACTGCGCGCCTTCGCGACGGATGAATTGACGTGGGCAATCCTCACCTTGCTGATCGCGTCGTTTGTTGGCCTCGTCGCGCTCGACCGGGTCGTGACGCGCCTCGCGCCGGATGGCCTCCCGGCCGCAGGCATCACAACGCCCGCCGCGCACATCTTCCCCGCCTTCCAGGATATTCCTTCGCGCGTGCAGACGAACGGCAAGCCGCTGACGGTGACGCTCCGCGCGACGGGTACGCGCATCGAAGCGGGTTACACGCCGACGCGCTACCTTGTCACCGTGGACCCCCCGAACGAACCGCCGATGACGCTCTGCGACACGGATATCCCGACGTGCGTGTTGCCCCTCGATGGCTCGCGGCGGCAGGCCGGCAACTGGATCATCACCTTGCGCGTTTTCGACAATACCGGCGGCTCGGCCGAAACGCGGACGCGCCTGCGGGTGACGTAGTTAGGAGCAGGCAGTTATGGCAACACAGATCGGCGCACTGACGGGGCGGGTCGCGCTCGTGACAGGCGCGGGAATGGGGATTGGGCGGGGGATCGGCGAGGCGCTCGCCGCGCGCGGCGCGACGGTGGCGTTCCAGGCATCGCACTCGATCGGCGGCGCGCGCGAGGCGGTGGAAGGCGTCATGCGGCAGGGCGGCAAGGCCATCGCGCTGCAAGGCGATCTCACGCAGATCGCCAATGCCCGCCGCGCGGTGGACGAAACGGTCGCGGCCTTCGGTCGGCTCGACATCCTCGTCAACAATGCGGGCGTGACGCGCTCCGTCCCCTTTCTCGACACGACGGAGGAGACCTACGCCGAGGAATTCGACCTGAACATCCGCGCGATGTTCTTTGCCGCCCAGCAGGCCGTGCCGCATCTGCGCGGCGGTACAGGGCCGTGCATTCTCAATATCACGAGCGTCCACGGCTTCGCTGGGATGCCGAATCACACCGCCTACGCGGCGACCAAGGGCGCAATCATCGCCTTCACGCGGCAACTCTCCGTCGAACTCGCGCCGCTGCACATCCGCGTCAACGCCATCGGGCCGGGGCTGATTGAGGTGCCGCGCTACTTCGACGATTCAACGTACACGAGCGAGCAGGGCGGCGCGCGCGTCCCGATTGGCCGCGTCGGCCACCCGGACGATGTCGGCGATGTCGCGGCCTTCCTCTGCTCGGACGAAGCGCGCTTCGTCACCGGCCAGGTACTCTATGTGGACGGTGGCACGACCGCCGCGATGGCGATGCCGTATCCGAGGGCGAAGGACTGAGGACTGAGGATTAGCGTGGCACTTTTGCGGCATCCACAAACGTGGTACGCGGTTCTGGCGGGCATTGCCGCGCCACTGCTCGTCGTACTCGCGGCGTGCAGCGCGGCCGCCTCGGTACCGGCCGCGACGCCTGTGCCAACCAGCGCAGCGTTAAACGAGCACGCATCGCTCGGGCAGGTGAAATACAGTGCGGTTGGTTGCGCCGCCTGCCACGGCGTCCGCGGCGAGGGCGGCATCGCCCCCCGCAGCAGTGGTACGACGGTGCGCCTCGAAGAACTGCAACGCCTCGTCCGCTCCGGCACGATGGATGGCGTGCAGTACGCCAACGACGAACTGACCGATCAGGACGTCGCCAATATCTATCTCTGGCTGCAAACGAATCCGGCAGGATGAAATGAGCAATGAGCAATGAGCAATGAGGTTGGGGCATTCCCACTCATTGCTCATTGCTCGTTACTCATTGCTTTTACTGGTGATCATACGCGACGAGTTTCGCACCGCTCTCGCCGCTGCGCAGTTTGCGGAGCGCGGTCCGCTCGATCTGCCGGACGCGCTCGCGGCTGATGCCGAGTTGGCTGCCGACTTCGGCCAGCGTATACTGGCGCGGCTTCGTGATACCGAAACGCAGATCAACCACCAACCGCTCGCGCGGCGCCAGCGACTCCAGCGCCTCCGCGATTTCTTCGCGCAGTAGGCCTGCCGAGACTTCGGTTTCCGGGTTCTCGCCCTCGACCTTGTTGCCGATCACGTCGCCGAGTGTCACATCCTCATCGCTGTTAATCGGCACATCGAGCGAGAGCGTCTGCTGCGACATCCGCATCATCACCTCGACGCGTTCCTCCGGCAACTCCGCTTCTCTAGCGATCTCCTCGATCGTCGGGCGGCGGCCGAGTTTCTGGCTGAGTGTTTGCACAACGCGATGGAGGCGCGAAACCGCCTCGCCCATATGGACGGGTAAACGGATCGTTCGCCCTTGATCGGCGATAGCGCGCGTGATTGCCTGGCGAATCCACCACGTCGCATACGTCGAGAACCGGAACCCGGTCTCCCAATCGTACTTGTGCGCGGCGCGCATCAGGCCGATGTTGCCCTCCTGTACGAGGTCGAGCAGCGTCAGGCCACGCCCGACATACCGCTTCGCGACGCTGACGACAAGTCGCAGGTTGTGTCGCACCATCTGCTGGAGCGCGAGTTCGTCCCCTGCCTGAATCCGTTGGGCGAGCGCGATCTCCTGCTGATGATTCAAGAGTGGCTGCGTGCTGATTTCGCGCAGGTATGCCCGCAACGAATCACTGTCGTATGGCGCCACGTCTGGCAGGACCTTTACCGCCGCCTTCTTGTCGCGCGCCTGACGCCGCTCCACGATACTCGACAGCACGGGACGGTCGGCGGCACGATGCGACGATATTGGCGTTATTTCCGCAAATGCCGCGTCGTTGCGGCGGATACTGGCATTAACCATGTGAAAAGCCCTCCGGTCCCTTGATGAGATGCAGGCCGGCGGCGCCATTGCAGCCGGTACTCAGTACAACGCGGAATGCCGTCGAATCCTTCCCCAAAACCTTCGCCCGCACCATGCGTGCCAGCAATCGTTTCCGCTCCCATCACAAGGTTCTACGCGTTCGGTATCGCATTGGATGACAATTGGCGGCATCGCGCGTTGCACCCCATATACGTGCATCGCGCACGGACTGATACACTGCCCCTGGATCACCGCATACAGCGAGAAATGAACGATGCCGGATCACGCCCGAGACATGCCACTCCAGACGAGCCAGCGCGCCGCCTTCGCACTGCCGTGTACCGTCGCACGCGGGATCGTCTACCTCAGCGACCCCGCCCTCGTCCTCGGCGCGCTGCCGAGCGTGGAGCGCGTTATCCGGCGGCAGCGCGGCGCCCTCCGCATCACGCTCACGCCGATCCATGTGCCCGGCGTCGCGCTCCAACCCGCCGCCGAGGTCGTGTTCACCGCGACCGACACCCAGGTGACGATCCGCAGCATCGCGGAGGAACTGCACGATCTCCAACCCGGTGAGGTCGCCGCGCGCGTCGTCGGCCTGTTCGTCGTCGCGCCAACCGACACCGGCTGCGGCGTGCGGGCGTCGCTGCGAATCGCGGCATCTGTGCCCGCCCGTGTGCTGCCACCACTCATACCGCGCATTATCGCCCGGCGAACGGCAGAAACTGTCCTCGCGCTACGGATCAAACAAGAAGTGCAAGCGATGGTGCACGCGCTCGTGCAGGGATATAGCGCGTGGGAAAGTTCGGAATTCGATGGCCGAAGTTCGTAGCCCAACGGGTACCGTTGCTCCAAGCCGTAAACTCTCCCTCGCTCCTTCGCAGCAATGTACATGCATGGACATACCTGCTACCCTCCATTGTGGATGCCGATCAACGAAACGAGGGGGCGTTCATGGACCCGATTCGCACGGCTACACTGGCGAAGTTCCGCGAACAGGAGGAAGGCTTTCTCTCCGTCATTGCGGGGCTTCCCGATGAAGCGATGAACTGGCGACCCGGTGCGGAAACAAACTCGATCGCGGTGCTTGTCGCCCATACGTGGGGCGCGGCGCAGGCGTGGACGGCGCGCGCCGGTGGTGTCGAGATCGAGCGAGATCGGGCGGCGGAGTTCCAGGTCGTATTGGGCGGTGCGGAAAGCGACACCCTGATCCGGCAGGCCGGGGCGCGCGTCGCGTCATTCGTGGGAGCGATTGACCCCGCGACGTACGGCGATGATCGCGTGGACCCGAACGGCGAGCATTACACGGTGGCGATGTGCCTGATCCACGCGCTGGAACACACGCAGGAGCATCTCGCACATGCCAGTCTGACGCGGCAGTTGTGGGAGCAGGGGAAGACCTAGCCCCCTTCCCCATAGGGAAGGGGAGCCGGACGGGGTAACGCCTCGAGTATTCGCTTTCCGGGATGTATGGAAGGGAAAAGGGAGAAACAGATGAAACCGATGGTTGATGTGGTGCTGCGGATGCTGGATGGGCAGGCGGAACGGTACGGCAAAGTGGTGGACGGGATGCCGGAAGAGGCGCTGACGTGGCGACCCGGCGACGAAACGACGAACTCGGTCGCTCAACTCGTCCGCCACGTGACGGCGGTGCAGACACTGTTGCTCGCCTTCGCTCTCGGCGAGTCACCCACGCACGACCACGACTATTCGCTCCGCAACGATCCGGCGACCGGAGAGGAACTGCGCGGCCTGATCGCTGCGGCGAAGGCGAAGAAGGATGAGCAACTGGCGCTGCTCGACGCTATGGACATGAGCACGATGCTCCCCGGCCGGGCCGGGCCGGTCGTGC
Organism: Thermomicrobiales bacterium; assembly: GCA_038231255.1. Taxonomy (GTDB): domain Bacteria; phylum Chloroflexota; class Chloroflexia; order Thermomicrobiales; family JALYUS01; genus JALYUS01. The sequence goes on along the minus strand of JBBRLR010000051.1, from coordinate 21,034 downwards.
GCGCGCACTATGTCATTCATACCGCAGACCACGGCCAGGAACACCTCGGCCACGCCGAACTGACGAAACAACTGTGGGAGCAGCGCGATCACACGGCGTGACGCCACCGGTGCGGTCGGGTGATTTCGATGCACCCGATGATCGAGTAGAAGTCACGCAGTCGAAGGGGTTTTTCTGATGGTACGGGCGCCCGTATTACCAAAATTCCCTCACGAACTGTGTGAATCCTACGAGATCGAGATCGGGTTTTTGGGAAGGAAGGGGCGTTCATGCAAATCGCCTTCGATGGTCGTGCTGACATGCGCCGTGTCTCCTTTCCGGCAATCGCCAGCGTTATCTGCGGCGTGATCAGTTGGCTGATCGTGCCCTTTATCGGCGTCGTGACCATCGGCATCTTCGGAGCATTCGCGATTTTCGCCGTGCTCCTGGGGCATGCGGCGCGCCGTTCCATTCGCCGGTCGGATGGCACACGTTCGGGTAGCGGGTTGGCACGGGCGGGGTTGATACTCGGCTATGGACAGATTGCCGTCTCGACGACGCTGATCGTGTTGCTCATCGCGAACGCGACGGGGCAGTGAGCGGGGTAGATCACCGTCGCGCGGGAGACTTTCGACTGGAGCAAATCATGCAGCCGCCCGAGCAACCACCGACCAATCAACCGGCGTTCCCCGCCCCCGATCCCGATTTCGGCTATCCGGGCTACGGCGCCCAGCCACCGCCCGGGCAACCGATCGCGCCGCCGTACGTGAGCGCTGCCCCGCCCTCTACCTATTATGCCTATGCCCCGGCCTACGGGCAGCAGGCGAGCGTCCCGCCGACCTCGGGGTTTGCGATTGCGAGCCTCATTTGCAGCATCGCCAGCTGGTTTCTCCTCCCCTTCATCGGCGGCGTGCTCGCGGTGGTCTTCGGCTACATCGCGCGACGGGAAATCCGGCGGTCGCAGGGGCGGAAGCGCGGCAAGGGACTTTTACTCGCCGGGCTGGTGATCGGCTACATCCATATCGCCGTCGCCATTGTGGTGGGCGTTGTGTTCCTCTGGCTCGTGATCGCCTTCGCCTCGGACGGATACCGATCCTGAGCGGATCGCGGGCTGAAGCCGTCTCAATACCAGGGCGCGATCAGTACGCGCTCCTTCATCGGTACACCGAGCCGACGTTCCCTGCAATTTTGCTCTTTTTGAACACTGTGGATTTTCGCCCCGATGGCTGGTATAATCATTGCTGCAAAGCTCACGGGTCTTATTCTCTTTTACCGGAGGTATTACATGGATGATGTTTGTTCGCTCGCCCGCCCGATGACGGCAGGCGACGCATCGCGCTCACTTCTGCGCTGGGCGGTTGTCGGCGCGGCGAGTGCAATTCTCTTCGTTTTGGCGATGGTGCAGGGCGGATCGGTCGGCGCAGCCGCACCGACGACGTACGATAACACGGTCTGCATCAACTACACGACGTGCTATCCGACGGCTGCTCCCACCACAACAACGACGACGAACACGACGACCGGCATCCCCGGCAACGCCGTCGTCAGCACGTATGTTGACCCGCGCTACTGCAATGGTGTCGTTTCGGTCGTCACCGACGCGACGGGTAACCTGATTGATGTTTGCCCGGTGACGGGTCAGCGCATCTTCCCGGTCTTCCCGGACTATGGCTTCGGGGCGGGATTTGTCGGCTCGAATTTCATCGGGTCGAATTTCGTCGGTGCGAATTTCGTCAACAGCACGTTCATCGCGCCGGGCACCGCGAATGGGATCACCTGCAACGGCGTCTATGGTTGCCCGTTCGGCGGTGGTTTCGTCGGCAATAACTTCAATGGCAACAACAACGTCAACTTCCTGAATGGCAACGTCTGCGGCTTCAATAACTGCAACACGTTCCCGGCGGGCGCCACCTATGTGGGCGGCAACACATTCCTGTACAACGACAACCGCTTCTGCACCGACGGCAAGGTTGCCTTCGTGCAGAATCGCGGCTACTTCTGCCAGAACGGCGGCCCGCTGGTGACGAACAATGTCACGACGACCGTCAACTGCGGCAACTTCTTCCTCAACGGCTGCGGCATCTACCGCCCGTTTGAGGCGAACACCGCCGCTCCCGCCGCCCCGCAGCAGACGACCACGGTGACGACATACGCCGTCGCCCCGAAGTCTGCCGCGCCGGTCGTGCAGGCTGCCGCGCCGGTCGCCCAGGTGGCGACCCCGATGACGCAGCAGGCGGCTCCGGTCGTTGCGAAGGCGCAGCCCGCTCCGGCGACTGCGGCCCCGGCCACCAACAAGCCGGCCGGCACGATCACGGCGGATGACCACCGGGGATAAGCCCCGCGCGGCAATGCCCCGCTTGCTTCACTTTCCGTGACTTTGCACCGGACACCGCGCGCCCCACTCCGGGGCGTGCGGTTCTTTTCTTCCCTACGGCACGTACATTCGTCGTTCGCATGAAGTGCGTGCTATCGTAGTCACGCCCGATGCAGGCGCGTACTCTGCTCACGAGAGCGGCGTGCCCGGTGGGCGATGACGACGGCGAACGGAGAGATGAGGGAGAGCTATGATGCGTGAGTTGAAGAGCCAGCGACTGCGGCGCGTGAACCATCAGGGGGATGCGCTGCGGATGGGGATGAACTGGACGGAGGAAGACCTCGGCAAGCCGCAGATTCTCGTCGAGAGCGCGTACGGGATGGGCCACCCCGGCACATTCCACTTCCGACCGCTGATCGAGGAAGTCTCCAACGGTGTCTTCGAGGCGGGCGGCAAGCCGGGCGTCTTCTACACCTCGGACATCTGCGACGGCGTCGCGCAGGCGCACGCGGGGATGTCTTATTCGCTCGTTTCGCGCGATATTCAGGCGGCGATGATCGAGATTCACGCCCTCGGCCACCCGCACGACGGCATGGTGCTGATCTCCGGCAACGACAAGTCCGTGCCCGCGCATCTCGTGGCGATGGCGCGCTGCGACCTCCCCGCCATCCACCTGCCCGGTGGCACGCAGATGAACGCGCCGAACTACATCACCTCCGATCATATGTGGGGGATGGGCGCGGCGGTGGAGCGGGGCGAGATGTCGCGCGAGGATATGGAGATGCACCAGCACGACGCCTGCCCGAGTTGCGGCGCGTGCCAGTTCATGGGGAGCGCGAGCACCGGGCAAGTGCTGGTCGAGGCGCTCGGCCTCGCGCTGCCGGGCAGTGGGCTGATCCCTGCGGCGCTCACCCGCCACATGCGCGTCGCGCGGGCGGTCGGCAAGCAGATTCTCAAACTGGTCGAGATGGACCTGACGCCGCGCAAAATCCTCACGCGCGCGGCGTTCGAGAACGCAATCATGCTCCACGCGGCGGTCGGCGGTTCGACCAACAGCCTCCTGCACCTGCCGGTGATCGCGCGCGAGGTCGGTTTGGAGGTGACGATTGACGACTTCGATTACATCCACCGCCATGTCCCCGTGCTCGCCAACGCGAAGACGACGGGCAAGTACCCGGTCGAGTACCTCTGGTACGCGGGCGGTGTCCCGGCGGTGATGCTGCAAATCCGCGACCTGCTCCACCTCGACTGCCTGACCGTGACGGGCAAGACGCTCGGCGAGAATCTCGAGGAGATCGAGCAGAGCCGCTTCTTCCAGGAGACGCGCGGCTACCTCGTCAATGTCAAAGTGGCGGTGGAGGAGGTCATCCGCCCGCGCGCGCAGGCCTTCGGGCCGGAGGGCGGCATCGCCGTGCTGCGCGGCAATCTCGCGCCGGGCGGCGCGGTGATCAAGCACTTCTCGGTGCCGAAGGCGATGCACGTCCACATCGGCCCGGCGCGCGTCTTCGACAACGAGGACAGCGCGGTCGCCGCCCTGATCGAGCGCGTCGTGCAGCCCGGCGATGTCGTCGTGATCCGCTACGAAGGCCCAAAAGCGAACGGCATGCCGGAGATGTACTACGCGACCGCGATCATTGCCGCGAGCATCGAACTGACCGCGACCTGCGCCGTCGTCACAGACGGTCGCTACTCCGGGGCGGCAAAAGGCCCGGCGGTCGGCCACGTCACGCCCGAAGCGATGGACGGTGGACCGCTCGCGCTCGTCGAGGAGGGCGATCTGATCGAAATCAACGTCCCCGAACGTCGCCTCGCTATCGTCGGCACGCGCGACGGGCATCTGACCCCGGAGGAAGTGGATGCCCTACTCGCTGTCCGCCGCGCCGCGTGGGAACCGCCCGCCCCTCGCCACACGACGGGTATCCTTGCCCTCTACGCCAAGGTGGCCGCGAGCACGGCGGATGGGGCCTATATCGCCTGAGAAACCTCACTCGCATGTCGAGCGTTCAACCGCCACGCTCCTGCGGTTGCTGCAAGGAGAAAGGTCGTGCAGATCGTTGCCCATCGTGGCGCCACAGACGATGCGCCCGCGAACACGATACCGGCATTTCGGCATGCGCTCGATCTCGGCGCGGATGCGATCGAGTGCGACGTGCGGCTAACGCGGGATCGGGTGCCGGTGCTAGCGCACTTTTTCACGGTCAACGACGCGCGAGGCGGTACCGGCCCGGTATTTTTGTACGACGCTGCGGATATCCGGTCGGACGAGGCCGATCTCATCCCGACGCTGCATGAGGTGCTGGCGATGTTCGCCGGGCAAATCGGCCTCGAAATCGAGATCAAGGGGCCGGAGCCGGAGTCCGCCGCTATCGTCGCCGCCGCGCTCCAGCCGTACCGACACGTCTGGGAAAGCATCGAAGTGACGTCGTACGAGCCGATCCTGCTGCGGGCGGTGCAAGCGGCGTGTCCCAACCTCGCGACCGATCTGCTTGGGTTGCACTCGGAGCCGTGGATGACGCCGGAAATCGTCGCCCATCTCGCCATCCACCGTGCCCGCCTCGCCCATGCCCGCGCGGTTCATCTGCACCCGACGCAGCTGCTGCCCGACACCGTCACCGCCGTCCGCGCCGCAGGCATCGAAGTCCATGCCTGGGGCGTGAATGACCCGCAGGCCCTCGACACCGTCACCGAACTCCGCATCCCCCGCATCTGCACGGACCGTCTGGCGGACGCACTGAACTATCGTCAGCAGATAACCCGACTCAATCTTTTCTCTTTTGTTTCATTGTTTCTTCTTTGCGTCCTCTGTGTCTCTGCGGTTCAAACGTTTTCAGTGCCCCTCGTCTCGGCTCGGGCGACCGCCAGGGAACATCAACGCCTTCAGTTTGTCCACCGAAAAGCCGGGTGACTTGCACAGGTCAATGATCTTGCGCTCTTTCGCCTCCACCTCGTCGGCGGCGCGGACAATGTCACGCGCGAGTTCGTGCGGGATGTTGATGACGCCGTGCTGATCGGCATGGAGCAGGTCGCCGGGGTTGACGATCAGGCCGCCGACGCGCACCGGCGTGCCGTAGTCAATCAGGTGGATGTAGGCGTGGGAGACGATTGGCGCGGCGGCCCAGAAGCCGAAGCCGACCTGCCGGACCTCGTCGAGATCGCGCACGCCGCCGTTCGTCACGCAGCCGACGCAGTCGAGCGCGGTGTGGATGTTCGCCTGCACCTCGCCCCACATGCTGCCGAGCGCCGGCGGCTGGTCCACATCCTGCACGACGATCATGCGCGGCGCGGGGATGGAAAGGACGTGATCCCAGTAGTCCGCGTTGTGGATGCGGCGATTGCCCGCGCCCGGCGCGTACGCCTCGATCACGCACGTCGCCGCGTAGCCGACCATCGCGCCGAGTTCGGGCAGGATGCAGCGGACGGTGCTGTCCATGAACCCTTCATTGCGCGGGCGGTAGTTGAAAGTTTCGATGGCATTGGCAATCGTCGGGCTGTTCATCTTGCGCAGGGCATCGAGTTCTTCAGTCGTGAGCGGCGTGGTAGCGGTCATACACGGCTCCTTTACCTGTGGTGGACGATCAATATAGGAAGCATAGCATGAGGAAAGAAAACGACCAAGACGGTAAACGCATCCATATCCGTCCTTTGCATTGCGAAGCGGATGTGACTACACTGCCCGCCGGGTCATGACCCATCGGGGTGGGGCCGGTCGTGCGGTTTTGATGTGGAAGGAGTTTCCATGATGCGAAGAAATGTGCGGCTCGCGGGTGGTGGGATAGCGCTTGGGATGCTGCTCTCGCTTGTGCTCGTCCTCCCGTCACTCTCGGCGGCCGGGTTCGCGCATCCGGCGTTTAATGCGCTCTGGTCGAAGACGGACGCCAACCCCGGTGGCAGGACCTACGTCTGGGGGCCGTCGCCGTTCACCGATGGCATTTCGGAAGACTACAAGGAGGCGCAGGGCGGCAAGCGAGTTGTGCAGTATTTCGACAAGGGGCGGATGGAACTCGGCGCCAGCAACACTGTCACGGCCGGCCTGCTTACCGTCGAACTGATCTCCGGTAAGCAGCAGAACGGGGACGCGACGTACGCGCCGAAAGACCCGGCGAAGGCGCCGGTCGCGGGCGATACGGACAACACGTTCCCGACCTACGCCGATCTCGCGAAGGTGCAACCGGCGGAGCAGAACAACAACGGCAAGCCCGTCACGAAGCAGTACAAGTCGGATGGCTCGTTCGGCACGTATGATACGAAAGGCGACGCGCAGGCGAACACCGCCGCCTTCGACGACACGACCAAGCACAATCTCCCCAAGGCGTTCGCGGATTTCCGCAATGCGCCCGACTTCGGTGGCCTGTCCGCTATCGGCCTCGCGATCACCGAGCCGGTCTGGGCGACGGTCAAGGTCGGCGGCACGCAGAAAGACGTCCTGATGCAGGGGTTCGAGCGGCGCGTCCTGACCTACACGCCGAGCAACCCCAACGGCTTCAAGGTGGAGTACGGCAACATTGGGCGCGCATACTACGGGTGGCGCTACCCGAATGGCACGACTCCCGCCCCGGCGGGGAACACGGCCCCGGCCCCCGCCGTGAGCGGCGCACCGCCCGCACCATCGGCGACGAGCGCACCCGCGCCGGTGAGCAGCGACATTGACATCATCGCGTTCGCCGCGCCGTCGAACCCGAAGCCGGATACGCCGGTGAACCTCACGATCAAACTGACCAAGGGCGGCGCGCCGCTCGCGAACATACCGTTCCATGTGGATGTTCAGTTCGAAATGGGCATCGCCGCAGTTTCGGTGGATGGGAAGACAGACGAGAAGGGCGTCGCGCAGGTATCATTCGTGACGACAGGTGCGATTCCCGGCACGAACGCGCAGATCGTCCTGACGATCAACGGCAAGTCCTACGGATCGATCGCCGGGATACATATTAGCTGATCGCTGTGTGCGGCGAGGGGAGCGGTGCATGTCGTCCACCGAGGAGTTTCGCCGGATCGCGGACGCGCTCCTCGCGGCCTGCGGCCCGGTGGATGGCGCCTATTCCTACGTCGGTACGGTCGCGCCCGGCCTCGGCGTGCCGCTCGTGGCGATGCAGCGCATCCTCGACAAGATGGAGCGGCAGGGTCTCGTCGAATGCACTACCCAGAACCCGCTCCAGTGTCGCCTGACTAAGTGGGGCCAGGGGCATCTGGAGCGGCAGGCGCGGCGCGCGGCTGCTGATGGCGCGCAACCAATCGAATAGCGGTCGCTACCTGAACGAGGCAATCGCCGCGTTCAGCTTGCTTCCGGGATGCCGAGCGCGGCGCGGAGTACCTGTGCCACGAGATTCGCGGCGCTCTCGTCGGGCGCGGTGAAGGCGAGGCGGTTCTTCGCCAGCGCAAACGCGAGTTTGTACTGCGGATCGGCGAAGCCTGTCGCACCACCGTAGCCGCCATGCCCAAATGCCGTGATGCGCTCGCTGAACGGCGAAAGCGGGCCACCGAGGGTGTAGCCGAGCGCTTTGCGCCCCGGCATCCCGATGACCAAATCGTCCGCCCCTGATTGCAGCGTGGTAGCAATCTCCACCCGATTCGGTGTCAGCAGTCGGACGCCTTGCACCCCATCGCCAACAAGCGCCGCATAGTGCCGTGCCAACGCGCGCGCGTTCATAATGCCACCCCCCGCCGGGATCGAGGCGCGGCGAAGCGCGGGGAGATTGAATGAGACATTCGAAAAGCGCAATCCGGGCATCGCCCGCTCGAAGTAGGAGTCCGGCGGGGGGGCAGGCGCGTCGTCAATTGTCCGGTCATTCTCCAGGGGCGCGACGCGTGGCTCTGCCGCGTCCGGGATGCCGAAGAAGAGCGATGAGATGCCGAGCGGTTGGCAAATGTCCTCCTGCACGATCTGCGCGATGGCGCGCCCATCCACGCGCCGCGCCACCTCACCGAGGATGAAGCCGTAGGTGAGACCGTGATAGCCCGTCGCCGTCCCCGGTTCCCACAACGGCGTCAGGTCGGCGATCGCGCGGCAGACACCATCCCAGTCTGCCATGTCGGTCGGTGTCCCGCCTGCGGGCATCTGCGGGACGCCCGCCGTGTGGCTGAGGACGTGGCGGACGGTGATGCGCTCCTTGCCGTGCGTGCCGAATTCCGGCCAGTACGATGCCACCGGCGCGTCGTAGTCGAGGATGCCACGCTCCGCCAGTTGATGGATGACGGTCGCGGTCACACCCTTTGTGCAGGAAAAGACGGTAAAGAGTGTTTCGCCATCCACCGGCCTGCCGGTCGCCGGATCCGCGATCCCCGCCCACGCATCCACAACGCGCTCACCATCGAGATAGGCCGCGACTTGCAGCCCGCGCTCGACACCGCGCCCAACGAGATCATCGAGGCATGATTGCACCTGCGCTTGTACGTTTATCATTGGACTTCCCTTTCGCTCAATACAGCCGGATTTCCTGCCGGACGGCCCGCACATCGGCCTCGACTTCCAGGCCAATGACGGGCGGGCGACTGTAGTACCAGTGGATGCCGTGCGCTACCGCAGGGCCCATCGCCGCGAGGATTTCCGCAGGCAGGAATGCGTGGAGGTCGTGCTCGGTGTACAGGTTGAGGGCGGTCACGGCGGCCCACTCCGTTTCCAAGGCCGCGAGGCTCGCCTGCATCGCCAGCATGACGCTCCCGGTCTTCTCCTGCAGCGCGTCGGGCGAGGTTTCGCCGGGTCGCACTGTCGCCTTTTCGGGCGCGCCGGAGACGACGAACGTTTGGCCGCGCTCCGTCGTCGGCACGGTGTACGAGAAGGCGTAAAGCAGGGTTTCGGTGGGTGGGTTGACGCTCGGCGCGATATTACTGCGCGCGATGGGATTCTGGCCCTCCACAAAGACGCCCCACTCCATTAGCAGCGCGCGGTAATCCTGGTTAAAAGCGCCGAATCCGCTCACTGTGTATGGCTCCGGGCAACGCAATTCGACGGCACAAAGGGCGGTGCGTGCCCGCCCGTGCGCGCTCAGGTGTCGCTCCGCCGCAGCAAATCCTCGCTGGTAGGGCAGGGGCGTTTGGAAGATCGCGTGGACGATCTCATACCCCGGCATCGCGGCCACACCGCTCGAAAACGGCGCGCTCGTCGTGATGCGCGGGTCCGTCGCCAGTGGCAGGAACTGATAGTCGCCCGTCGGGTGCTGTATGAGTGGCATTGTTCCCTCCTATAAACCGATACTCATTCGAACTCACACCGTTACGGCCGGAGCGGCGCGCCCCAGATGACACCGCCGGTCACTTCCAACGCGAGCCTGCCGTCGGTCGCGTACGGGCCGACGAGCGCACGCACCGCCGCATCGAAGGCGTTTGCTGCGTCGTCCGTCATCCGCTCGCGGGAGAAATCGCTGTGCGAATGCAACTCCTCGATGTAGTCCTCGACCGATTGGCTGAAGGCGACGGGCCGGGTCCGTCGCTCGTCTATCGTGCGGAACAGCCCGCGCCCAGACAACTCGTCGAGCAGACGAAATTCTTCGCGCTCCTGCATCGTCGAGAACCGGCGCGCCACCTCACGCATCTCGGCGTGCCACGGCGGGCGCGTCGTCGCGGCGTTGACGAGCGCGAGGACGCCGTGCGGCGTCAAGAGGTCGTGGAAGCGGGGCAGCACAACCTCCCAGTCCATCCAGTGCAGGCTCACCCCTGCGGTGATAAGTGCATACGGTGGTTCCAGTTCCGCCTCCTCGATGCGTGCGTGGAGCCAGTGGAGGTTCGGGTGATCGCCACCGGGCAAGCCTTTGCCCAGCGCGATCATCGGCATGGACCAATCTACGGCGTCCACTCGATCAACGCATCGCACCAGTTCCCGCGCGATCACGCCGGGGCCGGTGCCGACATCGAGGACCGCGCGCGGCGTGTCCGTGACGAGATCGGCGAGGATCGTGAATGTTTCGGGCGGATAGGGCGCACGCAGCAGATAGGTGTCAACGACGCTCTGGTCCTGAAAGCGCGCCGCGTTCGCGGGAGTGAGATGCGCGGGTTTCGGCCGCATGGAGCCTCCGTTCGTTCGTCGAAGCGCCGGTCGGCATTGTATGCCGCCTTGCGCCGGAGCGACAGGGTATGCACGTGCAAAAATGCTCGTGTGTGGTGGCATCCTGATCGAGTCGCGACTCGACCGCAAAGTACCTGCCCCGCGAACGTTGCGACGAGACACCCTTGGTCCGGCGTTACACTAGGGGAACAGGGTCGTCAGCGTCGTGCCACAGAGACCGCATCTCCGCGCAATTAGCCAGCAAAAAGGCAAGTGTGCCCTGGGCTTCGACGTAGCCCTCCTTCAACACGACGATGTGGTTGGCGCGGCGCAGCGCAGCGCGGCGGTGCGAGACAGCCAGGCACGTCATGCTGTCCGGAGAGCGCTCGCCGCTGGTGAACAGACGTTCCCACAATACACGCTCCGTCTCGACGTCCAGCGCGCTGGACAGGTCATCAATCACTAGCAACTCGGCGCCGCGCACCAACATGCGCGCTGCCGCCGTGCGCTGCACCTGGCCACCGGAGAGCTTGACGCCGCGGGTGCCCACCGATGTCTCCAACCCCGCCTCCAGCGTCTGCACGTCGTGCTCCAGAACGGCGCCCCGCACGGCGGTGGCCAGGGCCGCCGGGTCGTCGGGTAGCCCCAGGAGAATGTTCTGCTTAAGCGTCTCGCTGAACAGGCGCGGTACTTGCGCCGTATACGCCGCGCGGGGCGGCACAAGGAAGGAGGCCGCGTCGTCCACGACGTGGCCATTCCACCGGACCTCGCCCGCCTCCGGGGGCAGCAGACCCAGGAGGGCCCGCAGGAGCGTCGTCTTGCCCGCGCCGACGCGCCCCGTCACGACCGTCAGGGTGCCACGCGGCAGACGCAGGTCCACTGCGGCGATACCGCGCCCCGACTGCGAGTAACGATAGGTCAGCCCCCGCGCCTCCACGAGGACTAACTGGTCGGTCGCGCTGCGCGTTGGCGGCGGTACGATGGGCAGAGGCCCGCGCAGGTGCAGCGGGGTAGGAGCCACCAGCGCTGCCGGTGGCGCGTCACCCAGCAAGGCGCCCATGCGTGTGAACGCGACCCCGGTCTGCCGGTAGTGGGCCAGGAACTGGCCAAGCCCGTCGGTAAAGTCGGCGATGAAGGTTAGATAGGAGACGAACAGGACAAAGTCGCCCACCGTCAGGCTGCCGTCGCGCAGGTTGCCCGCAGCCAGCAGCATGATCAGACCCGTGCCCACGCTCACCGTGTTGGCCGTGATGGCGTCCAGCACTTGCGTCGCCACGCGATCCGCCAGCATGGCGGTGCGGCGTTGCTCGTTGAGCCGTCGGACGTGGGCCACGACCCGCTTCTCGGCGCCGGCGGCCTGCACCGTCTGCACCGCCGCCAGGAGATCGCCGATCGCTCCGGTGACCTGGCTGGTGGCCTGGCTACTGGCTGCACGGTAGCGGCCCAGCGCGTCGCTGGCCCGCCGCGCCACTGCCACGACGACGAGCAGCGGCAGAACGGTGACCAGGGTCATCCGGACGTTGACATGCAGCAGGATCAGAAACGCTCCCACGGCGAAAAGCCCCGTGCCCAGAATATCGCTGGTCCAATCCAGGTTGTCCTCGGGTTCGTGGGCATCGTCGCGAAAGCGGCTGATGGTCTCGCCGATGGAGAAGGGCAGCGCATCGGCGCCCGGCCGGTCGAGAATATGCCGCAGCAGGTTGCGGCGCAGCAGCCCACTCATGGTGAACCGGCAGAGAATTTCGAAAATGCCGGCGGTGAGATAGAGGACCGCACGGCCCACGGCGACCACCACGAACAGCACGATCAGTCCTGCCGTGCCCACGGGTGGGTGCGCGTCCCCGGTAAGCGTATCGAAGAAGGCACGAGTGATCAGCCCAAACAGCAGCGGCGACGCGTGAACCACGCTCCACAACGCCGCGTGGGGCAGGTAGAGTTGAGGTGCATAGCGGGCCATTTTCATCAGGTAGCGCCAGGTCGGCAGCGGCTTCATGAGGAGACCTCCTCCGTAGCAATCCGCAGCAACGCGGCAAAGCGCGAGGTGGGGTCAGCGGCGAGGGCAAGCCGCGGCCCATACTCGCGCACCTGCCCGTCCTCCAGGACAAGGATGTCATCGGCGTATGCCATCGTCGCCAGCCGGTGCGCCACGATGATGCCAGTCCGGCCGTCGAGCAGCCGGCCCAGCGCCGCATGCACCAGCCGCTCCGTGGCTGGGTCGAGGCGCGAGGACGCCTCGTCCAGGATTACTACGTCGGGATCGCGCAGGAAGATGCGTGCACAGGCCAACACCTGGGCCTGTCCGGCGGAGAGTCCGGCGCCGCCGGGTCCCAGCAGGGTGTCCAGCCCGCATGGCAGCTCCCGCAGCCAACCGGTCAGACTCAGGGTGTCCAGCACGGCGACGATCCGGTCATCCGGCACGCCGTCGTCGAAAAGGGTCAGGTTGTCGCGCACGCTGGCGTTGAAGAGATGCACCTCCTGGGTGACCAGGCCGATGCGCGCGCGTACCGCCGCGAGGCGGACCGCCCGCAGGTCCACGCCCCCCAGGCGCACCACGCCGGCCAGTGGATCGTAGAAGCGCGGGAAGAGCCGCGTCAGCGTCGTCTTGCCGCTGCCGGTGCGCCCCACCACACCCAACACGCGACCCGGTTCCAGGCGCACGCTGACGTCGCGCAGGACCGGAGCGCCCTCCACGTAGCCAAATGAGACGCCGTCCAGCTCCACCGCCAGTCGGCCCGGCGGCAGCGCGGCGCCGGGGCCATCGGTCAGGAGCGGCGTCGTGCTCAGGAGCGCCTCGACACGGCCAATACTGGCGTCCGCCTGTTGCAGATCCTGCACTTCGTTGCGGATCTGCTCGGTCGGCTGGCGCAGCACCACGGTGCATTGGAAGATCAGATAGACGGCGCCGATGGTCAGCGTACCGGCCTTGAACAGCATGGCGCTCAAGGCAAAGGCGGCAGCCGTGCCGAGGGCAACCAGCACCTGGCTGGTAGAAACCATCGTGTATCCCCATGTCTGCGCCTTAAGCGTCACGGACAGCCAGGGCCGCATCATCTCGGCGCAGCGACGCAGCACAAACGCGCGTGCCCCGCTGGAGCGGATATCCTCCAGGCCGGCGAGGTATTCGCCCAGGAAGCCATAGAAATTGGCGCTCGCCTGGCGTTGCGCGGCCGCAGAGGGGGTGGCAACGACGCGGAGGCGCAGCAAGGTTAGCAAGGCTAGCACGACAAATATGCTCATCCCCAGGCCGACCCGCCAGTCCACGTAAAAGAGCAGCGCAAGCACTCCAACGATCAAGAGGCCGTTACCAAGCACATAGACCACAAACCGGGAGAAGAAGCGGGCCAGGGTGGTCACGTCACCGTCCACCCGCTCGATCAACTCGCCCGGCGTATGGGCTGTGTGAAACGGGGCATCCAACCGCAGCAGGTGGGCGACAAGGTCGGCGCGCAGCGCGTTCGTGGCCACCCAACTCACATTCTCGGCCACGTAGGTTTCGGCGACAGCCATGACCTGTCCTGCCAGGGCCAGGACCATAGTCAGCAGCGCCAGGAAGATCAGATCGCGCAGAGCGCCGCCGGAGGTGGCCTGGTCGATGAAATGGCTCGCCACCAGCGGCGTGACCACCTGCACACCGATGGCGCCGCACAGGATCACCGCCAGCAGGCTCATCTGCGGCCACTGGGGCCGCAGATAGTGGGCCAACAGCCGCCAGTAGCGGTTCAGTGACCGAAAAGGATGCATGGGGAAACTCCTCGTCTCGCCGCGAATGGCAGGTGGGGCCGAGGCCTACGACCGCGCGACGTCGGCCAGATAGTGCGCGCGGTTGAGCGGCGTCGGGCCGATGCGCGCTCTGATTGGCGCATCACCGCTCACTGGAACATGACCCGCAAAGCTCGACACCCAACTGCCGTCGCCGCGTGTCAGCGCCGGGAGATGTTGTTCGATGGCACGCAGTTCCGCAGTCGGGATCTCGCACATGATGCGGTACGACGAGCCGTCACGAAACGCGTTTCGCATCGTCGCGCGCGCGTTCACCAATGCGCCACAGACCGCGCCAAACGTATCCTCCGGAATGTCGAGATCGAACTCTTCGACCGGCTCGCAGACCTCGGTGCCGGCGACGAGTAGCGCCTCCATCAGCACGAGCGGGGTGAGCTTGCGGAAGTCTCCGGCGGTACTCATCACCGAGGAAAATCCCGCATGGGTGAGCGTGACGACAGCGTCGGTCACCTCCCAGCCAGACAATCCTTGTGCGAACGTTTCGTACACGGTCTCCTCGATGGCGCGGTAGAACGCGAGCGGCAATGCGCCCAGTTCGCGCACATAGCGAATGCCGCTCCTGCGCTCGGCCGGCTCGACGCGAAATCCGACCGTCGCATAGAACGGATTGCCGTCCTCGAAAATGATCTCGGCAGCCTCGCCCGTGCCGATCGGACGCTCGATGCAAATCGTCCGGCTCGGTCCGAACGTCACGTTGACGCCCTAGTCCCGCGACAGCGTCTCCATCACGACTTCCTTCTGCACCTCGCCATAGAGCCGGATTGAAATCTCCCCCTCCTCGTTGCGCTGGCGTAGTGAAATGAGCGGATCCTGTTCCGCGAGTTGATCGAGTGCCGCGCGCAACCGCGTGATCTGGCCCGGCTCGACCGGGCGCACGACGCTTTCCAGTGTCGGCGCCGGAAACACACGGGCGATCTCCCCGGCACCTGTTTCGTCGGCGCCGATGCGATCGCCGATGCGCGCCGCCCGGAGCCCGTGCAAGCCGGCAATTTCTCCCGCGCTCGCCGCTTCCGCCGGTGCAGCAGTTCCCGCTGCGAAGCGATCAATGCCGGTGATGCGCTCCTCGATCTGCTCCATCGCGCCGAATGCGTCGTGACGTCGAAGCGTCACGCGCTGTCGCACCGCCAAACTACCCGCGAAAAGTCGCACATAGACAAGTTTCTCCCCGGAAGCCCGGCGGGCGATCTTGAAAACCGTGCCGACAGCCGGAGCATCCTCCGCTTCTTCGGCCGCCAGGAGCCAGTGTTCGATCCCGGCGAGGAGTTCGGGAACACCGACACCGGTGATCGCCGATCCGAAGAAGACGGGAACGATGGTGCGCGCCGCGATCTGCGCCCGGATCTCCGCCTCGAGGAAGGAGGCGCTCGGAGCGCCACCGGTGCGATCGAATTCCTCGATGACGCGCTCGTTCGTCTCGGCGAGGAGATCAATCACCGGATCTCGCCAGGCCGGGCTTTCGCGATCCCACGTGACGACCGCCACTGCCCGGTCACCGATCCCGGTTGCGGCATTCATCGCCACGATGCGCAGCTGCAGCTTGCGGCGAATGTCCTCGAGGAGCGTCTCGCTGCGCGCGCCGAGACGGTCAATCTTGTTAACGAAAATGAGCATCGGGAGATCAGCGGCACGAATTGCCCGCGCGAGGCGACGCGTCTGGGGCTGTATGCCCTCGACGGACGAGACAACCAGCACGACGCCATCGAGCACGCGGAGCGACCGCTCGACCTCGGCGACAAAGTCTGCGTGCCCAGGGGTATCAATGAGATTGACCTTGAGCGTGTTCAGTTGAAACGAAACAACCGCAGATTGAATGGTGATACCGCGGGCGCGTTCCAAGTCCATGGTGTCGGTCTGGGTCGTGCCTTTGTCGACACTTCCGACCGATGTGATGACACCGGTCTCGAAGAGAATGCGTTCAGTGAGGCTCGTCTTACCGGCGTCTACATGTGCCAGTATCCCGAGATTGACAATCGCCATGCGCGACACTCCCGTTGAAGAAACTTCCGGTCACTGGATTCTTCAACAACTGCCGCATGGGATTCTCCTCCTGGATTGTGCGAAGGCATCGAAAATCGAAATCGGCTGGTCCGCCTCGGAATACGCCTCGAAACAACACGCACCCGACCCGAACAACCAAACCGTCCTGCATTCTATCAGCATGACATGCGGCGCGCGACGATGGGAAGACGAGGAGATCGCCCTCCTCGTAACGCATACAGGTCAGATCGGTTGTGGCGAGCGGAACGTTCCGTCGAATCCTGAGCGCTGCCAAGGACACCAAACGGGAAGAAGAATGAGCACAGAAGACACAGGGCCCGCAGAGAGCACAGAGAAGGTGGATTTCTCGGTGTTCTCTGCGGGCCCTGTGTCCTTTTCCTACATCTCTCTTTTCGTGGTGTCTTGCTGGTTCGAAAAACTCAGTCCTTCGGCACTTCCTTGCCGCCAAGCCAGGGCATCATCTTGCGCAGTTGCGCGCCGACGCGCTCAATCTCGGAGTCCTGGGCCTCGTGACGCATCCGCATGAACTCCTTGCGGCCACCGGTCTCATTCTCCGCGATCCACTGGCGGGCGAACTTGCCGCTCTGGATGTCCTGCAAGACCAGTTCCATCTTCTCGCGCGCCTGGTCGTCGAAGATGCGCGGGCCGGAGGTGTAGTCGCCGTACTCCGCCGTGTCGGAGACCGAGTAGCGCATATACGACATGCCGCCCTGGTACATCAGGTCCACGATCAGTTTCGTCTCGTGCAGTACCTCGAAGTAGGCGATTTCCGGCTGGTAGCCCGCGTTGACGAGCGTCTCGAAGCCATTACGAATCAGCGACGTGATGCCGCCGCAGAGGACGGCCTGTTCGCCGAAGAGATCGCTCTCCGTCTCCTCCTTGAAAGTCGTCTGCACGACACCTGCTTTGGTCGCCTTCATCGCTTTTGCGTAGGCGAGGGCGCGCTGGTGGGCGGTGCCCGTTGGGTCCTGCTGTACGGCGATCAGCGCCGGGACGCCGACGCCCTCGACATACATCTCGCGCACGATGTGGCCCGGCCCCTTCGGCGCGATCATCGAGACGTCCACATTTTCCGGCGGCTGGACGGTGCCGTAGTGGATGCTGAAGCCGTGCGCGAACATCAGCATCGCGCCCGGTTTGAGGTTCGGCGCGACGTCCTCGTTGTAGACCTTGCCCTGCAAGTGATCCTGCAGAAGCATCATCACGATGTCCGCCCCCTTGACCGCGTCGGCGGTGTTCTTGACGGTCAGGCCGTCCGCCTCCGCCTTCGCCTTGCTCTTGGAGCCTTCGTACAAGCCGACGACGACATTGACGCCGCTGTCGTGCAGGTTCAGGGCGTGCGCGTGCCCCTGGCTGCCATAGCCGATGATCGCGACGGTCTTACCGTCGAGCAGTTTCAGGTCCGCGTCGTTGTCGTAGTAGATGATCGCAGGCATCGTGCTTCCTCCCCATCAATCGAACAATAGACGATTTCGACCCATCTATAATAGCAGGCAGGCGTCCGCCGCCAGCCAGAAGAGTTTTTCGCGTACCGTGTGCTGCGTCCAGTCGCGGGAGTCCCACTCGCCGCTCAAGTCGTCGCCGCCATAGAGCAGTTGGCCGAACTGCACGCTGCGGAACTGCGCGACGGCGAAAAAGGTCGCCGCCTCCATCTCGACGGTCAGGCATCCCTCGGCTTTGCGGAGCGCCATCTTCTCGCGCGTTTCGCGGTAGATGGCGTCCGTCGTCCACGTCTTTCCCGTCACGTATGACACGCCATCGCGCCGGAGGATCGTTTCGATTGCCGCGACCGCTTCCGGCGTGGCGGTCGCCTCCCGGCCCGGCGGCAGGTAGTGGTACGAGGCGCCCTCGTCGCGGATTGCCGTGGTCGGCACGACGATCTGCCCGACCGCGAGGTCCCCGGCGAGGACGCCCGCGCCACCACAGGCGATAAACTTCCGGCACCCGCGCGCGATCACTTCTTCCAAAAGCGCCGCCGCGAGCGGTGCGCCGACGCCGGGGTGGAAGACGGCGAGTTTCTGCCCCCGATGCTCGATCTCGTAGAGCGGGTGCGTGCCGATCTCGCTCACCATGTTGTCTATCTCGCGCGCATGGTACGCCTGCCGCAGTTCCGCGATCACATCCTGAAAGAAGCAGACGACACAGCGCTCCGGCACACCTTCCAGCCGCGCATGCACCCGCGACGGCTCGATGATCGCCTCCCGCGCCGGATCGAACTCCAGAATCGGAAACTCCCGTCCAATCCCGCTACTCATCGGCCACCGTCCACGGAAGGAAATACAAGCGCAGAGGACGCAGAGGAGAGAAGCAATTCCATTTCGTCTCTCCTATCCCCCTCTGTGCGCTCTGTGTTCTCTGCGCCCTCCGCGTTACATCCGTCATGCAACCTCTTCGCGGAGGCGGGCGGGGGCGTCGGCGGGGGCGCTGGGGCGGGTCATGACGACGGTGCCCGTGCGCGCGATCTCGCGGATGCCGAAGGGTTGCAGGAGGCCGAGGAAGGAATCAACCTTGTCCGCCGGGCCGGAGATTTCGATCACCACCTGGTTGTGCGAGACATCCACGATCTGGCCGTTGAAGATGCTTGCCAGTTGCATCAGGTCGGCGCGATTGTGCGCCGTCGCGTTCACCTTGATCAGCGCCAGTTCCCGCCGGACATGCGGCTCGGTCGTGATGTCCGTCACCTTGAGCACTTCGAGCAGTTTATACAGTTGTTTCGAGACCTGCTCGACCGTCTCGTCGTCGCCGTTGAAGACAAACGTCATCCGCGACAGCCCCGGCTGCTCGGAATGACCGACCGTGACGCTTTCCGCGTTGAAGGTGCGACGACGAAACAAACTCATCACCCGGTTCAGGACGCCCGGCTGATCCTCCACGAGGCAGACGAGCGTGTGCATGCGTTCGGTCATTGTTACCTACCCCCGGCCCCCTCCGTCCTTCAGCGTGGGAGGGGGTGACTCATGCGAATTGCCGTGGCTTTCCCCAAACATCCCGATCCTTCGGAGGTCCGCTCCCCCTTCCTCGCGGGAAGGCGGGTGCCCTCTGGGCAGTGGGGGTTAGGTCGGGTCCGCGAAGACCATCTCTTCATTGCCGAAACCGGGGCCGACCATCGGGTAGACGTTCGCCTCGCGCTCGGTGCGGAAGTCAATCAATACGGGGCCGTCGGTCTGCTGCGCCCAGCGGATCGCGTCGTCCACCTCGGCGTGCATCGTCACCCGGCGGGCGGGGACGCCGTAGGCCGCCGCGAGCATCAGGAAGTCCGGGCTGGAGATCGGCGTGGCGGAGCGGTTGCGCTGGTGGAAAAGGTCCTGCCACTGGCGCACCATACCGAGATAGCCGTTGTTGATGATGCCGATCTTGACCGGGTAGCCCTCCTGCACGACGGTTTGCAGTTCGTGCAGCGCCATCTGGAAGCCGCCATCCCCGACGATTGCCCAGACTTCGCCCTCCGGCTTGCCGGCCTGCGCGCCCATCGCGGAGGGGAGGCCGAAGCCCATCGTGCCGAGGCCGCCGCTCGTGATGTTCTGGCGCGGCCTGTTGAAGATGTAGTACTGCGCCACCCACATCTGGTGCTGCCCGACATCAGTCGCGATCGTCGCGTTGTCGTCAGTTAGTTCACTCAGCCGGTCTATCACATACTGGGCGGAAAGCACATCGCCGCCATCGCGGTCCGGGATGATGCGCGGCGGGTGCGCCGTCTTCATCTCCTCGATCTGCGCCAGCCATTCGGTGCGCGCGGCGGGTTCGAGTTCGGCGGCGAGCATGTGGAGGCTCGCTTTGGCGTCACCGACGACGGGCACGTCCGCACGGACATTCTTACCGATCTCCGCCGGGTCAATGTCCATGTGGATGACCTTCGCATTGCGCGCGAAAGATGAGAGGCGACCGGTCGCGCGGTCGTCGAAGCGCATGCCGACGGCGAGCATCACATCGGCGCGGTTGACAGCGCGGTTCGTATGCGCGTGGCCGTGCATCCCTAGAAGACCCATCGAGAGCGCGTGGCTTTCCGGGAAGGAGCCGAGGCCGAGCCAGGTATTGACGACCGGGATCTGCGCCTTCTCCGCCAGCGCGAGCAGTTCGGGCGCGGCATCGGCGATCAGGACGCCCTGCCCGGCGATGATGATCGGCTTTTCCGCCTCGCGCAGCAATTTCGCGGCGCTCCTGATCTGCCGGTGGTTCGGCATGATCGTCGGGCGATAGCCGGGCATGCTCACCGGGCGCGCGTAGTCGTACGCGACCTCTTCGAGAAAGCAATCTTTCGGGATGTCCACGAGCACCGGGCCGGGGCGACCGGTGCGCGCGAGGTGGAACGCCTTCTTCAGCGTCGGTGCGATCTCCTCGGTCGTCTTGCAGAAGAAGTTATGCTTCGTCACCGGCAGCGTGACGCCGATGATGTCCGTCTCCTGAAAGCCGTCCTTGCCGATCAGGTGACGAACGACGTTGCCGGTGATCGCGACCATCGGCGAGGAATCCATCATCGCTGTGGCGATGCCGGTGACGAGATTCGTCGCGCCCGGCCCGGACGTGGCGATGCAGACGCCGACCTTGCCGGTGGCGCGGGCATAGCCGTCCGCCATGTGCGCCGCCATCTGCTCGTGCCGCACCAGGACATGGTGGAACGGGTAGCGCGGGATGGCGTCGTAGAGCGGGATGACCGCCCCGCCCGGATAGCCAAAGACGATCTCGACGCCTTCCTCGATCAACGACCGGCAAACGACGTCCGCCCCCTTGGTACGTGTCCCACGCCACGAGGCGATCAGGTCCGCGTGCTCAGCGCGCGGCATCGCCGTCGGTGTTGCAATCATCAGTTCGTCCCGCTCGCGTGTGACGACCATCGCCCCACTCCTTTCATTCACGTTCACTCACAAAAAGACCTCCCGCTGTGGGAGGCGCCTGCGTCACTGTTGTCCAATCGTTGCTATCCTGGCGCCCGCCTCCCACTGCACACGCGCGGGACCGGTACGGCAACGCGCCCGATACTAAGGAGGACG
>JBBRLR010000050.1:0-31483 GCA_038231255.1 Thermomicrobiales bacterium | reverse complement strand
GGTCGGTATTTGCGGCGGTCGGGCTGCTCGATGAACGGCTCTTCCTCTATGCCGAGGAACCGGAATGGTGCTGGCGCGTCCGGCGCGCGGGCTGGCGCGTTCGTTATGTGCCGGAGGCCGAGGTGCGGCACCATGAGGGGAGGAGCACCGGCCAGAATATCGCCGCGCGGCAGCGGGCGTTCGCGGTGAGCAAAGCGCATCTGATGGGCGAACTCTACGGCCCGGTCGCCGGGTTCGCGACGCGCGGCGCGCTCGTGGCGGATCAGATGGTACGGCTGGCGCGCGAGGCGGCGAAATGGTCGCTCGGCCACAAACGCGACCTCCGGGCGGCACGGGTGCAAGCGGCGCTAGTGACCCTCCGCGCGCTTCTCCCGCCGGGTCGAGGGCATTGACGATGGCGACGCGTGTCCTGCTCATCTCCGCCGAGTATCCACCGATGCCGGGCGGTGTCGGCGATTACACCGCGCTCCTCGCCGCCCACCTCGCGGCGTCCGGTGCGACCGTTTCTGTGCTGACGACCGGGAACGGTGACGTACGGCATGATGGGGACGTGATGGTGTGCGCGAAAGTGCCCTCGTGGGGTTGGGACAGCGTGGATGCAGTGCATGGTGTGATGCGCTCCTTCCAGCCGGATATTGTGCATCTTCAATATCAGACGGGTATGTACGACATGCATCCAGCCATCAACTTTCTCCCGGATCGGCTCGCGTGGTACATCCCGACCTTGCACCTGCTGCATAGGGAGATGGATTGGGTCTTTCGTTTCGTGACGACCTTCCACGATCTCCGCCACCCGTACGTGTTTCCAAAGGCTGGGCCACTCCGTACGTGGGTGACGCGGCACCTGGCTGATGCCAGTAGTGTTGCCATCGGAACGAATGGGGCGGATGTCGCGATATTGCAGACATGGCGAGCGAACACAGCATTGATTCCCATTGGTAGCAACATTCCTGCGGCAGCCGTTCGTGAGCCACAGGCGATCCGCGCGCGGTACGGGATTCCCGCCGATGCGGCGCTGCTGACGACATTCGGACTGCTGAATCAGTCGAAGGGGATCGAGACGGCGATTGACGCGCTGGCGCTGCTCCGACAAGGCGGGATGGACGCGCATTTCCTGCTGATCGGTGCGGGCGCGGGTGTCAATGACCCGACAAACCGTGCGACGGAGTCCGCCATTGGTGTGCGATCCGAAGCAGCGGGGATGACTGCATTGATCCACAGAACGGGCCAACTGCCTGCTGCGGAAGTCGCGGCGGCGTTGGCGGCGAGCGATGTTTGCGTGCTGCCATACCGCGATGGCGCGTCGCCACGGCGTGGGAGCCTGCTGGCGGCGCTCGCGCAGGGCATCCCGGTCGTCACGACGATTCCCGCACTCGGCGCCTACGATGGTCTGCCCGCCTTCCGGGATGGCGAGGTCGCGTGCTGCGTGCCGACGGGCAATGCGCGCGCCGTGGCGGATGCGGTGCGCACGATTCACGGCGACGCTGCCCTCGCGGCCCGCCTCCGCGCCGGAGCGGCCGCATATGCGGCACACTTCGCCTGGCCGACAATCGCCGCACAAACGCTCGCGCTGTACGAGACAATCGGCGTGGCGGCGATGGATAAAGCCGCAGCGCCACGTATCGCATCGGGGGTCGAACGCTGATGGCTCTCGCGGAGCGACAAACGACCGATGCGGTGTCGCCGCCACGGCAGCGTTTCATTTCGTTTCGCTGGCGCAATGAGGCGATTCCGCTGCTCCTTTTGGCGCTGCTCACGCTGCTTGGCGGGCTGATGCGGCGGTATCACCTCGGTCAGCAGGGTCTTTGGTTCGACGAGGCGGATTTGGTGATGCGCGCCCGACAGCCGCTTCCCGATCTGCTGCGGAACGTCGTCAGTCTGGGCGAGAACGGGCCGCTCTACACCTTCGGGATGGCGTGCTGGATTAAGGTTATTGGCACGTCGGAAGTTGCCGTGCGACTGCCCTCGGCCATCGCCGGGACGCTCGCCATCCCCGCGCTGTACGGTCTCGGGCGCGTGCTGCGCGGGCCGCGTCTCGCTGTGATCGCCGCCGCCCTGCTCACCATCTCGCCGTACGCGCACTGGTACGCGCAGGACGCCAAGATGTACAGCCTGCTCGTCCTCCTGACGATCGTCGCGACGTGGCTGCTGCTCATTGCCATTCGTCGCGGCGGCGCGGCGTGGATCGCGTATGGCGGCGTCGCGGCGATCACGCTGGGCATTCATGCCACCTTCCTGCTCGCCCTCGCCGCGCACGCGGTGATCGCCATCGGCCTGTGGCGGGCGGGATACGGTACGCGACCGACAGGGCGACAAGCGCGCTGGCTGGTGGCGCTGATCGGTGTCGCCGCGTTTCCGCTCCTTCTCTGGGGCGCGATCTTCGCGGTGCGGAATGGTCCAACATGGCAGGTGAAGGCGACCCCGTGGGCAATTCTCCAGCGGATGCTGATCGAGTTCAGCGTCACGAACCGTTCTGATCCCGGCATCCACGCATGGGGAAGTTGGCTCTACGTCGCCCTCGCCGCGCTTGGGGTTGGTTTGACGTGGCGGATAGGACGCGGGGTGCCCCCCTCCCCTAGCCCCTCCCTCGCTGTGGCGGGAGAGGGGAACTCGGCTCAGACATTCGTAGCACGTTCCCCTCTCCCGCGCACGGGGGAAGGGTTAGGGGAGGGGGGCACCTTCCCGCCCCGTCTCGCCCTGCTCATCATCGGGGCGATGACGGCGGTACCGGGATTGCTGTTCATGCTGCTTTCCCTGCGGCGTGCGGTCTTCGAAGATCGCTACTTGATCGTCGCGCTGCCGGGCCTTCTGCTGCTTACCGCGCTCGGGGTAGATGGGTTGCTGCGCTGGAAACCGACGTGGCCGGTCGCTGTCGCGGGTGCAGTCGCCGTCCTGGTCGTCGCGTGGATACCGCTGCGGGAGGTCAATTTCTCGACCGTACCGCAGAAGGAGG
Organism: Thermomicrobiales bacterium; assembly: GCA_038231255.1. Lineage (GTDB taxonomy): Bacteria > Chloroflexota > Chloroflexia > Thermomicrobiales > JALYUS01 > JALYUS01. Next base: position 28,530 of record JBBRLR010000050.1, on the reverse strand, counting down.
ATTGGCGTGAGGCGTACCGGCATCTCGCCGAGCATGCGCGGGCGGGTGACGGCGTGGTCGTGTATCCGGGTTATCTCCGCTCGACGTATGACTACTATGCGATGCAGTTCCCGCAGTTGCGCAGCCTCCCGGTGGTCACGCCGCCATCACTCGCGCCGGGGACAAATGTCTCCGACCGCGCGCTTAATGCCTTCTTCACCGAGCAGACGCGTGGCTGGGAGCGGGCATGGCTCGTCGAATCGCCGCAACGGGCGCCGACGCAAGACCCGGATGGGCGCGTCCTCGGCTTCTACGCGGATGGCATCGCGAGCGTGCAGCAACGCCCGCAGACGCTCTTCGCGGAGCAGCAATACAACGGCGTCCTGCTCGATTGTTTCGCCTATAATAGTCCATTCGGCGCGGATCGCTTGCCGCCGCAGGTTGTCCCCGATCTCCGTATCGGCGATACCGGCATCGGCTTGTTCGGTGTCTCGCTCGAAACGCTGGATGGAACGAAGAACGTTGCGCGCGGGGCCTTCACACCGCTCCTGCTCCGCTGGATCGCGCCGAACCGCGCGATCCCGGACGACTACACCGTGCTCGTCCGGCTTGTTGATGCGACGGGCCGCGAGGTGGCGCGATACGACATCCCGCCGCTGGACGGCCACTGGCCGACGAGTACGTGGCGATCAAGAGACGATCCTTACGATCCGCACGACCTTCATATCCCCCCCGCTCTCGCGCCAGGCCAGTACCACATCCTCGTCGGGATGGTGTCCGCGAACGATCCCACGCACCCACTGCCGATCTTCAACCGCGATGGTGTGCGCGTTGACACGAACGGCTTGGTCGCCGTCCTGCCGATCACAGTGACATGAGGAAACCCGCTACCGCGCCAATGACTTGCGACAATGTGCCGGTCATGAGACAATACGTACAAGTCGAACGTACACTCGAATTGCGTAACTATAGCGATTCGGATTGTACATGGTACGGGACGCGGGGGTGGCATGGCGTTCGCAATCACATCGCGCCGCGCCGCACGGACACGACCACATTGGACGGTCGTACCATTCGACGCGCGTGGCGCCGGTGTCGGCGAGATTCCGCCGACGGTCGCCATCGAAACGCCGCACGATGGCGAAACACTCCTTGTCCTGTGTGCGGAGGCCGAGCAGCCGGGATCTGATGCGGCGCGGCGCTGTTCGCTCGCGCTCGATGCATTCCGCGCCGGCTTTGCGACGATTAGCCCGCGTATGCTCACCAACGCACTCCTGGCGGGTATGGAGGAGGCGAACGGCGCGCTCTACGATCAGCGGGCGACACGCGGGATGCATCGCCCAGTCGGTATCGGGCTGACGGCGCTCGTCGCGCGGGGGGCGGACGCCTATATTATCCAGGCCGGGCCGGGGCAAGCGCTGATTGTCGGTGCGGAAGGCATTACCGCCCTGCCGCCGCTCCACCGCCACGGGTCGCCCGGCGCGCCGGACAGCGACGAGCGCGCCGGGGCCGCACCACTTGGTACCCTCCCGACGATCGAACCCGACCTGTTCCATGTGGACGCGAGCGACGGGCTGTTCGCCGCGCTCTGTGTTTCCGCGCTCGGTCGTGTGCTGTCGCGTGAGGACGACGGCCCACTACTCGCATGCGACGCGGCGAACGCCGGGGAATATCTCGTCTCACTCGGCACACGCTACCGATTGCCGCAGGCATACGGTGTCATTTGCTCGACGATGGGCGGTGACGACGGGGTTCCGGTCATCATGCCGCCCGCACGCGGAATAATCGGGATGGCGCAGCCCGAAGCCAGTGAGGATGCAGTCGCCGATCCCTGGTCGACAGGGTTGCCAATCGCCGAGGAGCCGACACATCATGCGCGGTACGCACCCGCGCCCGTTCCGCAGGGCAGCGAGGCGGAGCCGCGCTGGGAATACCTCGGTGAGCCGGAACGCGGACGAGTGCGCGGCTGGCGCGCGGAGGCCGCGCCATCACAGGACGCGACCTGGGGCGATCCTCACCGCGCGCCGCGTGCCAGGCGACTCCCGGCGCTGCCGCCGCGTTTGTGGGTACTAATCGGGGGATTCCTGCTCGCGCTCGTTCTCGCCGCGCTGATCGGTATCGTCCATGCGCTCTCGGCACATCGCGCGAACAGTGCGACCCTGCACGAACTGGACGGTATCGCCGTGGCGCGAGCGCAAGCGGTCGCGCTCCCCGATCCTCAGGCGCAATATGCCGCGCTGACGACGGTCGGCGTGCGGTTGGAAAAAGTTGCGGCGGAGGAGAGGCAAACGCGGCGCGTCGCCACGGAGCGGCAGCAGCTGACGCAGGCGCTCGACACGGCAATGAGCGTCACGCGCGTTATCCCCGGCTCGGTCGCCGCATTGCCGCATTTCGACGGCGCGCCGGGGAGCCGCCGCCTCGTGCTGGCGGGCGATGATGGCATCCTCTATCTCTTCGAGCGCGACAAGAACGATTGGGGCGTCTATACCATCAACCCGACGACGCAGAAGCCGGATCGGTTGTTCGCGACGGGCGCCATCGCCAACAAGGTGCCGGCGGGCGACTTGCGCGGACTGCTTTGGTTCAATGGTCCGGCGACAACCGACCGCACCCGTTTGTTCGCGCGCACCGCAAACGGTACGTGGGGCGAACGGGCGATCCCGGCGCTTGGTGAGCAGCGCCCGACGGCAATCGCCGCGCTCGGCGATGGCCTGTATCTGCTCGACAGCGGGGCGGGCGTGATCGTGCGCGTGCCACTCGCCGATGGCAGCGGCGCGAAGCCGTGGACGACCGACGCGGCGAGCGCCGAGTTGAAGACGGCGGTGGACATGGCGAGCGACGGCCAGATGCTCTGGGTGCTGCTCGGCGATGGCCGGGTACGCGGCTTTGTCGGCGGCGCGCCCGCGCAATTGATCGCCACCCCCACCGTCCCGCCGATTAAGGAAGCGACGGCGATTGCCGCGCCTCTCAGCAGCCCTTATCTCTATGTCGCCGACGGAGCGCAGGGCCGAATCCTGCGCATTCGCAAGGCGGATGGACAGATCGTGCAAGCGCTGCGGGCGGCGGACGGCGCGCCGCCGATCACGCGGATGCAGAGCCTGACCGTAGACGAGCGCAAAGGGACACTCTGGTATGCCACCGCCGATGGGATCGTTACCGTGCCATTACCGCCCGTTCGTGGGGCATAACCGGACCAACATCATCGGCGTGCGATGCTCGATGCAGGAAGGGGCGTAGAGAAAGTGACACACAATGCACCAATTGGGCCGCGAAAGGAGTACGCGTGGCGCAAGATCGCGTAAATGATCCCGCGCGGGATGACCACCTGCCGCCCGTGGTAGATGATGCGCTCGTGCTAATCGCGCCGTCGCCCGCGCGGGCCGCACCGCCCGTGCCCGCCCCCTTCGCGCATCAGGCCGAGGCGGACTTTGCGGAACTGCTCGACTTTTATCGCATCCCGTGGCTCTATGAACCGACCTCGTTCGCGATTGAATGGGATGGCGATACTGTGACGGAGATGTTCACGCCGGATTTTTACCTGCCCGATCAAGATCTCCACGTCGAACTGACGACGATGAAGCAGAGCCTGGTGACGAAAAAGAATCGCAAGGTGCGTCTGCTGCGGGAACTGTATCCCGAGTTGCACATCAAGCTGCTGTATCGCCGCGATTACCAGCAACTCGTCGCGCAGTATGGCTACGGCGCACTCGAAATCACCGAACTGCGACCGGAGGACATTGACCGCATTCTCGTCAGCCCCGCCGAACTGCACGAGCGGGTCGTCGCGCTCGGCGAGCAGATCTCGCACGATTATGCTGGGCGGACGATCGTGCTCGTCGGCGTGCTGAAGGGCGTGACGTTCTTTCTCGCCGATCTCGCACGCGCGATCACGCGGCCACTGGCGATTGATTATCTGGCGGTCGCGGGGTACGGGACCCCGGCGAAAGGGCGCTCGCGACAGCCGGGCGCGGTGCGGATCATCAAGGATTTGGATGAAAACATCATCGGCCAGCACATCATCCTCGTCGAGGATGTCGTCAACACCGGGTTGTCGCTTGCCTACATCCTCAAACACTTGCGGGCGAAGAAACCCGCGAGCATCGCGGTCGTGACACTGTTGGATAAGGCGGATAAACGGCTCGTGGAGGTGCCGCTCGATTACGTCGGCTTCCCATGCCCCAACGAGTTCGTGATCGGCTACGGGCTGGACTACCGCGAGCGGTACCGCAACCTGTCGTTCCTCTGCGTGTTGAAGCCGGAGGCGTACGAGCAGACCGCTCCACTCCGTCCGCATGAGGATGTCGTGATGAGCGAAACGGCGAGCAGAGGGCAAAAAGGAAGAGTTCCAACGGGTCTTGGCTGAGGTTCCTGAAACCGCTGACTCCGACGCCGCCTACCATCTCGTCCGGGACTTGCGTCTGCCGAAACGGTATGCGGTTGTGGATGATCCATGGAGACGATTGCGCTGCCGAAGCCCGCTCACCTGCACCATTTCCGCCAGTGACTCAGTAAACCGTCCGTAACTCCTTGGAACTCTTACCATCTGTACGTTACACCCTGTACGGTCATCTGTCAAGGGGTTTTGAACGCAATTTCCGTAGAAAACAGAAAATAGACGAAATCACCTCATTTCGTCATGGCCGAGGCGGATTCGTGGGCGGGAATCCAGTCCGGCCAGTTAACAGTCGCGCCGTCCGCGCCGGTCTCGAAGAGGCGGGCGATCTGCCACGGGTGGTCAATTCCCCAGGCCCGCACGACGAGTTCGCGCGCGTGGGCCTCCGCGACGCGTTGCGCCGTCAGTTGGCCGACATGCAAACAGAGTTGGTTGATGCCGCGCCGCACGAGGCGGTCGAGCAGATCGTTGTCGTAACGCTGCGTGAGGTAACCGAGCGGAACCGTCGCGTTGAGCGCCCGTGCCTGGACGAGCGGATACCAATGAAATGAGGTGACATGGACGTGGTCGAGGACGGCGCGCGCGACAAGCGTGCGGATCAGCGGTTCGGTCGCGCGCGGGTCCTTGATCTCGAAGACGACCGGGATGCGTCCGACATATTCGGTAATCATCTCATCCACGGTCAGGACGCGCTGACCGGCATATATCGCGCCATACCAACTGCCGAGATCGAGCGCGCGCAGTTCGGCCAGCGAGTAATCCACGACCGGCCCCATGCCGTCCGAGTTACGATCCACGAAAGCATCGTGGTAGATGACGAGCGCGTCGTCGGTCGTCACCTGCACGTCCGTCTCGATCCAGTCGGCGTGCATCGCGAGCGCTTTGTCGAACGCGGCGCGCGTATTCTCCGGCGCGTAGCCGGATGCGCCGCGATGGGCGATGTTTAACATGATCGTGTTCTCCCTACTCATTACTGCGATTGTCGGATGAGTGATTCCAAGAGGCATGGTAGCGTAGGCTTCAGCCTGCGTTGTGATACAGGGACTACCGGGGACGCAGGCTAAAGCCTACGCTACCATAGAGAGAAACAAAAAGGCCGCCCCAAAAGGCGGCCCAATGGTTTGCTCTGACGCGTCAGCCGAGGCGGCGCGCGGTGTAGTACTTCGGCCCGTAGTAGCCGCCACTGATATTGCTGACGACGACGCCCGTGCCCTCGTTCTCCGCGTGGACGAACCGACCGCCACCAATGTAGATACCGGCGTGGGACAACCCGGCGGTGTAGGTGTTCGCGAAGAAGACGAGATCGCCCGGTTGGAGATTCTCCTTAGCGACATATTGACCGGAGGAGGCCTGCTGGCCAATAGAGTGCGAGATGCTCTGCCCGGCCACTTTCTGCGCGATGTACATCACGAAGCCGGAGCAATCGAAGCCGCTCGGCGATGCGCCAGCCCAGACATACGGATAACCGACGTACTTCATCGCTTCCGCAACGATCCTGGCGCCGAGCGAGGTCGCGGTCGCCGGGGCAGATTGCGGCGCGGGGGCGGCGCCGGCCGATGTATCCGTCTTGCTCGCCGACGGAGGCGCGGGCAGCGGCGTCTTCTTCGTGGCGGCATCGTCGGTCTTCGTCAGGTACGGCCCAACGACGAAGCCCTTGGTGCCGTCGAACGAAACGGGCACCCAGCTGTTCCCCTTCGTATCGGTGGCTACCTTGCCCATCACCGTCACGACAGTGCCCTCTTCGAGAATCGTGAGGACATCCGCGCTGTAACCGGCATCATCGCGCATACGGACACCCGCATTGTCCGTGCTCGTCACCTTCACGCGGTCGCCATTGCCGACATCCGGCGCTTTCATGACGGTCACGTCGGTCGTCTTCGTCGTCGTGTCTGTCGGTTTCGGGGCGGGGGCGGGGCCGTCGGTCGGCGTGAGGAAGGTTCCCATCAGATAACCATGCTTGCCAGCATGGTTGACGTGGTACCACGGCGTGCCGTCCGCGTTGAACGTCGGTCCAGCCACAATCAGGACAATTGCGCCCTCGGGAACCATGCCAATGACATTCGCGTTAGTATCGGTGTTATCCCGGAGGCGAACGCCATCGCCGTCGGCGAAGGTAACGGCGGCGTAATTGGTCAGTTTGCGCGCGCTGATGAAGTCGGCATCAATCCAGCCGCTCTGCCCAGCATATTGCACCTGATACCAAGTGACGCCGTCCGCATCCTGCGGCCCGTTCGTGACAAGGATAATTGCGCCTTCAGGGATTGTGGCAAGGATGTTGCCATTCTTGGATGGATTGGAGCGGAAGCGCACGCCATCGCCACTTGTGTTCGCGATGGTGGCGGTCTGACCGCCGGGAAAAATCACCGCACCGACCGATGAGGCGAGTAGAGACGAAGTGAGAATGCCAGCCGAAAGTATCGTGGTGCGACGTAGAAAGTCGCGGCGTGTGAGCCGATTGGTCACCCGGAACCCCTCCCCAACAGGCAGCGCGTGGCAATGCGCCAGCCCATTTCTCCTTTGGCCCTCAGGCCGCACGAACGGATACGCTCATCGTTGGCTCCACGGCTCTCCCCAGGGCCGATGAAGCACACCCCATTGCAACGAAACAGTGACCGAACGCGTAGCCCGGGAACAGCCAGCAGAGGAAGGTCCCCGGTTCTGTTTGCCACCCTACACCCCGGTTTTGGATGTGTCAACCCCCTGTTGCATTCCCTGAAAACGCCACGAACACGCTCTCTTTTTTACATCGAACTATACATAATAGCAATACATTTAGGATGTGGAATGCTGCTCGTCAAGGCTGCTGCGGAGGTAAATTTCCGCGTCTTCGCGGGTTTCCACGACGCCATCGAGCCGTGCATCTCGCAGTCCATCGAGCACTTCGCGGAAGATCGGGCCGGATGGAACGCCCAAATCTTTGAGGTAATTCCCGAATGAGACACCCCACCACAAATCCTGGTGCGCCATATACCGTATCCGTGCATAAAACGCGGCGGCGCGGTCGCCGGCCGGTTCCCCGACGAACAGTGCCAGCACCTCGCGCTCGGGCAGTTTTGGGAGGAGCGGGCGGAGCATCGAGAGGTGTGATGCGTTCGCGATCCGTTCCCGTTCTTGCCAAATGCGAACCAGCAGGCGAATCGGCGTGTGCATCGCCCTCATCGGTAGGTCGGTCAGGAGCCGCTTAACGGCTGCGTCGTCCTGGCGACAAACGAAAAAGGCATAGACGGGCCACGCGGTCGGGGCCACGAGTGGGACGCGCGTTGCGATCCACTCGTCCCAGATGAGCACAGGCGATGTCGCGCGCAGTACGCCAAAGGCGTCGAACGCGGCGAAGCAGGCGACCGGATCGGGTTCACGGATGCCGAGGTCGAGTTCGTGACGCTTGCGGTCGGGCGAAATTGTCATCAATGCACCATCGGCGACTGTGGCGTGGATGAGCGACGCGGTATGCGGCTCGACCACAAAGCCGAACCGCACGGCGTAGCGCGTCGTACGGTACAGGCGCGTCGGGTCGTCGCGGAAACTGGCGTCGTGCAAGACGCGGATGATGCCGCTCCGTAGGTCGGCCAAGCCCCCGGTCGGATCGAGCAATGCGCCGAAGCCATGCGGCGTGATCGGCAGCGCCATCGCGTTGATTGTGAGATCGCGGCGGTGAAGATCTTCGCCAATCGTCGCGGGGAAGGCGACAACGGGCAATGCGCCGGGGCGCGGATAGGTTTCCGTCCGTGCGGTCGCGAAATCAACGCTCGTACCGCCATTATCATCAGGAAGGCGGACAGTCGCGGTGCCGAAATCGGTCGTTTTCGCGACTGTAGCGCCGCGCTCGGTCGCGAAGCGGTGCGCGACGTTGCGGGCATCGGTAGTGGTGACGAGATCAATATCATGAAGGAGCGCGACGCCGCGCAGCAGATCGCGAACCGGGCCACCAACCAGGTATGCCGCGCCGCCCTCCGCCTCGGCACAGGCGGCGGCATGCACGAGCAGGTCGCGCTGCGCCGCGCTGAGAGTGCCCCAAAGCCGTGCGAAGTCGGGCTGTTCGGGTGATGCTGCTGGCATGGTCGGCGCCCCTCCTTCGGCGTGCTGCTCCGCATGGTATCATTTCGACCATGAATGCTGGCACTTCCACCCGCACCGCCGCCCCGATTCGCACCGTGGAAAGCCGCGCCCCGGCGGAAACAACACGCCTCGGCGAGCGGATCGGGCGGGCGGTGCGGCTGGGTGATGTATTGCTGCTGCGCGGCGACCTCGGCGCGGGGAAGACGCAACTCGCGCGTGGCGTGGCGGCGGGCCTCGGTGTCGTCGGTCCGATCCCGTCGCCGACGTTCACGCTCGTCAACGAGTACGCGGGGCGAAACGCGGCGGGCGAGGCGGTGCCGCTGGCGCATATTGACTTGTACCGGCTCGGCGAGGGTGGCGACCTCGACTCGGTTGGCCTGGACGAGTATTTCGGCGGCGACTGGGCCGTCGTCATCGAATGGCCGGAGCGTGCTGTGGACGACGGGTTTGTGCCCGCGTCGTACCTCGACATCGCCATCGCGGATGCGGGCGACGAGTGCCGAATTGTCACGATCACCGGCTACGGCGACATTGCGCGCCTGCTCGACGCCGCTGGGCGGATGCACTGATGGACGCCATCACCGGGTTGCTGCTCGCTCTCGATACATCATCGGAGATGATTGGCTTCGCAATCGCGGAGCCGGAGCGATTGCTCGCCGAGGCGACCTGGCGCGGACAGCGGCAGGGGACGGCGACGCTGCTGGCATCGGCGATGCGCGCCCTCGAAATGTCGGGGCACGCCGGGGATGATCTGCGCGCCGTCGCGGTGGCTACCGGGCCGGGGTCGTTCAGTGGCTTGCGCGTCGGCATGGGCATTGCGAAGGGGCTGGCGCTCGGCCTTGGTATTCCCGTCGTCGGCATCCCGACGCTCGCCGTCACCGCCGAGCCGTTCCGCGCCGCGCGATTGCCCGTCTGCGCGATGATCGCGGCGGGCCGGAGCCGCTTCGCGTACGCCGTCTACGAGGAACAGGGCGGGATGATGCGCGAAACGGTCCCGCTCGCTCACGGCGTCGGGGCGGAAATCGGCGCGACGTTGGCTGCATATCCTGCGGTGATCGTCTGCGGCGAGGTGGACGGCGCGGCGGACACGATCCGTGCCGTCGCGCCAGGTGTGACGATCCCGCCCGCCGGTGTGCGCATTCGCCGACCGGGGATATTGGCAGATATGGCGTGGCGGCGCATACTAACGGGAGCGGCTGACGATCTCGTCGCGCTCGAACCGATCTACCTCCACACGGCGGCGCACGCGAGCGCGCCCCGCGCCACGAAAGGATAAGTGGCATTGCCCTACGTGATTGAGCCGATGACGATCGAGGACCTGGTGGAGGTTCACGCGGTCGAGGTACAGTCCGTGCCGACGCCGTGGCCGATCAGCGCGTACCGCCGCGAACTGAACAACCCGCAGGGCAATCACTACATCGTCTGCCGCTGGCGGCCACCGGAGGGCACGATGGCCGAGCGGGCGGAGGAGCGGCAATCGCGCCCGCTGTTTCCGCTCTTCCACCGTCACCCCGACCGCTTCGGCCTGCAGATGCACGCGCCAATCTGCGGTTTCGCGGGGATGTGGGTGCAGATGGATGAGGCGCATGTGACGATCATCGGCGTCGCGCCCGCGCATCGCGGCCGGGGCGTCGGCGAGTACATCTTCACGGCGCTGATTGACGAGGCGATGCGCCGCAATGCGACGTGGATCACACTCGAAGTGCGCGTCTCGAACTTGCGCGCGCAGAGTCTGTATGCGAAGTACGGCTTCAGCGTCCAGGGAACCCGCCGCCGCTACTACAGCGACGACGGTGAGGACGCGTACGTGATGTCCTCGCCGCCCGCAAACACCGCCGCGTACCACGAGCACTTCGTCGCGCTTCGGCAGGCGAATCACGCCCGGATCGCCCAGTTCTATGACTCACTGGCGGGTGCGGCGGACCCGCGCTCCTATTCGGACGGGCTGGCGCATGGATATCCTCGCGATTGAGTCCTCGTGCGACGAGACAGCGGCGGCGATCATTCGCGGTGGCCGGGTCGTTCGCAGCAGCGTCATCGCCTCCCAGAACGACCTCCACGCGCGCTACGGCGGTGTCGTGCCCGAACTCGCCTCGCGCCGCCATGTGACGGAGATCGTGCCCGTCGTGCGCGCCGCGCTCGACCTGGCGGGCTGCACCTTCGACGACCTCGACGCGCTCGCCGTGACGATGGGGCCGGGGCTGGCGGGGTCGCTGCTCGTCGGCGTCAATGTTGCCAAGAGCCTCTCCTGCGCACGGGCGCTGCCGCTGATCGGCGTCAATCATCTCGAAGGGCATCTGTATGCGAACTGGCTCATCCCGCCGGGGCAGGCGGACGCGCCGGAGCCGTCATTCCCTGCTGTCGGCCTGATTGTCTCGGGCGGGCACACCTCGCTCGTTTTGATGACCGGTCATGGCGCCTATCGCCCGCTCGGTAGCACGCTCGACGACGCGGCGGGCGAGGCGTTCGATAAGGGGGCGCGGCTGCTCGGCCTCGGCTATCCGGGCGGACCGGCGATTTCGCGCACCGCCGCGACGGGAGATCCGGCGCGCTTCCCGTTTGTTCGTGCGCGCACGGAAAATCCGTCCGACTTCTCGTTCAGCGGCATCAAGACCGCGCTCCTGCGCTCCATCGCGCCGTTCCGGCTCCCCGACGAACCGGCGGGCGAGCGGAGCGCGGACAGCCCATTCGTCGCGCACCGCCCGATCCGCCTCCGCGATGAGACGCCCGTCGCGGACCTCGCCGCCGGGTATCAGGACGCGATTGTCGCGATGCTCGTCGCGCCCGTCGCGCGCGCGGCCCACGAGCACGGCGCGGCGTCCGTTCTGCTCGCGGGCGGCGTCGCGGCGAACCGGTTGCTGCGGGAACGACTCGTGGCCGCCGTTGACGTGCCGCTCTTCTGCCCGCCGCCGGTTTACTGCACCGACAACGCCGCAATGATCGGCGCAGCCGCTGAACGCCGCATGCAGGCGGGCGAGTATGCCGGCTGGGATCTCGATGTCCAGCCCTCGCTCCGCTTGGTATAGCGCATCGTCGTTTAGATCGTGAAGGCGCCGGTGCTATTCAGCCGCGATCCCGCCGCCATGCGCGGTTTGTATTGCTCCGCGAAGACGCGCGCGACGAGCGCGCGCCGGCTGTTCACCCCCGTCTTGTCAAACACCGCCTTCAGGTGCTGCTGAACGGTTAGCGCGGAGATGGCGAGCGCCGCCGCGATCTCGCCCGTCGCCATCCCGCGCAGCACCAGTTCGGCGACGCGCGCCTCTCGCTCCGTCAGGTCGTAGGCCTGCAGGATCAACGGCGCGACCTCCAGCGGTTGTGCCCGCTCCAGGATGACCGCCGTCCCGCCATCCGCCCCGGACATCCGCGCCGCGTGGAGCACGACCCAGTCCCCCGCACGGGTGCGGATGCGCACCCGTGGCATGAGCGCCGCCGGAGTATTTTCGCCGCGCTCTAATGCCCACAGCCGGGCGGCCACGGCGCGCACCGCCTGCGGCGCCTCGGCGCGGCGCGGCCAGTCGCCCAGTTCGGCGAGCCACCGCTCCGCAGTCGGCGTGGTCGCGACGATCGAGAAGTCGTCCGCCAAGACGAGCAGCCCCGGCCCGTCCGTCTCCCGGACGGTGTCCGCGTTATCCAGCAGGAGCGCCGCGCGCAATCCCTCGGCGATGTGCGGGGTCAGGTGTGCGAGGAATGCGGCCTCGGCGGCGGAGAAGGCCGGCGTCCCCCGCTCCCGATGCAGGCACATCACCCCCCAGCAGGCGCCGCCCGTCAGGAGCGCCGCGCGCAATTCGTCCCCCCAGCCGAGCGGCGCGAGAATTTCGCGGTAGCGGGCGCTCGCCGCGAGATCGCCCCCGGTTGCGTCGTGGAGACTGCGGACCGCCGGAACGCCCCCGGCGAGATGAGCGAACTTGTTCGCATCGTCGTGGAGGAACTCATTCGCGAGGAACGCGGGCGTCACCGACTCGGGGATCCCCTCGATCAGCGACCCCGTGAAGAGCAGCGTCGCCGGGTCGACGGTCGCGCACCAGAACGCGTCGATCGGGATCACTTTCCGCAGCCGCCCGAGGACCGCCAACCGCAGCGCGCGGGAGTCGAGCCCCGCGTGGCTGAACCGGATGATGTCGCGCCGCGACCGTTCCGCCGTCCGTGCGTCCATAATTGGGCTCCTTACCGTGCCGCCAGTATAGCGCGCCCACCCGCCGCGCGATATACCAGAAAGATGGTATGGCATCGCGGCACGACCCCCCGCAGAGTGGAGGGCGGGCACACCGGTGCCCCGAGACGCAAACGACGGAGGTGTAACGATGGACGGCAAGGCGAACAAGGACCTGGTGATCCGTTTCGTGGAGACATTCTGGAGCAACGGCGATATGACGGCGATTGGCGACCTAATGGCGTCCGATGCGACGATTCACCAGCCCGAGGTCGGTGGCACTGCAGGATTGATGGCGTTCAACCGCGCGCTGCGCGCCGCCTTCCCCGACTGGCACTCCACGCCGGAGGAGTTAATTGCCGAGGGCGATTGCGTTGCCGAGCGGTGGACGGGGCGCGGGACGCACCGGGGCGCGTTCCAGGGCATCGCGCCGACCGGCCGGCGGGTGGAAGTGCCGGGCGTGGTCTTCTACCGCATCGCAGATGGCAAGATCGTGGAGTTCCGCGGCTCATTCGACATGATGCGGATGATGCAGCAGTTGGGCGCGCTCCCGGAGCCCGCAACGGCCTCCGCGTAGCCGCGATCGGTGCGGCTAGGAGAGAAAGGGCGGGGGAAGGGCGATAGCTCCTGCCGCCGTGTCCCGCAATAGGCCGCCACATCCCAGTGGCGGCCTTTGCCTCTTGCGGAATGCAAGCGCCCGAAAGTCCCCCGCCCGTTGACCTGCACACCACTGACAGGGTGCGAAATAGCCTGGCAGGATCAGTGCAGGATCAGTGCAGTTTACTGATGCATGATACACCCTAGCGGTTCATTCCCGTCGGGTTTTACTATGGAAGCGGCGTCGTGAACCGGGCATGCGCGGCACGGAAACCGGCCCGCCAATCAATGCGCGGTATGAACGACCAATCGGGGGTTGCCAGATCAACATGTGCCACGAACGGCACGCCATCGTCGCGGATGAAGAGGATCGCCACGCTCTGGATAGACTGTCGCGACGCGACGTTCGGGGCGGCGATCGCGCCGGGGTTGACGAGCAGCACGCCGTCGTGCTCGACCGCCATCGGGACATGCGTATGCCCGTAGACGACGACCCGCGCATTCGCTCGTTGTCCCATCGCCGCACGCCGGGCTAATTTGGGTTGCCACGCGTCATCTTTACGCGATTCCAACTCCGCTGCGCGGTCGGGATAGTGCCCGTGCGTGAGCAAAATCCGTACGCCGCCCGCGACGACGAGTTGCTGGTACGGCAACTCCCTCTGCACCGCCGCCGTCTCGTCGTTCCCATGCACCGCGATCACCGGGGCAATCGCGCTCAACCGATCCAGCACCCACAATACCCCGACATCGCCCGCGTGCAGCAGCACATCCACGCCGCGCAACACGTCGAAGACCGCCGATGGCAATGCAGCACACCGCTCCGGCATGTGCGTATCCGAAATCAGCCCAACCCGTGCCACGACACGATCCGCAGGCAAGTCAAGTGGCAGATACCGATCAACCATCACCGATCATCCCATCCCTTGAAAGCCGCGTATCATCCCCTGTCTCTTGCTACGAGGAAGGTAGGCGGGAAGCCCGCCATCACCACTCTGATGCCCCGATTGCCAGCAAGTGCCACCCACACCGCGATGAATCATCCCTTCCTTTCGAGGGAAGGGGCCGGGGGTTAGGCTCCGAGCCCTGCCACGATCCCCGGCACTTCCGCCAGCGCCCGGACGACAGGATGCGCGGCATGATGCGCGCGGTCATGGCGGTCAATGAGGATGCCGTGCATGCCGACGGCGCGCGCCCCGGCGACATCGGCGACGGCGTTGTCACCGATCTGCACGCATTCCTCCGGTCGCGCGCCGAACCAGTGAAGCGCGTAGTCGTAGATCGCGCGGTGCGGTTTCGACGCGCCGACGCGGGCCGAGGTGACGATGTGATCGAAATAGCCGGTGATGCCGAGGCCGTCGCAAAGGTCGGGCAGGTTCCACGACCAGTTGGAGATGATGCCGAGCCGGTAGCCTGCCGCGCGCAATGTCTCTAGCGTCGGGATGGCATCGGGGAAAAGGTGGAAGTGCGCGGGCGTCTCGAACTCGCCTTGCAGGTGTTCGAGAATCGTCCGCATCGTGTCGTCCATCGGCGCACCGGCGCGGCGAAGGATGTCACCGTTGATCTCCTGATAGTACCGCTGGTCGGCTTCTTCGGTCGCCTCATACGTCATCCGCGATTCGTCCGCATCGAGAGCGCCAAAAACCGCGCGAGTCGCCGCGACCAGCGCGTCATGCTCGATATGGATACCGTGCCGCGCGCAGACATTGACGTACAGCGTCTCCCACGACGGGAGGATCGTCGTCAGCGTATCGCCCATGTCGAAAAAGACGACCCGGATGCTCATACCGCGTCGTATCCGCCGAGGGAAAGGATGAGCAGGAGCAACTGCTGGAGGCCCGTCGGGATCGTCGAGATGCGGATGAACTCTTCCAAACGGTGCGCGTTACCGCCCTCCGCGATGCCGATGCAGACGGCCGGGATGCCGAGGCCGATCGGCACATTGGCGTCGGTGCTGCTCGCGTCGAGGGTCGGCGGGATACCGAGGGCGCGCAACGTCTCCATGCATGTCCGCACAATCGGCGCGTCGGCGGGGAGGTCGCCGGCGGGTCGGTCGCCGAGGATTTCCGCCGTCACCTGCACATCCGGGATGTGGACGGCGCGGACGGTGCGCTCGACAAGCCCGGCGAGTCGTTCGAGGTTCGCCTGCGAGATCGAGCGCAAATCCACGAGCGTCGAGGCGGTCGGCGCGATCGTGTTGACGGAGACGCCGCCCTCGATCGTGCCGACAGAAAGCGATGTCTTCGGCGTGGAGGGGATCGGCAGCGCGACGAGATCGGTGATTAACTTGGCAAGGACGTGGATCGCGTTCGGTCGGCCATAGTTGCCCCACGAGTGGCCACCCGGCCCCTGCACGGCGATCCGGTAGCGGCGGCTGCCGACGGCGCGATGCGTGACGCGGCCAAGGTTGTGCCCCTCGACAGCGACGACCGCGCCGAGGTGGTCGCGGTACGTGCGCACCGCCTCGCGCATCCCGCGCAAGTCGCCCAATCCTTCCTCGCCGACATCCGCGACGAACAGGATGTCACCCGCCGTCGCCACATCGAGCGTCGTCAGGAGGCGGGCGGCGGCGAGCATTGCGGCGACGCCGAGGCTGTTGTCGCCGACACCGGGGCCGGCGATCCGCTCCGTCGTCCGGCGCACCGTGAGGTCGGTATCGGCGGCAAAGACCGTGTCGGTGTGCGCGGCGATCATCACCGTCGGGCCGTTGCCATTGCCCGGTCGCCGCCCGATGGCATTGCCGACGCCGTCCGTGTGCACATCCACAAGGCCGATGGCCTGCATTTCCCGCGCGACAAACGCGGCGCGCGCCGCCTCCGCACCCGTCGGGGCGGGAATCTGGGCGATGCTCGCGGTCAGTGCGATGGTGTCGGACAGGGAGACTTTCGCTCGGCTGAGTAGCCGTTCGATCTCCGGCTGGGAGCGTAAACGATCAATCGTCGGTGTGATGGCGCTGATGGCTGGTGCCTCTTTCTCCGTTGCAATGGCCCGACAGGCGCGGGCACTCCGATGCACCCCGCGCGCAGTATAGCGCACCGAGGGGTAGGGTTCCCTAACCACGGCATCATCCCTGCGTATACGTATTGCGGATGCCGCCCCAGTCGCGCGATTGACGCGCGTTCTCCGGGCGGCCCGTAGCAGGAGCGAGCGAGTGAACACGTTACAGGCGCCGCAACCGTCCGGTGACGACTTGGAAGTGACATTGCTCGCCCAGGGCGAGCAGACGGGCGACCAGATCGCTGCGCAACTGGCCGCGTTCATTGGTGGGGCGCGGCGCAGTCTCGATCTGGCGGTCTACGATTTCCGCCTCAGCGATCCGCTGAAAGCGGTCGTCGCGGGCGCGCTGCGCGAGCGTGCGGCGGCGGGCGTGGCCATCCGCATCGCCTACGACGCCGACAAGCCGGAGCCGCCGCAGGTCGCGCAAGGGATGGACCCCGCGCCGCCGGGCACAGGCGTGCTAATCCAGTCGCTCGGCTACCCGTTTCGTCGCATCGGCGGGCTGAAGTTGATGCATAACAAGTACATCATCCGCGACCTGCCGGACCCGGACGCGACGGACGATGTTTCCGACGCCCGCGTCTGGACCGGCTCGACCAACTTCACGGACGACTCGTGGAATGTCGAGGAGAACAACATCCTGCGTATCGCCTCACCCGATCTAGCGCGCTTCTACGCCCGCGATTTCGCCGATTTGTGGCGCGAAGGCCAGATCGGCACGAGCGGTTCGTTCGACACAACGCCGGTGAGTCTGACCTACGGTGGCGCGCCGCTGACCGCGCAGGTCTTCTTTTCGCCGGGGCGCGGGCCACGGATTGACGACGAGGTCACCCGGCGGGTGTCGGCGGCGCAGCAGCGCGTCCGCATCTGGAGCATGCTAATTAACTCCGGCGCGCTGATCGGCGCGCTCGGCGATCTGCTGTCGGCCGGGAATGTGCCGGTCAGCGGCGTCTACGACCACACGCAGATGGCGAGCGTGCTGACCCAATGGCAGGATGTGCCGCACAATGTCTGGAAAATCGACGCGGTGCGGCAAATCGTCGCGCAGGCGGGGCTGATCGGCAAGAACTCGACGCCCTATCGGCCCGATACGATCCACGACTTCATGCACGCGAAAGTGCTCGTCGTGGACGATACAGTGATCACCGGCTCGTACAACTTCTCGCGCAGCGCGGAATTCAACGCGGAAAACCTGCTCGTGCTGGACAATGCCGCGCTCGCCGATACCTATAGCGCATTCGTGGATCACCTAATGGCGAAATACGCGGCGGGCAACAAGCCGCTTTAATTTGGTGGGGGAATGACGATGACCGACGAATCCGCGCCCGTCTGGCCCGAGATGGACGCAAACATGATCCCGAACGTCACGCTCAATCGCGCGGCGACGCGGGGCGAACCGACTGAGGACCGCAAACTATTCTCGTGGACGGATCGCGATCGCGATCGCGCGGCGGCATTCACCCACAGCGATCCGTGGCGGATCATGCGGATCACGGGCGAGTTCGTCACCGGGTTCGACGCGCTCGCCGGGATTGGCCCCGCCGTCACCGTCTTCGGGTCGGCGCGGACGCACGAAACCGATCCGATGTACGACGCGGCGCAAGCGGTCGGCGCGGAACTGGCGAAGGCGGGCTTCGCGACGATCACCGGTGGCGGCCCCGGCATCATGGAGGCGGCGAACCGGGGCGCGATGGGCGCGGGCGGAATTTCCGTCGGCGCGAACATCGAATTACCGTTCGAGCAGGGGTTAAACCGCTACGTCAATCTCGCGCTCAACTTCCGCTATTTCTTCGTGCGCAAAACGATGTTCGTCAAGTACGCGGAAGGGTTCATCTGCTTCCCCGGCGGCTTCGGCACACTGGACGAACTGTTCGAGTCCCTGACGCTCATCCAGACCGGCAAGCTCGGCATGTTCCCCGTCGTGCTCTTCGGGCGGGCGTACTGGCAGGGGCTGCTGGACTGGATTCGCGCGACGGTCCTGGCGGAAGGGAAGATTAACCCGCCTGACCTCGATCTGCTCACCGTCACGGACGATCCGGCGGAAGCGGTGCGCGTGGTGACGGAAGCATACCGGCACAGCGCCGCTACCCTTAATGGCGCGAGCGGGGTCCCCGTAACCTGGGACCCCGACCCGAAACCCATCCACACTGCGCCAATCAAGCCATAATCAACGTGGTAGCGCAGGCTTTCCAGCCTGCGTCCCAGACGACGTTCATAGGTTTTTCAGGCCGTGGCGATGAGAAGGGGCCCCAGGCTGGAAAGCCCGCGCTACCAACGGTTTAATCCAACAATGCCATCACGGGCGCGAATTGTTCGATGCCCACCACGCCGAGTTGCTCGAAGCGAACGATCAGGTGCGTAACGCCCGCGTCCGCGAAACGGCGCAGTTCGGCGGCGATTTCTTCGACCGTGCCGACGATTGCCTGTTCGCCCGGTCGCGCCGATTCGCCCGCCGGGGCGATGCGCACCGCTGTGAACGAGGTCAATTCGAGCGTCTGGGGATCGCGCCCGACCTCGGCACACGCCGCCTCGACATTCGCCCAGAGTTCGGCGACGCGATCCGCCGACAGGACGGTGTCGGTGTTGTATATGTCGGCGTACCGCGCGGTGAGGCGGAGCATGCGCGGGCGCGTCCCGCCGATCATCAGCGGCGGCCCCTTAGGCGACGGGCCGCGCGGACGCAGCACGGCGTCGGTTGCGTCATAGTATTCGCCGTGGAAGTCCGCCCTGCCGTCACGCAGCAGCGGCGCGATGATCTGCATCGCCTCCTCGAACCGCCCGACGCGGTGATCGAAGGGCCAGCCGAACATCGTGTATTCCGGCTCGTTCCAGCCGCTGCCGAGGCCGAGGATAAACCGCCCGCCGCTAATCTCGTCGAGCGCGTCCGCCATCTTCGCCAGGAGCGCAGGGTTGCGGAACGACGTGCAGGCAACGAGTGGCCCGAGGGCGATTCGGGTCGTCACGGCGGCGAGCGCGCTGAGGAAGGTGAAGCACTCCCAACAGCCGATATTCTCCCCATCTGGCGAGCGGAACATCACATGGTCGGCGAGCCAGAAGGAGTCGAAGCCCGCCGCCTCCGCCGCCATCGCCATCGCCTCGATCTGCTTGTAACTCGGCTTCCCGCCGTTCAGGGAATCTTCCTTCAACGAGGGCATCGTGCCCAGTTTCATCCGCCGCCCCGTCGTGCCGTGCATCATGATAGGCTCCTTCCGCGCTTCCCGATCTGTTGGCCCATGCATGATCCTACCATCGCGCGTCCGATGCGGTGGTATGATCGCGCCACTGAATGAACGCGAATGAGCGGGGAGACGAACAACGATGGTGACGACAACGATGGTGCGAGACGAGATCGCGGAGTGGGAGCCGGAATTGATCGCGACGCGGCGCGATTTCCACATGCACCCGGAGATGGGGCTGGAGGAAGTGCGCACGAGCGGCATCATCGTCGAGCGGCTGCGCGCACTCGGCTTCGATGAGATCGAGACGGGCATCGCGGTGACGGGCGTCAAGGCGGTGCTGCGCGGCGGCAAGCCGGGCAAGACGATCCTGCTGCGCGCGGACATGGACGCACTGCCGATCGAGGAGGAGAACGCGGTCGAGTACCGCTCCCAAACGGCGGGGACGATGCACGCCTGCGGCCACGATGCGCATACGGCGATCCTGCTTTCCGCCGCGCGCCTCCTGATGCGGCATCGCGACGAATTGGCGGGCACGGTCGTCTTCTGCTTCCAGCCTGCCGAAGAGGGGCGGGGCGGCGCGCGGAAGATGGTCGCGGCGGGCGTGCTCGATAACCCGCATGTGGATGCGGCAATTGGGCTGCATGTCATGCAGGACGTGCCGCTCGGCACGATCACGGTCTTTCCCGGCCCGATGATGGCGGGCGGCGATGTCTTCGATGTGAAGATTCAGGGTAAGGGTGGGCACGCCGCGATGCCGAATGAGACGGTGGACGCCCTGGTCGTCGCGGTCGCGTGCGTCAATGCGCTCCAAACGCTCGTCAGCCGCGAAGTGGCCCCGATTGCGCCCGCCGTCCTCACCGTGGCGACGCTGCACGCGGGCGGCACGGCGGCGAATATCATCGCGGACACGGCGACGTTCAATGGTACGACGCGTTACTTCGATCTGGAAGTCGGCGACCAGTTGGCGGCGCGGCTCCCCGCGCTCGTCAAAACAATCGCCGCCGGGATGCGCGCGACGGCGGAGGTCGAAATGCGCCGCGTCGTGCCGCCGACCGTTAACGAACCCCGGATGGCGTCGCTCGTGGAATCCGTCGCGCAGGAGGTCGTTGGCGCGGACAAGGTGTTCAATGGCCCACGCACGATGGGAGGCGAGGATTTCTCGGAGTTTACGTATCACGCACCCTCCTGCTTCTTCTGGGTCGGGTCGCGCGACGAGGCGAGCGGCAAAGTCTGGGGTCATCATCACCCGCGCTTCGATATAGACGAACGCTGCCTCGCCATCGGCGTCGAGATGATGGTGCGAACGACGATGCGCTACCTCGAACAGGGCGGCGTGTGAGGGGGCCGGGGTGAACGATCAGGGGAGTTCAGTGTGGCCGCAGCAAGGGCAATCGCCGCCCCCTGGATACCCACCGGGTGCGCCGCCTGGTGCTGCGCCGTATGGCGGATTTCCGCCGCAACCACAGCCCGCGTACCCACCACCGGGTGCTTCATACGGTGCGCCGCCGTACGGAGCGCCACATGGAGCGCCTCCGCCTGAAATGCCGCCCGGTCAGACGTTTCCACCGCCGGGCCAACCCTACGCACCGGGGCCACCGCCCTATTCGAATGCGCCGTACGGTCAGCCCGGTTCCGGGTCCGATTATGGCGCAGTGCCCATCGCGAAGAAGCGGCGTTTTCCGTGGGCCATTGTCGGTGTGGTCGGCGCGCTGCTTGTCGTCGGGATTGTCGCGGCTGTGGTGTATTTCGCGACGTTACGCCCGTCGGTCAGCAAGATCGAGTTCGCGCACAACTTTCAGGACAACAAGGCCGTGGATGTCACAGACGCATTCAAGTCGTCTGATCCGATCTTCTACGCAGTGATTCATCTGAGTACCGCCAAAGGCAACCCGGATGTCAAGATTCTTTGGACAATCGTGGACGCAACAGACGGCGCGACGAAAAATCGCGTCACCGGTCAGACGTTCGGTGAGGCGGAATTGATAACGACAATTCCGCTCCTCTACGGATCCGTCCCGCGCGGAGCAACGCCGTGGCCCATCGGCCAGTACAAGGCGGAGGTCTTCCTCGACGGCAAACTGGCGAAGACGGCGCAGTTCACCGTCACGGCGTAAGCCGCCCTTACGAAGGAGAGGGTGGGGATAGGGAAAAAGGGGGCGCACCGGCGGGGAGACCGGTGCGCTTGGGGAAGGGGGAGTGTACGGGGAATAAAAGCGGTCAGTCCGCGAAGAGTTCGTGGATATTGCCGTCGGGGTCGGCGAAAAAGGCGGTGCGCTGGCCCCATGGCATCGTCGCCGGCGGCTGGATAGGTGTTGCGCCGCTCGCGGTGATCTCCGCGTAGGCGCGGTCCACATCGTCCCGTGTCGGCAAGGGAAAGGCGAGTTCGAACGCCTGCCCGCGCGGCGGTTCGCTGAAGCTGGGGTGATGCGTCGCTTCCACCAACTCCGCGCGATTGCAGACCGCAAATCGGACACCCTCGCTGACGAATTCCGTCATATCGTCCCTCGGGTTCTCGGCCACGAAGCCGAGCACCTCGCGGTAAAACGCGACAAGCCGGGGCACATCGTCGGTGAGGATCGTGATGAGCGCGATTTTGGCTTCCATACTGCCGACCTTTCGCATGGCGCCGGTGGAGGCCGGCTCCAATCCTAAGAGCGCCAACACATTGAAACTCACTGCTATCGCGTCCATCTAAACCGCACGCCGTATCTCGAACGCGGGGCCAGCGTGCGCCGCGCCGCCGAACGATTCCAACCGACGCCCAATCCGCACGAGGACACTACCTGTCCAAGTCATGGCTCCCGCGAGATACGTGCGCCGCGTGCCAATCTCGCGGAGCATTTGCGCCTTTTCGGCCGCCGCGATGCGCTCCTCGATGTACAGACGCGACAGTGCCAACGCCCGCTGTTCGTCCATCATGTTGCGTCGCCTCCCTGATTGTGCCGGTGCAGTATGTCCGGTACATAGTATAGAACATATGTTCGTATCTGTCAAGCCCGCTGCCGCGTACGTACGAAGATAGATCGTGGCTTCGTGGCAGTAATCATGCGGCGATTTGTTGCGGTTTAGGTGGCGAAACTATTGCGAAACGATGCGCGGGGCGTTATACTTTGTCGGTTTAATCACGCGCTCATCGGGCGGTTGCCGCGCGATAAAGCGATCAACAGGCGGGTCGCATCCCGGCGCCCGGAGGCGAACGATGCCAGGACCAGCGGAACATCTCACTGACACGACGATCAATATCGTGGATTATCTGAAAAGCGACTCGATGGGCCGGACGCGACGGTACATTCTCGATCTGCCGTCGCTCGATCTCGACCGCGATCTGGTCGCACGATCCGTCCATGCCGAATTTCGACTGTTGCGAGTCGGCGCGGGCGTACTCGCCGAGGGGATCGTGCGCGCGGATGTGGATCTGGAATGCGTGCGGACGCTGGACATCTTCCCCCAGCCTGTCGAGTCCGAGTTCGCCGAGCAGTTCCGCCCGGCAACTGATATTTCGACGGGCCGGCCAATCCACTACGAAGACGACCCCGACAATGAACCGGAGGTCTTCCCGGTCGAGGACAACCACGAGATTGATCTGCGCGAGCCGCTTCGGCAGGTGCTGCTCGTCGCGCTGCCAATGCAGCCGGTCAAGCCGGGCACCGAGCCGGTCCTGCTCGATGAGACGACGGCCGACGAACCGGCCAATCCGTTCGCGGTCCTCGGAACGCTCTTGCAGGATGAGAACGGATAGGCTATCATGCCCGGACGACGGGCGATTGACGCGAAGGCCCGCGTGTCGAACGCGGGTTTTTCGTTGCGACGATAGGAGAGCAAACGCATGGGAGCCGTACCGAAGTTTCGTACTTCGCGCTCAAAGCGCGGATCGCGCCGTAGCCACGATCATATCGCACCGGTGCATCTCGTGGTCTGCCCGAACTGCCGCTCGTATATGCGCTCGCATCACGTCTGCCCGACGTGCGGCCAGTATCGCGGCAACCAGATCATCGAGATCAAGCAGCGCACCCGCCGCACGGAGCAATAATCGCCCTGTGGGATAACGCAAACAAATGAAATGGGAGTGGCGACGACCACTCCCATTTTTGCTTTCGTGCCGCCCGGGTTGGTTCCAGTTATCCGTCGCCGAGACGGCGAATGAAGTAGGCGGGCAGGACACCGGGTGTGGTGGACGTCGAGGTCGTCGGCGCGCTGCTACCGGCGTTACCGCTCGGTCCGCTCGAATTGCCGGTGCCGGAGCCGACGGGGCCGGTCACTGCTGGAGAATTACCTGCGGGAGGGGTGGTCGTCGCCGTCCCGGCGCTCGTGCCGGTGAGGAAGGTGAATGAGTCGAGGATAATCATTGATTCCTTCACGAATCCGGCGAAGTCCGCATCGGACGCAGTGAGCGTAATGAAATACCCCGTGCTACCGTTTACCACGAGATATTGGACGCCATGCCCATGGACATCACCAACCGTGGCGGTGTATTCGTAGCGTCGAGCGGGCTTCCCCGCGACGGTAGCCGACTGAACGCCATTCGGCCCCGCCTGGAAATCTTTGAAAGTATCTTTGAGCGTCTTGAGGATCGCCGCCGCAGTATCATCAAGATTTGCTTCGGCTACCCCATTGGCCGCGCCGACATTCACGTTCGCGCCTGCGTACGTTGGCGAGTAGTAGGCAACCAGCGCGCCTGCGGAATCGGTTTTCCGATAGCCATCGGGAACCGTGAACGAGAATCGCCCTTGCGGGTCTGTGTACGTCGTTGTCGCCGCGCTGACGCTCGTCACCATGCACAGCGCCACCATTACGCCAATTAGCGCTACCCACCAAGCCCGTGTCCGCATCGCACCCTCCTGTCGTGCACTCGCCATTTCGGTAAAATCCATACCGATGTGAGCGAGCGACTGAATGTATGTACAGCAACTTTCGGCGGAATACAACGGGCAGACGATGATATGCCGATGATGTCGCACTGTTGCTGCGGACCGAGCGGCGCGACGCGCTCCTTTGGTATGCTACGCGCAGCAGCGATGGATGCGAACGGGAAGGGGGGCGCGGGCATGGCGGAACAACGCGAGCGGTATGCGGCGATCACCGGCTGGGGCCACTACCTGCCTGAGCGGGTGCTGTCCAACGCCGACCTTGAACGGATGGTGGCGACCAACAACGAGTGGATCATGTCGCGCACCGGTATCCGCGAGCGCCGCATCGCCGCGCCGGACGAGACCACCGCGACGATCGGGGCGCAGGCAGGTCGCAAGGCGCTCGCCGTTGCCAATCTCGATCCGACCGACCTCGACCTGATTATCGTCGCCACCGCCACGCCGGACTATTTCTTCCCCAGTACCGCGTGCATCGTTCAGAAATTACTCGGTGTGACGCGTATCCCCGCCTTCGACATCGGCGCGGCCTGCTCCGGCTTCATCTACGCCCTCGGCACCGCGACGCAGTTCATCCGTACGGGCGTTTATTCCCGCATCCTCGTCATCGGCGCGGAAACGATCACCCGCCTGACCGACTACACCGACCGTCGCACCTGCATCCTTTTCGGCGACGGCGGTGGTGCGGTCGTCCTCGAAGCGAGCGACCAGCCGCGCGGCCTGCTTTCGATGACGCTCGGCGCAGACGGTGGCGGCGCCGATCTCCTCAAAGCCCCCGCCGTGGGTACGTTGCCCGTGACGCAGGAGATGATTGACCGAAACGAGCAGTACATCGCGATGGAAGGCTCCGAAGTCTTCAAATTCGCGGTGCGAACGATGGGCGATGCGGCAATCGAGGCGATTGCGCGCGCGGGCATGCATTTCCGCGAGATAGACATGCTGATCCCGCATCAGGCGAACCTGCGCATCATCGAGGCGATAGCGAAGCGGCTCGACCTCCCACGCGACAAAGTATGGGTGAATATTGAAAAGTACGGCAACACCTCCGCCGCAACGATCCCGATCTCGCTCTCCGAGGCCGCCAATCAGGGGCTGCTGCACGAGGGCACGAACCTGTTGCTCGTCGCCTTCGGCGGCGGGCTAACGTGGGGCGCGTCGGTGATCCGCTGGGGCCGGGGAGCGGAAGGGGTGAGCGCGTGACGGCGACGGCATGGGTCTTTCCGGGGCAAGGCTCGCAGACGGTCGGCATGGGCAAGGCGCTGGCAGGCGCCGAACCGGAGGCGCGGCGGCGTTTCGAGGAGGCGGACGACGCCCTCGGCTTCGCCTTGAGCGAGATCATCTGGAATGGCCCGGAGACCACGCTCCAGCAGACGGACACGCAGCAGCCCGCGATCCTGCTCGTCAGCGTCGTCCAGTTCGAGGCGCTCAAGCGGCGCGGGCTATTGCCGGATGCCGTGTTCGCCGCCGGGCACAGCCTCGGCCAGTATTCGGCGGCGGTCTGTACGGGAGCATTACCCTTCGCGGAGGCCGTGCGCCTCGTGCGGCGGCGTGGCCAACTGATGCAGGAGTTCGGGCACGGCGCGATGGTCGCCGTCCTCGGTATGGAAACCGAGGCGGTGCAGGCGCTCGCGGCGGAGGCGAATGTCGAGGTCGCGAATATCAATGCGCCGGGGCAGGTGACGATCGCCGGGCGACAGGAGGATGTCGAACGCGCTGCCGCCCTCGCCAAGGAGCGCGGCGCGCGCCGGGCGATCATGCTGCCCGTCTCGGCGGCCTTTCACACCTCGCTGATGCGCCCCGTCGCCGACGCCCTCACACCGCTCCTCGAAGCCGCCACGATCACCAACCCCGCCGTGCCGATCATGGCGAATGTAGACGGCCAGCCCCTCGCCACCGCCGCCGACCTGCGTGTCGAGTTGATTAACCACATCTTCTCGCCCGTCCAGTGGGTGCGCGCCGTCGAGACGATGCGCGACGCGGGCGTCACCGACTACCTCGAAATCGGCCCCGGCAATGTCCTCAGCGGCCTCATCAAACGCACATACAAAGAGGCGCAAACGCAAACGAGCGATGCATTACTTGCACGCTAATACAAACGAGATGTTTTATGAATGCGAAGGTTATGCGATCGAAAACGTATATCAACAAGTTGCCGCGTCATGGGTTCGCCCATGCACCGAGGAAAAGGATGCATGCGTCCACAATCTTGCGTTTATTGGAAAGCCCACCTGAAGCGGTATGGTTCCGTACGCGGCGTGATATCTTCCCGCGCCAAGTACATGGGGAGTCTCGTTACACAGGAACGTATCTGTGCGGCCCGATTCATTCAGCAGGTATGTCGAGGCCAAGAGGATCTCTACGATTTTGATCTTATGACGATGGCCAATCTCGGTTTATCATCGGAGCAATGGCCTACCCGAGAGTTATAGAATTGGAGAAGCAATGGCAAGCGAAATGGAGCGGCAAATCGTCGTCGTCACGGGGGCGAGTCGGGGGATTGGTCGGGCGGTGGCGGTGCGGTTCGCGCGGGATGGGGCGGCGGTGATCGTCAACTACCGGGGGAGCGAGGCGGCGGCGCAGGAGACGGCGAAGGCCGTCACCGAGGCGGGCGGCGAGGCGACGCTCGTGCAGGGCGACGTGAGCAACCGCGACGACGCCGAGCGGTTGATCGAGACGGCGATCCAGCAGTACGGCAGGATTGACGTGCTCGTCAACAACGCCGGCATCACGCGGGATCAACTGCTGATGCGGATGACGGACGAGGACTGGGACGCCGTGCTCGACACGAATCTGAAGGGCGCATTCTACACGACGCGCGCCGCCCTGCGGCCGATGCTCAGGAAGCGGAGCGGGCGGATCATCAACATTTCAAGCGTCGTCGGCCTGATCGGCAACGCGGGGCAGGGGAACTACGCCGCCGCGAAGGCGGGCCTGATCGGCTTCACGAAGTCTGTCGCGCGCGAAGTGGCCGGGCGCAGCATCACCGTCAACGCCATCGCGCCCGGCTACATCGCGACGGAGATGACCAACGCGATCCCAGAAAACCTGCGCGGCAAAATCCTCGAACAGGTGCCGATGGGTCGCCTCGGCACGCCGGACGATGTCGCGGGAGTCGTTGCCTTCGTCGCCTCGCCGGCTGCCGCGTACATGACCGGCACGGTCCTGCCGGTAGACGGCGGCATGGTGATGCGGTAACATAGACTATGCAGAACGACGCGGGCGGTGTCACAGCCGCCCGTTTCCATGCCCTGCCGGAACCGAACCGAGCACAGAGATCGCAGAGAACACCGAGACCACGGAGAAGAGAAAGAACAGAGAAGCGATTCTGGGTCCATTCCTGATTTCCTCTGCGATCTCTGCGATCTCTATGTCCTCTGCGCTCATCGTCATCACGACAGGTGAGGGAATAGCCGCCAATGTTGCAGAAGGTATTGATCGCGAACCGGGGTGAGATTGCGCTGCGGATTTTGCGCGCCTGCCGGGACCTGGGGTTGCCGGCGGTGGTCGCGTATTCGGAGGCGGATCGGGAATCGCTGCCGGTGCAACTGGCGGACGAGGCGGTCTGCATCGGGCCGGGGCCGGCGGCGCAGTCGTATCTCAGCAGGCCACGCATCGTCACGGCGGCGCAACTGACGGGCTGCGATGCGATCCATCCGGGGTACGGCTTCCTCGCCGAGAACGCGTACATGGCGGAGATGTGCGAGGAACTGGGCATCACCTTCATCGGGCCACGTGCCGAGACGATTGCGCGGATGGGGGACAAAGCGGCGGCGCGCGAAACGATGCGCCGCGCCGGGCTACCGATCCTCCCCGGCCTCGAAACGCCCGCCACCAACGACGGCGATCTGCTGCGCGCCGCGCGCCGGATCGGCTTCCCGGTCATGCTCAAGGCGGCGGCGGGCGGTGGGGGCCGCGGCATGCGCATCGTGCGCTCCGAATCCGAACTGGAGCGCGTGCTGCCCCTCGCGCGGGCGGAGGCGGAGGCGGCGTTCGGCAACGGCGAGATGTATGTCGAGCGGTTCCTCGAAGCGCCGCGCCATATCGAGGTACAGGTGCTGGGGGACGGCGAGGGCAAGGTCGTCATCCTCGGCGAGCGGGACTGCTCGCTCCAGCGGCGGCACCAGAAACTGCTTGAAGAATCGCCCGCGCCGGGTTTGTCGGCGAAGCAGCGGCAAACATTGTGGGACATGGCGGCGCGCTGCACGAAAGAACTGAAATATAGCGGCGCGGGCACGCTCTAATTCCTGATGGACGGCGATGTGCGTTTTTATTTCATGGAGATGAACACCCGCATCCAGGTCGAGCACCCCGTCTCGG
>JBBRLR010000049.1:0-31525 GCA_038231255.1 Thermomicrobiales bacterium | reverse complement strand
GTCCCGGCGGGGGGGGGGGGGGTCGGGCGCGGTGGCGGCGCGGCGAGTGGCGCGGGCGGGGCGAACAGCGGCAAGGGCTGGTACGGCCCGTAGGGCAGGATGTCCGACTCGGTGAAGCCGAGCCAGTTCTGCAAGAGCGCCGCGTAGACCTCGCGGAAATCGTGCTGCACCGCCAGATTGCCGTTGTTGAGGCTGGCAAGGTTCGGCGCGGCGCCGTATACACCGCCCTTGATCGCGCCGCCCATCACGAAGAGCGGCGCCGCGCTGCCGTGGTCGGTGCCGCGCGAGGCATTTTCGCCGGGGCGGCGACCAAACTCCGAGAAGGTCATCAGGGCGACGCTTTCCGCGTGGCCGTGCGCCGTGAGGTCCTGCCAGAAGGCGGCGAGGCCGTCGCCGAGCGTCTGCATCAGGCCGTCGTGCGTGCCGCGCTCGTTCGAGTGCGTGTCGAAGCCGCCCGTTGCCAGATAGAGCACCCGCGCGCCGACATTGCCGTGGATCAGTTGCGCGATCGTCTGCAATCCCGCCGCCAGTTGCGAGTTCGGGTACTTCACCGCCGGTGTGTAACCACTCGCCGCTTTTGCAACACCCGCCATCGCGTCCTGCGCGATTGTGTGGCTCGCCGTGACGAGTTTCTTGTAGCGGCTCGCGGCGGGGGTGACGGTGTTCATGTAGTCGTAGATCGCCGAAACTGCGCCCGGATCAACGCGACCGACGGGCCGGTAGACAAAGCCGCTGAGCGAGCCGCCGAGCGCGATATTCGTCGGCTGCATGCCGACCAGGGCGCGCGGCGTGGTAACGCCCAACGACGCGGCGACAAGGGAGGGATGATTGGAAAGGTGGTCGAGTGCGTGGCCAAGCCAGCCGAGCGAGCCGACATTCTGATCGTCCGCCGTCATCCAGATCTCCGTGCCCCGGAAGTGGGAGAAGTTCGGCGTCGGATACTCAACCCCCTCGACCACGGCAAGATTGCCCGCGTCCCAGAGGCCATGCAGGCCACCGAGATTGGGATGGAGGGCGAGCGAATCGGAGATCGGCAGCACGGCGGTCGCTGATTGGCCGATCGTCGGGCGCAGTTGGGCGTAGAGCGGGTCCTTATAGGGGATGACGGTGTTCAGGCCGTCATTGCCGCCGCCGAGTTGGAGGACGACGAGCGTGCGCGCCGCCGGGTCGGCCGGGACGCTGTAGCCCGTCGTCACGAGATTCGGCGTCGTGGCGGGCGCGGCGCTCGCCGTGCTCGTGAAGCCGCGAAACAAGGGGATGCCCGTTGCCGTCAGCCCGATGCCGAGGGCGCTGCCCGCGCCGTACTTGAGGAACTGGCGGCGGGAGCCGACGAAAGGTTCGCGTTCATAGGTCATCGGCGCTGCGCTCCTTAAGAGTGCTGAGGACTGAAGACTGAGGATTGAGGATTGAGTGCTGGGGTCTTACTACTGACTACTTCCCACTTACCATGCCTGATAATCCGGGCCGGCCAAAACGACCTGGGCGACAGCGCGCTGGCCGTCCGTGCCGCTGCCGAGTGTCAGGAGTTTCGTCTGAACATCGGCGGGGATGACGATACCGCCGAGTTGGTCCGCGAGTTGCGCGAGGAACGCGCTCGTCGCCTGTCCCGCGAAAATGGTTGCTGTCGCGATGAATTGGCCCGCGAGGTTGTAGCGCAGCAGTTGGTCGTCGGGGCTGATCCAGGCAGTGCCCGTCGGCCAACCGCCGACATTCGGCGGCCGGAAGAGCGGCATCCCCTGCGCGCTCAGGGCATTCACGACGGTGGCGTCCGTCGCGGTGAGGCCGAGGCCGCGCAGGAGGCCGAAGGTCCAGGAGATGGGGTTCTTCATGTGTGCGGTTGTCGCGTTAGCGGGCAAAAAGGCATCGCTCAAAAAAAGCGCGCGGAGCACGCTGCGGATTTCGCCACTGGTCGCGTTCCAGGCATTGAGCAGCGGCGTGAGGTTGCTGGCGGTCGGCGCATCGCCGCAGAACCAGGCGAAGAGCTTGGTGCAGATATGCGTCGCGGTCGCCGGGTGCGTGGCGAGCATGTGAGAAAAGGCGTCCATATTGAAGTTGCCGGTCTGGCCGAGGATCGTCTTCGGGTTGCTATCGAAGCGGCTGGTGTCGAACGCGACGACGCCATCGTAGGAGAGCGTCCAGCCGGTGCAGGCGCGTGCCGCCTCGCGCACGTCGCTTTCGGTGTAGTTGCCGATGCCGAGGGTAAAGAGTTCCATCACCTCGCGCGCCCAGTTCTCGTTCGGGTGCGCCTTGACGTTCGTTTGATTGTCCAGCCAGATCAACATCGCCGGGTCTTTGGAGACGGCGACCAGGAGGTCCTCGAACTTGCCCGCGCCGAGCGAGCGGAACAACGTGTTCTGCCCCAGCATGTACGGCGGGCGGCGGACTTTGTCGTTCGATGTGGCGAAGTGGTTGTGCCAGAACAGGGCGAGATGCTCCTGCAACGGCGCGTCGCTCGTGCGCAGGAGGTTGGCCCACCAGTTCGTGATCGTCGTCATGCCCTGGTTGTTCGCGTCGTTGATCGCCTGGCTGTAGGCGATCTTCTGCTCCGGCGTCGCGTTCGGCGGTAACTGCGCCGGCCAGGGCGGCAGGGGGGCGAGGCGGGTGTGTTCGTTGCGGTGACCACATTTTCTACTGCCTGCACGTAGCCAGGCGAGGCGGCGGCATCCACCTGCGCGGGCGTCGCGCCAAGCCCTGCGCGCCAGAGTAGTAGTTGGACCTGGTCGCGAACGGCCATCTCCTCGTTGCCCCTTTCTTCCCCGCCCAACATCGCCGCCCACGTAATAGTAGACGCGAGTAAAACAGTGTTGTACGAGTGTACGTTATACACACTCTATCGTAACACGTCAAGGAGCGCGAAAGGGTTTCATTTCCGCACACGTCAAAACTTTCCCGAACCTAGCGGACGATAGTACGTCGCTTTTCTCTCGTAGCGTAGGCTTCAGGCGAAGCGGGCGGGAGTGAAGGGGGCAAGCAGTGGGTCAACCGTGCCGCTGCGGATGCCGGCAGAAACGAGTTCGCCCGTTGCCGCCGCGAGCAGCGCGCCGCCCCGGAAGTGGCCGGTGGCGATCCAAAGGCCGTCGCGGTGTGGCGCAAGACCGATGATCGGCGAGCCGTCCGCGCTGCCGGGCCGGAGGCCGGACCACGTCTGCACGAGCCGCGCCCCATTGAGCGACGGCGCGAACTGCTCCACTAACGCGATCAGTGCATTGATCCCCGTCGGTGTGACGCGCTTGGCGAAGCCGGTGTCGTCCACGGTCGCCCCGACGGCGATCGTGCCGTCTGCGCGAGGCAGGAGGTACATGCCGCCGCCCGCAACGACCGTCCGTAGCGGCACGGGTGGGTCGGCGAGCGCCAGCATCTGGCCGTGAACCGGGATCGTCGGCACCGTGAGGCCCGCCAAGTCGCCAATCCCCTTGCTCCACGCCCCCGCCGCCAGCACGACGACATCCGCGCCGATGATGCCCTCGGACGTCCGCACGCCGGTCACGCGGTCGCCGGTCGTTTCGAGGCCGAGCGCGGGCGTGTACTCGCGGATTGTCGCGCCGTGGTTCGTGGCGGCGCGGGCGAGCGCCTGGGCCATCAGGTGGACGCGCAGACTGCCCGCGTCGCGCTCGTAGATCGCTGCCGTGATCTGTGGGGACAGGACGGGTTCGTGCTCGCGGAGCGCCGCGCCTTCCAGCCACTCGACGTGCAACCCGTGCTGCCGCTGCCACTCCATCGTATCCTGCAAGGGGCGCGGGTCGTTGTCCGCGCCGATCAGGGCGGTTTCGCCCGTCTGATTCCAGCCGACGCGCATCCCGGCGCTTTCCTCGACAGCGGCGATCAGCGCGGGATAGCGGCGGAAGGAGCGCAGCCCGAACTCCCCGCTCCCCGGCCCCGGCGACGAGATGATCCCCGCCGAAGCCCACGACGCCTCCTGCGCCAGCGCGTTCCGTTCGAGCAGCGTCACCCGCTCCCCCGCCACCGCCAACTCATAGGCAATCGCGCACCCGATCACGCCCCCGCCGATGATGACGATTTCCGACCCTTGCGTGCTGCTCATAGCTATCCCTTCCCGGAGTTATGCAGGCGTTTCGTTCGTCTCTGTTGGTACGCCTGACAGTGTGCGGAGCGCATTCAGGAAGCCTTGATCGTCGCCATCGAATTGGCGGATGTCATATCGAGGCGCGTCCGCGTCGAAACTCTCGGGCGGAGCATCGAACAGCTTTCCGTCTTGTTTCTGCTCGCTGACGAACGCCGCTCCGAGGACTGCCTTCAATCGCTCGCCGTCATTGTAGAAGTATTCTTGCAGGAGTGGCACGACGCGGTGATACCACGCGAAGCGCAGTTCATCGGTACTCTCAATACCCATCAAGTAACTATGCCCTATCTGGTGATCGCGGTCGAGGAGCGCAGTAACCCGCTGATTGAGTCGCGTAAGCAACACAGGAAGATTTACATCTGACACCGTACCGAGGAGTGATGGATCGGGCATCAACTCGACAAATGTGAATCGCCGCCGTAACGCGAGATCAAGCAAGGCGATGGAGCGGTCGGCTGTGTTCATCGTGCCGAGGATGACCAGATTACTTGGTACGCCGAAGGGTTTGGGTGAGTACGGCAAGGTTACTTGCAACTCATTCTCTTGTCCCAGCCTCTTATCGTCCTCGATCAGGGTAATGAGTTCGCCGAAAACCTTGGCAATGTTCGCGCGGTTGATCTCATCAATGACAAGCAAGTAACGTCCATCAGGATCATCTGCGGCCTGTTCGCAAATTCGCTTAAATACTCCGTCCATCACTGCGTAGCGAATCTGTCCGTCTACGTCGTTGTAGGGCTTCAACCCTTCGATGAATTCCTCATACGCGAACGATTGATGGAACGTCGCAAATGCAACTCTCGATGAATCGGTAAAGTAATTCGCAAATGCGAGGACCGAGAAGGTCTTACCCGTACCGGGTGGACCGTACAAAAGCACATTGCGGGTCAGCGCGAACACGCGAATCAGCGTTTGGATATGAGAGGGCGTAGGGGCTGGGGGAGGGCAAGGAACCACTGGGATACTGCTCCCGCTCTCCAATGGGAGTCGCCATATGCCACGTTCACCAACCAACCTGCCTGCATCTCGGAGATCTTGGCGCGCAAAGCGCACTTCATTTTCCCAAGCGATGTCACCAGATTTTGGGCGCCTAATTTGTCGTTCTTGCTGTGTTAAACCGAATCTTATTGCCAACGGTTCATATAGGTCTTTTGGTCTAGCAGACCCTCCGCGGCTCCGAATCTCCTCGATTATTGCTTGCCCAAGGTCTATACGGTGTGGAAATGGCACACACTTCTCCTTATCGTTTAGAGGGAGTCCACCGCTTGCTTCATAATATCATTCAATTCTCTCGCCAAGTCCTCCCGTCTGCTGCGTTTGTCTAGGTCTCTGCATACGTCGAGGCTCGCAACAGTTATCGTGCTGACACCCTCCGTTAGCATGAAATTCTTGCGGAGTAGCTCAAGCGTCTCTGCCGTTTGCGGATAGAGAAGGAGCACACGCGGACAACGATAGCGATGTGCGTATGCATACATTTGATAAAAGTCGTTTTGCGATACGCCAAATTTGGTATCTGTCGCATTGAGGCGCTTGTACTTCGTGTCGATCAGAAGTGGGAATCCCGTGTCATTGCGGAAAGCGACGTCGGGCCGGAGTTGAAAGACTGGCTTGCCGCTCGTCCGGGCAAGGAAGCAAGTCGCGCCGCGTGATTGCATCAACATATCACATTCGCTCAGCGCAGGTGGCAGGATTTCTTCGCGGTGACGACGGATGAAGTTGGCGACGAACGCTTCAAAGAGTTGGTTCATGTCGAAGACGAACGCAAAAGTCGTCAGGTCATCCGCCGCGAGTTGAAGTGCGCCACCATCGAGGAAGAGGCGGGCGAGATCGAGGAGCGGGGTGTATCGCTGATTGAGCCGTGTCAGCATCGTTGGGCTGGCGTCTGCGGCGTTCACCGAGGAGAGCAGCGTCACCTCATCCATCCATTGCCGCAGATCGCCAAGCAAGCGGCGGTTGCTCGCGTCGCGGGTGAGGCGCCAGAGCTGTTCGACAACGTAGCGGAAGACGCGATTGAGCGGGTTGTCGGCGGTGAACTCATCATAGGCGACGGCGAAGATGTGCTTGCGTTCGGGGCGGCGAAGTTGTTCGGTAATCCGCCATTTTCCTTTCAGTACCGGCAATTCCGCCTCGATGGTTTGATAATTGCGGGATGCGCCGCGTTGCCATTCCTCCATGAGATGAGACGCGAACAGGTGCGTGAGGATTTCGAACCAGTCCGAATCGCGGCGCATCAGTGGCGCGATCTCATGTTCGCGGATTGGTAGTTGACCGGCATACGCCAGCAAGTGGAGCAAATTCCGCGTCGCCTCATGTGCGCGCTGCTGCTCCGGTGCCGCGTCATTCGCACGATACATCCTAGGCAGTATCTGCACCGCGCGGTGCCCCAGGCGAACGACGCCGACATGCTGTGCCGCTTGAATGGCGCGCTCACCGTTGCGAATCGTGGCGCGGACTACATCAACGCCGAGTGTCCGTCGCAATCGCTCGAACGTCACAAGATCGCGGTCAGACCAAGAAAACGGCTTGCTCTCGTGCTCGAATAATGTCAACGTCGTTGTCACAGCGCAGATTCAGCAACGGCCGCGAGATAGACGCGGTATGTCTCCGCGCCGAAGCAGACGAAGCGCACCTCTTCTACATCCGCATTCTCCGCGAGGAAGCGCGTTGTTTCGGCGATGGCGATGCGGGTGGCGCGTTCCAATGGAAAGCCGTAGATGCCGGTGCTGATGGCGGGGAAGGCGATGGTGCGGACGGCGTGCTGTGCGGCGAGGGCGAAGCAACTGCGGTAGCAGCGCGCCAGGAGTTCGTCCTCGTTGTGCGTGCCGCCGTGCCAGACGGGGCCGGCGGTGTGGATCACCCACCGGGCGGGCAGGTTGTAGCCCTGCGTGATCCGCGCCTCGCCCGTCGGGCAGCCGCCGAGTGTCCGGCATTCCGCAAGCAGCCCCGGCCCCGCCGCGCGGTGGATCGCGCCGTCCACCCCGCCGCCACCGAGCAGCGACGTATTCGCCGCATTGACAATCGCGTCTACCCGCTGCGTCGTGATGTCGCTCTCGACAACCGTGATGCGATCACTATCCGATGCTGCCATAAACGCCTCCATGTAGTCTCGTATGCCCACGACGAGTATACAAGGGAAGCAGCAATCACCCGCGCTTCGATCGCGCCGTTGCGCCCTTGTGCGGGCGGCGATTTTGTCGCATACTCGGCAATAACGACGTCGGGGACCGCAGTAGCGGGGCTTTTCGTCCATGCAGCGAGCAGGCGGTTGGTGCGAGCCTGCGGACATGGCCCCTCGCGAATTACCTCCCCGGTCCGGCACAACGTCGGAGAATCGTCGGTCGGTCGCCCCCGTTACCGGGCCGCGTCTGTGTTCGCAGGCGCTGAGGTGGGCGTGGCGACGCGCCCGCGCACGAAGGTGGTACCGCGACGCTCCGTCGCCCTTCTCGGGGCGGCGTTTTTGTTTGTGTGGGGAAGGGGAACGAGCCTTTGAGAGGCTAGGGCGTTCAGCGAACATCACGGCGTTGCGATGAGTCACCCCTTCCTCGCGGGAAGGGGCCGGGGGTTAGGTTTCCGAAGGAGGAAACGCGATGACGGTTTTGGCGACGAGTGTGCTGGATACGCTCTCGGAGCGGGGGTTTGTTAATCAGGTGTCGGACATGGAGGGGCTGCGACGGGCGACGGAGAAGCCGATCACGCTGTATTGCGGCTTCGACCCGACTTCCGACAGCCTGCATATCGGCCATCTCGTGCAGGTGATGGCCCTCGCGCACTTCCAGCAGCACGGGCATCGCCCGATTGCGCTCGTTGGCGGCGGCACGACGATGGTTGGCGACCCGACCGGGCGGGCGACGGGCCGGGCGATCATGACCAGGGAGGCAATCGCTGCCAACGCCGCGAAGATCAAAGAGCAACTGAGCCACTACCTCGATTTCGCTCCGGGCAAGGCGATCATGCTCGACAACGCGGCCTGGCTGACGAAGTTGAACTACATTGACTTCTTGCGCGACATCGGGCGGTACTTCTCTGTTAATCAGATGCTGGCGATGGAGACGTACAAGACGCGGTTGGAGACGGGGTTGTCCTTCCTCGAATTCAACTACCTGCTCTTGCAGTCGTACGACTTTCTCCATATGTACCGGGAAGATGGCTGCATCCTACAGATCGGCGGCGGCGATCAGTGGAGCAACTGTCTCGGCGGGATGGACCTGATCCGCAAGGCGGATGGTGGCGAGGCGTTCGTGATGACGACGCCGCTGATCACCGATGCCGCCGGGCAGAAGATGGGCAAGTCCACGGGCAACGCCCTTTCGCTCAACCCCGCCTACATGAGTCCCTACGACTACTATCAGTTCTGGATCAACGTTGAGGACTCGCTGGTCGCGCGGTTCCTCGCCTTCTTCACCTTTCTACCGATGGATGAGGTGCGGCGGTTGACGGAGCATGCGGGCGCGGACCTCCGCCCGGCGAAGGAGACGCTCGCCTTCGAGGCGACGCAACTGACGCATGGCGAGGTGGCGGCCCGTGCGGCGCAGGCTACCTCCCGCGCGCTCTTTTCCGGCGAGGGCGCGCTCGAAACCGCCCCGACGACCGTTATCCCGGCGGCGGACTTCGTCGCCGGGAGCGCTCAGGATGGCATTTCCCTCGCCGATCTCTTCACGCGGGCGGGGCTGGCGACGGGCAGGGGCGATGCACGGCGACTGGCGGCGCAAGGTGGCGCGTCCCTGGATGGCGAGCGCGTTGACGACATGGATCGTACCTTGACGGCGGCGGACATCCCGGCGGAGGGCGTGCTCTTGCGTGCCGGGAAGAAACGGTATCAACGCGTCGTCACGCAATAACTCCGTCCGACTGTGGCGTCGAGCATCATCCTTTTGTGCGGCAGGGATCGTTGTGCGACGATTTCCGCTGCCCGTATGACGGAATGGTGGAAGATGGGCGACCAACATGACAAGGCTTTCATTTTACCGTCGGTTCACACGTAATACCTATTCAGGGAAATATGGTTTACTCTCTGTGGAAGAGAACGATGTGTCGCGCGTCCGGTCGGCGGCCACTTGGCGGTGGCAACGGCACAACGTATTTTGATGAAGGAAAAAGCAAAGGAAAATATGCATGGTACTCGCGAAGCATGAAAGGTTGCGCGTCTTGTATCTGGCGAAGACATCCGTCGGCGCGCCGTGGGCGGTGCGGCAAGTGCGCGATCACGTCCGGCTCGGCATCGCCGCGCATGTCGTCGTGCCCGCAGGCGGACCACGGGTCGCGGAGTATGCGGCGGTCGGCGCCACCGTCCACACGCTCGTCGCCGACTTGCCGGTGAAGCGACCATGGACGATGCCGGGAGTCTTCAAGGAGATTCGGGACGTGGTGGCCCGCGTCGATCCAGACATTATCCATCTGTACCACGTTGGCACAGCGGTCGCGGTGCGGCTGGCGCTCGGCAAAAATCACCCGATCCCGCGCGTCTTCCAAGTCGCGGGGCTGCTCCATCTGGAGAACCCGCTCTCCCGCCGAGTGGAGATCGCCACCGCAGGCCCCAGGGATTACTGGATCGGCGTCGCCAATGCCATCGAGCGGCGCTACCGCGCGGCGGGCATCCCCGCCGCGCGGCTCTTCGTCGCGGATTACGGTGTGGATCTCGACGATGCCCGTGCCCATACAAAAGGCGTCCTGCGGGCGGAACTCGGCGTGGGGCCGGAGACGAAGCTTGTCGGCATGGTGGGGATCATGTATCCCCCGAAACAGTATCTCGGGCAACGGCGCGGCCTGAAGGGTCACGAAGATTTGATCGACGCGCTGGCGATTGTCATGCAGGAGCGGTCGGATGTGATGGGCGTCGTCATCGGCGGGGCTTGGAACGACGCAATGGCGTACGAGAAGCGAGTGCGCGCGTACGGTAAGGCGCGGTGTGGGGAGCGGATTGTCTTCCTCGGCGAGCGCGCCGATGTGCCGGAACTGCTGCCGGACCTCGACCTGGCGGTGCAACCTTCCCACACGGAGGGAGTGGCGGGGACGACGAAAGAGGCGCTCGTGTCGCGGGTGCCGGTCATCTCGACAGACGTCGGTGGGCAAGCCGACCTGATCGTCCACGGCGAGACGGGCTGGCTCGTGCCGGCGAAGGAGCCGCGCGTGATGGCGACAGCGATCCTTGAGGCATTGCATGACCCGGCGCGGGCGATGGCGATGGCGGTCAAGGGGGAGCGCCGCGTGCGGACGCACTTCGATGGCGAGCGGAACAATGCCGAGGTGGCGCGCATCTATGCGACGATCCTCGCCTCGGGTCAGGAGGCGACGCAGGGTGTCGGCATCGGGAAAAGCGTGCGGAACTGTCCCGAATCGGGAAGAAGACGCGATGCCAACACTCTTTCCCGTGACCCCGAGTGCGTCAATCTGCAAACGAGTCGCGAGTAACGAGAAGGCACTGTCCCCCGTTACTCGCGACTCGCCATTTGGGAGAGCCATCGCAGTTCCGCGCCGATCGTCGTCGGATCGCCGTGGCCGGTGTAGACGGTTGTCTCGGGCGGCAAGGTGGCGAGGCGGGCGAGGGAGCGATGCATCGCGGCCTGATCCGCGCCGGGGATGTCAATCCGGCCGTGGCCGTTCGGGAAGAGCGTGTCGCCCCCGATGAGTGTATTGGTCGTCGGTTCATACAGCACGACGCCGCCCGGCGAGTGGCCCGGCGTGTGCCAGACGGTGAAAATGTACCGGCCGAGGTGGAGCATGTCGCCATCGTTCAGGTAGCGATCCGCCTTCGTCGGCGTGATGTCCGGCATATAATTCCCCATCATCTGCGGGTCGCGGATCATCGGTTCGTCCGCCTCATGGATCAGGAGTGGCGCGCCTGTCCCGGCCAGCATGGCCGCGTTGTCCGCGATGTGGTCCCAGTGGCCATGCGTGTCGATGACGAGGTTGACGGTATAGCCGCGCTCCTTCGCCTCGGCCAGTACGACGGCAGCGGAATCGGGCGGCGCGTCAATGATCCACGCCTCGTTCGTCTCCTCGTCCGCGATGAGATAGGCATTCGTCGGCAACGGCCCGGTCGGAAATACTTCGATCTGCATCCCCAGTTCCTTTCCTCGATCTTTCCTTCGTGCCTCCGCGGTTTGAATCGGTCGTGCTCCGCTTCTGTCGCGCGTATACATGCCTCGCCCGATTGTCGCATATCAGAGGTGGTGTCGTAGCACCTTGCCGAGTGGGGAGCGGGGCAGATCGTCCCGGAACTCCCACTGTCGCGGTACTTTGTAGCCCGTCAGCCGTTCCCGGCAGAACTGGCGCAGGGCGCTGATCGGTGGCGCTTCCCCCGCAGGAACGATCACCGCGCGTACCACCTCGCCGCGTGCCGCGTTCGGCATCGCGAGGACGACGACCTCGCGCACGCCCGGGTGTTGCAGCAGCACCGCCTCGACCTCCTCGGGCGCAACCTTGTGACCGCCGACATTGATGCGCAGCGCGCGCCGACCTTCGAGGAAATAGAAGCCGTCGGCGTCCCGCCGCGCGAGGTCGCCTGTCCAGAGCCAGCCATCGCGGAGCGCCTGCGCGGTCGCTTCCGGTGCATCGAGGTAGCCAATCATCACGCCCGGTGAACGAACAATCAATTCGCCCGTCGCGCCCTCCGGTACATCCGTCCCCGCCTCGTCCACGAGGCGCGCACGGACGCCGGGGTATGGGGCGCCGATGCTCCCTGCCGGTGCGCCGTCGCGCGGCGTGCCGATCATCGCGCCACCCTCCGTTGACGCGTATTTCTGTACGATCCGCGCGCCGTAGCGTTCCCCCACCGCCCGCTCGACATCGGATGCAAGCGGCGCGGCGCCGGTGCGCACCACTCGGAGCCTGAGCCCCGCCGGGCAGGGCCGCGATTGCGCGACGAGCAGCCGGATGACGGCGGGCACCGTCCAGAGCGACGCGACATCGTGCATTGCCAACTCCGCTTCGATGCGACCCGGTTCCGTCGCGTGGGAAAGGACAATTGTGCCACCGGCGGCGAACACCGAGCAGAAGTCCGCGACCGGGAAGAAGGTCGTCTGCGGGAAATAGTAGAGGCCTGGTGTCTCCTCGGGCGCCGGCGTCGCATGTCGCCAGGTAATCATGTGATGCGAAGCGATGACCAACTTCGTCGGCCCGCCCGTCGTCCCGGATGTTGTGCGGAGACAGCAGACCGCATCGGCGTCGTGGGGCGCTGGGCGATGGGCCGCATGATCGGGCGGTACACCCGGCAGCGCGAGGGGCAGAACAGGAAGATCGGATATGGCCGGATGGGGAACCAGGATCGTCCGCAGCATCCGTTTCGCCGCACTCCGCACGATGAGCGGCGCCAATTCGGCATCAGTCAAATTCGCCGACAGGGCGAGGAAGGTAAGGTCTGCGCAACAGCACGCGAGGAAAGCGATGGCGACATCATCCGACATAGGTTCGGCGGTCACGACAACATCACCGGGCATCAAACCGACCGCGACCAGCAATGCCGCCCGCCGCTCCGCCTCACTATGGAGTTGCCTGTACGTCCAACACCGCTCGCGGAAAATCAGCGCGATGCGCTCCGGATGCCGTGACGCGGCGTCGGCAATCAGCGTTTCGATACGAATGGGGCGAGCAGAGGGCATGGGTGGATGATCCTTCCGAAGCGTCTACACGTCTACAATCTGTTGCGCAGCACCTTGCCGAGCGGCGACCGAGGTAATGTATCGCGAAACTCCCAGTGGCGCGGCACTTTATACGTCGCCAGCCGCTCCTGACAGAAACGACGCAGGTCGCGCACCGACGGTGGCTCGCCTTTCGTGACCATCACCGCGCGTACCACCTCGCCGCGTGCCGCGTCCGGCATCGCCAGCACGACCACCTCGCGGACACCAGGGTGTGTTTCCAGCACCGCCTCGACCTCTTCGGGGGTGACCTTGAACCCGCCGACATTGATCCGCAACGTCCTCCGCCCTGCGAGGAAATAGAAGCCGTCGGCATCCCGGCGGGCCAGGTCGCCCGTCCAGAGCCAGCCATCGCGGAGCGCCCCGGCCGTTGCGGCGGGATTGCCGAGATAGCCGCGCATCAGTCCGGGCGAGCGAACGATCATCTCGCCCGGCGCGCCTTCCGGCACACCGCCGCCGTCACTGCCTATCAACTGGATTTCCACACCGGTCAGCGGTTGTCCGATACTCCCCTCCGGCGCGCCGCCGCACGGCGTCTCGATCATCGAGCCGCCCTCTGTGGATGCGTACTCTTGGAGGAGCGGCACGGTATATCGTGCTGAAATCGCCCGTGCCACAGCCTGCGGTAGCGCTGCGGACGAACTGCGGACGACTCGCAGTTGCATGCCGTCCGGCGGGGGATGCGCGCGGTCGGCGAGGAGGCGGAGGATCGCCGGGACAGAGGTCAGCGCCGTGACGCGATGGCGTTCCATCTCCGCCTCCATGTGTGCGGGGTCGCGCGTGCTCGCCAACACGATCGTCGCGCCGACGGCGAACGACCGACAGTAGTTCTGCATGCTCGCACCGCTCGGTCGCTGAATATAGGTCCGGTCGTCCGGTGATACGTCCCACGGTGGCATCGCCCTGCGCCAGGTCTGCGCGCGATGGGAACGCTCGACCAGTTTAACCGTGCCGCCCGTTGTGCCGGACGTGGATTGGAGCAGGGCCACCGCGTCCACATCCTCGTGTTGGGGCCGATGCCAAGGGGTATCGCCCGCCAGACCGGAGAGCGCAATCGGGAGCGGAGGCAGGCCGGGGAGTGCGGGATGCGGTGTGCCATCGTGCGTGAGGACGAGACGCGCCCCCGCTTGCGTCGCTAATGCCATAATTTCCGTGGGTGTTGATGCCGGTATGAGAGAGCAGAAGACGAGGTCGACCCGGCAACAGGCGAGCGCAGCGAGGACGATCTCGTCGCTCACCGCAGCGACGACCGCAACGACGTCCCTCGGTCGGAGGCCATGCTCGACGAGCAGCGCGGCGCGCCGGTCCATCTCCGCGCGCAACTGCGCATACGTCCAGCAGCGCGCGCCGTAGATCAACGCGGGATGGTCCGGCCTCCGCATCGCCGCGTCGTCAATCAGTTGTTCCACTCGAACCGGTCCCCGCTCAGACATCGGTCAGTCCTCCATCCGGGCGACTACAGCAGATGACGCAGTACCTTGCCGAGTGATGAACGCGGCAACGCATCCCGGAACTCCCAATGGCGCGGCACTTTGTACGACGCGAGCCGGTCCCGGCAATAGCGGCGTAGTTCTCTGGCGGACGGCGGCACGCCTTTCGACACCATCACGGCACGGACAACTTCCCCACGCTTCATATCCGTCTCGCCCAATACGACGACCTCGCGCACGCCGGGATGCGACAACAAGATGGCCTCCACTTCCTCCGGATGCACCTTGTAGCCGCCAACATTGATCCGTAGACCCGTACGTCCGACGAGGAAGTAAAATCCGTCTGCATCTCGCCGCGCGAGGTCACCCGTGTACAACCAGCCGTCGCGTAGCGCCCGTGCTGTCGCTGCGGGGTCATCGGCATAGTCACGCATCAGTGTCGGGGACTGCACGATCAGTTCGCCTATGTCGCCTTCGGGCACGTCCGCGTTGTCGTCATTCATGATGCGGATCGTGACATCGGGAAAGGGTTTGCCGATGCTCCCTTCGGGCGTCCCCGTCACGGTGCGGGTGATATCACCGCCTTCGGCAGAAGCATACTGCTGCACCACTGCCACGCCGTAGCGCCGCGCTACCGTCTC
The DNA here is from genome assembly GCA_038231255.1 of Thermomicrobiales bacterium. Classification (GTDB taxonomy): domain Bacteria; phylum Chloroflexota; class Chloroflexia; order Thermomicrobiales; family JALYUS01; genus JALYUS01. The sequence continues at coordinate 16,740 of JBBRLR010000049.1, read as the reverse complement.
GGCCACGGCGGGAGCGAGCGGGGCGGAGATCGTGCGGAGCGCGCGTAGCCGGAGGTCCGATGGCGGAGGGGTGGCCTGCGCAGCGAGTAGATGCACGAGGGGGGGCACGGTGTAGAGTACGGTGACGCCGCCCGCCGCCATTTCCGCCTCCATACGAGCGGGCGCCAGGGTGTCGGAGAGAATCAGCGTCGCTCCGAGACCGAATATGATGACCATAGCCAGTGGCCCGAAGACTCCGGCGTCCGGTGAGAAGTACACATCGTCCGGCGTTTCCCAGGTGGCAGGATGCATCGCGTGACAGGTCGCATTGACGTGGGTGAGGCGGGCGAGTTTCGGTATCCCGCCCGTGGTGCCGGAGGAGGTCTTGAAATAGGCGATGGCATCCGGGCTGCCCGCAGCGGAGCGGCGGAGGGCTTCGCGGGTGGCATTGGCGCCGGGGGCGCCGGGTAGGGCCTGGGGCAGGGCGGGCACGTCGGGCAGCGCGGGATCGGGATCACCCTCCGGTGTTAGCATGCGCGTCACTCCCCCCCGTTCCAGCAGGGAGGTGGCTTCCGCCTGCGACAGCTTGGACGAGAGGAACAGAAACGGCAGGTCTGCCCGAAAGCAGGCGAGGGCATTCAGCACCATGTCGTCCGTGCGGGGGAGACGGGTAGCGACGATCTCGCCTGGCAGCAGGCCGCTCTCGATGAGCAGGGCGGCGCGGCGGTTCATCTCCGCCCGCAACACGGCATACGTCCAACGGCGATCATGGTAGACAAGGGCGAGATGATCGGGGCGGCGCGCCGCACTGGCATCCACGAGCCACTCGATGCGGGGATAGTGCGGGAGCGTATTCATTGGTCTTCTGTCTCCTGGAGTCGGCGGCCTCGTCGCCTCAGTAACGCAGTATCGCACCGGGTTGCGGCAGTAAACATTCATAGCCGGTAGCGCAACACCTTACCGAGCGGTGAGCGCGGAAGCTCGTCACGAAACTCCCATTGGCGCGGCACTTTATAGGAAGCGAGCCGATCCATGCAATATCGGCGGAGTTCGCCAGTGGTCGGTGGGGCGGCGCGCGGCACGATTACGGCGCGTACGACCTCGCCTCGCCCGCTATCCAGCATCGCGAACACGACCGCCTCGCGGACGTCGGGATGCCCCATCAATGCCGCCTCGACCTCCTCGGGCGCGACTTTGTAGCCACCAACATTGATCCGCAAGGCGCGGCGACCCTCCAGAAAATAGAAGCCGTCCGCGTCCCGGCGGGCGAGGTCGCCAGTCAGGAGCCAGCCATTGCGGTAGGCGCGCGCCGTCGCGTCCGGGTCACCAATATAACCGCAGATGCGGGCTGGCGCATGGATCAGCAGTTCCCCAACGGAACCCTCCGGTACGTCGCCGCCGTCCTCATCCACGATGCGCGCCGCGACGCCCGGATACGGTTGGCCGATGCTGCCGTCGGGTGTGCCACGCGGTGTGCCCATCATCGAACCGCCCTCGATCGAGCCATACTCCTGCACGACCGTCGCGTCGTATCGCCGCGCCGCCTGCCGCAGCAGATCGGGCGGGAGCGGAGCGGTCGCGGTGCGCACGAAGGCGAGGTGCAGCCCGGCGGGCGGCGGGCGATCCCGCGCGATGAGGAGTTGCAGCAGGCCGGGAACCGCCCAGAGCGCGGTCGCGCCGCATGCCGCCATCTCCGATTCCAGATGGGCCGGATCGGTCGCGTCGGAAAGGACCATCGTCGCGCCGAGGCCGAGGACGACGCACATCAGCCGCGCGGCGATGGCGTGGGGTCGCGGGATATACGCGACCTGATCGGCCGTTTCCCACCACGCTGGTGTCGCGCGGAGCCAGGTGAGCAATTGATGGGGCAGGCAGGCGAGTTTCGGCATCCCGCCCGTCGTCCCCGACGTTGTTTGAATGATTGCGGGATCATCTACCGTGCCGCAATTCGAGCGCCGTTTCGCCTCGCGCCTCGCCTCCTCGCTCGGCTGGCCGGGGAGCGAGAGCGGCAAGGGCGGGATCAGCGGCATTGCGGGATGCGGCTGACCGTCGCGCGTGAGGGCACACGCCGGATTCGCCCGCGCGATAAGTGGCATGAGTTCCGCCCCAGTCAGTTTCGGCGAGAGATAGAGCAAGACCAGACTGGCGCGGCAGCAGGCGAGGAAGGCGATGGCAACATCATCGGTGACCGGCTCCGTGGTGAGGACGATGTCGCCCGGCTGGAGACCGACTTCGACCAGTAGCGCGGCGCGGCGATCCATTTCGTCGCGGAGTGCCGCGTACGTCCACCGCCGCGCGCCGAAGATCAGCGCGAGGTGATCGGGTCGCTGCACCGCCGCTTCGGCGACCAGCTGCTCAACGCGGATCGCTGCCTGCCTGGACATCGGGCCTCCCTTCAGGGCGGCGGAGCCATTCGAGGGCGAGTACCCTGTCCCAACTGCCGGGAGCGCGGCGGATACACGCCTCCAGCGCAGCCATCACCGCTTCGGGAATCGGCGGCACCGGATCACCGATCCAAACGCGCCATCCACCTCTTTCCGGCTCCACCATAAACGGAACGATTGGTTTGCCACTCCGTTGTGCGAACCAGACTGGTCCGCGCGGCAGCCACCACTCGCGGCCGAGAAGCAGATGGGGGGTGCCGCCGAGCGTGAAATCATCCGCATTGATCACAAGATATCCCCCCTCGGACAGGAAGCGCAGCCCCTTGCGGCCCGCGTCATAGCGGCGGAACATTCGTCCGCCATAGACGCGCTCCCGCAGAGGGTGCGCCAATCGCCAGAGATGCTGAAAGGTAGGATCTCTTTGCGCAAGTTCCACCGGGTCACGCGGCTCGCCCGTGATGCCACCGAGTTTCTCCACCATGTCCGAGAGGCGGAGTGTCCCGAGGCGTAGATAGGTGAGGTGCGGCGCAACCAGGATTGCGCCGCCCGCTGGTATGGCGCCGCTGCTGAAGCGAACGGACCGCGCCACCCATTTCCGCGTCAGGCGCCCCGATTGCAGCGCAAGGAGCATGTCGGTCTCCTGCCGATAGCAGCGTTCCCATCGCAAGCGCCAGCGTGCTCGCCGTGTCGTGGGGATGCCCAATACCGGAAGCAGCATGTCCACGAATCTGCGGGTATCCGCGTCAACGACCATGCGAACGCATGCCAACAACGCTCCCGGAACGCGCCATACGGGGCGCGGAAAGAACCAAAGCGCCGTTTTGAGGAAGCGAAAATAGAACCATCGCAGGGACGGGCGCATGATCGGCTGCGGCTGGTGGCCGGACCGTCGTCGCAGCGCAACGACGCGTTCCCGTATTCGGTCCCGGAGCCGCATCCGTTATTCGCCTTCCATTCCTGGCGTTACAATTCCAGAGAGAGACACGAGAGGATCAGGTAGCGCAGCCAAGCGCACGACGAGCATTGTTCCATTGCCGATCACGTCGAAAAGGGTTCTCATCTCAACATCAGCGGGAAAGGGTGACGACTGCTTCAAAGTCGCCGCCGCGATTATACAGCAGTCGCACCCGTTAGATCGGCTCATATGATCATGTGGCAATAAAAGCGGCGGGACGCTTTTGCCCGCCGCTTTCCGTTCTGCGCTCGTCGCTCGTCAGGCCACGCGCTTGGTCTTGCCGGAAAGGTAGTCCACGAGGACGTACTCGCCGAGCCGTTCCGGGGTGGCGAAGAAGGCGCGGCCTTTGTTGATCTGCGTCATCTGGTTGACGAACTCCATCAAACTCCGCCCCCGTTCGAGCATGAATGTGTTGATGACGATGCCGTCCTTCGTACAGCGGACGACCTCGCGCAGCGTCTCCTGGATCGTACGGAAGGTGGGCGGGTAGGAGAAGTACGGTTCGCCGTCCTCGATGTGCGCGGTCGGCTCGCCGTCCGTGATGACGATGATCTGCTTGTTGCCGCCCCGCTGCCGTGCGAGCAGTTGGCGCGAAAGCATCAGGCCGTGCTGGAGGTTCGTGCCGTACTCGTACTCGCTCCAGTCCATCTCGGCCAGCTCGCGCGGCTTCAGTTCGTGCGCGAGGTAGGAGAAGCCGACGATGTGCAACTGGTCGCGCGGGAACTGACCGCGAATCAGGCTATCGAGCGCCATCGCCACCTTTTTCGCCGCCGCCCAGCAGCCGCGCAACAGCATCGAACGGCTCATGTCAATCATCAGGACGGTGCTGGACTGGGTCTGCAACTCGGTGCGGTAGACCTCGAAATCCTGCGGCTGGATGCGCACCGGCGAGCCGACGCCGTTGCGCTCGATGGCATTCATCAATGTTTCGCGCAGATCGAGCAGGAAGGGATCGCCGAACTCATAGAGTTTGGTTTCGTCCGTCCGCTCGCCGCCCGCGCCGCGCCGCTCGGTGTCGTGCTTGCCGAAGCGGTCGCTCTTCATCTGCTGGAAGATGTCCTGCAAGGCCTTCTGGCCGATCTTCCGCAGTCCGCGCGGCGTCATCTCGAGCTTGCTCCCCTTGCGTTCGAGGTAGCCCGCGTCTTCGAGCGTTTTGACGAGTTGCTGCAACTGATCGAGCGACTGCGCCGCATCGTCGCCGAGCAGATCGCGCAATTGCTCGCGGTCAATCTTGTTCAGGTCGCCCATGCTCTGAGCGGCGCGGAGATCCGCTTCGAGTTCGTCCATTCCTTGCATGCGGCCCATCACATCCAATGCCTCGCCCATGCCGACCGATTCCTCGCCGCCGAAGCCGAAGCCGTCGGCGTCCATCGGGAAGAGTTGCTGCAAGTTGCCGCCGAGGCGGGCGAGGTCAATCTTCAAACGATCGTCGCGCAGCAGGGCGTCCATCACACCCTGCAACTGGGCGCGTTGCTCGGGGGTCATCGAATTGAGCAGGTTCTGCATCCGCGCCATCTGCTTGGCCATGTGCTCGATCAGGTCGTCAATCGTGTTGAGGCCGGGCGGGAAGTACTGCCCGTGTTTCTGCATGAACTGCTCGAACTGCGGGTCCTCGCCGCGCTGGTGGCGTTCGAGCATCTCGTTGAGATCGCGCACCATCTCGCGCATCGCCGCCATGTCCTCGGGGGACATATTCTTGAGGGAGTCCATCATCCCCTGGAAGGTGTTGCCGAGCATCCGCTGCTGCAACTCGCCCATCAGGTCCTGGAACATCTGCCGCGCCTCGGGATCCATGAACTCGTAGTCCTGCAATCCCTTGATCTTGCCGCCGGGGTCCTTCGGCAAATCGTCGAGGTAGCGATTCTTGCGGTTGGCGATGTTCTCGAACATCTTCCGCATGCTGTCGTCCGGCGGCTCGCCCTGCTGACCGGATTGCGGGTCGCCATTCTCGTCCGCCTGCTGCCCGCTCTCCGCCGCCTGCTTCTCCACCGCGTCGTCAAGGCGTTTCTGGATGCCGGCGCGCTCCTGATCCACGATGTCATCTAGTTTCTGCTGAATGTCCTCCAGAACGGAACCCATGTCGTAGCGGGAAAGTTCCTGCTGGCGCATCTGCTTGAGGCGTTCCATCATGTCGCGCATGCCGGGCATCCGGCCATTGCGGAGGTCCGCGCCGCGCTTCATGATCCGTTCGAGCGCGCGGCGCAGGTCGCCATCTTTAATCATGTCGTCGGAGATCGCCTCCAACAAATCGTCGGCATCGAACGGGTTGACGTTCTGCGTGCCGTCCCAGTTGCTATAGCGGAAGACCATGCGGACTTCGTCCCTTCAGTGCTGAGTGCTGAGTGCTGAGTAAAACGAGTGCGGAGGACGGCCATGCCCTCTTTTCCACTCAGCACTCAGCACTTCGCGCTATGCGCGATACCGATACCGCGCGCCGTCCTGGTTCTTGTTGAGGCGGCGGTTGAGGTGCAAACCTTCGAGGATGAACTCGACGGCGGAGGCGACGTGCGCGGGTTCGTCCGGCGCGCCGAGTTTGGCGACTGCGGCGTCCATCCCCGCCAACGACTGCATGTGGCGCAGGTAATCGCGCGCGGGCATGCCGTCCGAGATATCGAGACTCATGCCCTTCTCGAACGAGCGGATGACGCCTTCCAGTTCGGAAAGGCGGAAGTGGCGCTCGAAGGTCGTCGCGGTTGCCTGTTGGACGAGGCGTTCGACGACACGCTGCTCGTCAATCTCGCCCATGCTTTCCAGTTCGATCTTGCCGGCGGTGGAGGCGACGACGGCGGGCAGGTCGCTGATCCGCGGCACGGCAGTGTCCTCACCGAGGATAATTGCTCGGCGCAGGGCGCTGGAAACGAGGTTTTCGTAGTTCGCAATCGAGACGCGCACGGAGACACCCGACTTCTGCGAGATCTGCGGCGACTTGCGCGCGAGATGCGTCAGTTCGGCGACGATCTCCTTCATGTACTGCGGTGTGTCTATCGCGATGCCGTCGTCCGCGAACTGGTTGCGCTCGCGCTCCATGATGTCCATCTCGTACTCGATCGTCTTCGGGTAATGCGTGCGGATTTCGGAGCCGAAGCGGTCCTTGAGCGGCGTGATGATCCGGCCACGGTTCGTGTAGTCCTCGGGGTTGGCCGAGACGACGATGTACATGTCCAGATCGAGCCGCACCTTGAAGCCGCGAATCTGGACATCGCGCTCCTCCATGATATTGAGGAGGCCGACCTGGATGCGCTCGGCGAGGTCGGGCAGTTCGTTGATGCAGAAGATGCCCCGGTTCGTGCGCGGCACCATGCCGTAGTGGATCGTCATTTCGTCGGACAGATACCGCCCCTCGGCGATCTTGATCGGGTCCACCTCGCCGATCAGGTCGGCGATCGTCGTGTCCGGCGTGGCGAGTTTCTCGCCGTAGCGGCGGTCGCGCGGCAGCCAGTCAATCGGTGTCGCGTCGCCCATCTCGGCGACCATTGCCCGGCCCTGCGCGGATTCGGGCGCGTAGGGGTTGTCGTTCAGTTCCGTCCCGGCGATATAGGGGACTTCGGGATCGAGCAGATTGATCAGCGAGCGGGCGAGCCGCGTCTTCGCCTGCCCGCGCTCGCCGAGCAAGACGATGTCCTGCCCGGACAAGATGGCGTTCTCGATCTGCGGCAGGATCGTATCTTCGTAGCCGAGGATACCGGGAAAGTACTCCTCGCCCTTGCGCATCTTATCAATCAGGTTCTTGCGCATCTCTGCCTTAACGGGCAGGACCTGGTAGCCGCTCGCGCGCAGTTCTCCGAGTGTCGTGGGCTGTGGCGCCGTTGCCATTCCGTTGTGCTCCCATCTGTGCGAACGATAACCGGATTCCTCCCGAACCGGCGGCGGTCGGAAGCGGTCACTTTCGGGCGGTCATTGTGCGTGTTCCATCAGCACGGCCCCTCAATGCTACCGCGCCCCGTGGAGAGCGTCAACGCGCAGGAGGGATAAGAGATAAGGCATTCCCAAACGGCACCCCTCCCGGCAGTGGGCATTTCGGCTATCTATCTAGTACGTGCTACGCGGTCGTGACCCTGCGACCACGACCGCGTGCTCAATAGCGGAATGACTTAGCGATGCGGTGGCATCGGCCCAGGTTGCTGCCCCGGATCGATGGGGCCTCCGCGTGTCCCCGGTTGGGAGACCGGCTGCGCCCCCGGTATCACGGGGCCCGGTCGCGCGATGAAGTCGAAGCCGCCCCCGCTCCCGGTCTGCCCGTCGGAATTCCTCACCGTGATGGTGACATTACCAACGACGGGCCCTTGATACGCGGGCGTAACGGCGGTGATCTGCGTCGGGCTGACGACGACCACGCTGGTCGCGGGCGCGCCGCCGAAGTAGACCGTCGCGCCCGATTGGAAATACTTGCCGGTGATCGTCACGCTCGTGCCGCCGCTCGCCGGGCCGGACGCAGGGGAGACGGATTGCGGGCTCGGTGGGGGGATAGTGATGGTGAATGCAACGTAGGGGGAGCCCTGGCCATCGGGGTTGATGACGCGGACGCCGACCGATCCGGGGCTGGCGATGTCGGCGGCAGTGATCTGCGCGGTGAGTTGGGTCGGGCTGACGAAGGTCGTCGTGCGCGGCGAGTTATTCCAGGAGACCGTCGCACCGCTCTGGAAGTTGGAGCCGAACACCGTGAGGGAGAAAGCGCCGCCACCTGCAGGAATAGAAGCGGGATTGAGGCCTGTGAGTGTTGGAGCAGCACTGCCTACGGTGATCGTGCCGCTGGTGGTCGGCGGGGCGGGGTATGAGACGGAGGTGGAGTTGCTGGCGGCATCCTGCGCGTACAGGTTAGAAACGTAATAGGTCCCCGACGGATATGCGGCTGGGACAGTGATGAACGCCTGATACACACCGTCCTGCGCGGTACCGGAGACGCGGGTGAATGTACCGCTGAGGTACTGGCTCGAAGGGCCGTTGAACCGATAGCTGAGATAGTTGTTACAGCAAACGTCGCTGACCCCCGAGAGGTCGTCGGTGATGCGGGCGGTGACGGTGAAGTTGCTGCCAGCCGCGACGCTCGTCGGCGAGACACTGAGCGACTGGAAGACCGGCGGCGTCGTGTCGTTAACAGCCGCTACACTACCTACACTCTGAAAGAGCGCAAGTCCGAGCGAGAGAACGACGATGAGCCGCATCGCAGTGTTCCTCATGTCCTTTATCCCTTCTGCGTCACGAGAGCGGATCACACTGGAAAGGCCACAGGCAAGCATCTGCTGACTCATCGCCCTCTGTGGACACCGGACAGCCGCTTGCGGGGTGGCTCCCGTGTCGTGTGACCACAGGCAGAACTATTCCTAAACACGTATCGCGTAAAGTCTAGCACCTATTCCAATGTTTTGTTGTGAGAGGTATTCACAGCACTCCACCTAACGCAACCCAGTGGCGCATATGTGGCACACTCAATCCCCGCCGAATCAGCGAACACGCCCGCTTCGATAGACCCGTCGCCGCCATCAGCGCACTGAGTGGCACGTCCTGTATCTTCGGCAGAATCTCCCGTACGAACGCCGCAGGATTGACCTTCTCCGGATGCTCTCGCTCCCACTCTCGCGTCGCGCGCCGCTGTTCGATCATTTTGTCGCTCTGCCGCCGCAACGCTTCCGGCGTCTTCGTCGGGTCTTGTCCCGCCGCGCGTTTCCGTGCCAGCGCATCCGGGCCGCTCGTTATCAACGCGGCTAGTTTCTCGGCTTCATGCTCCGGCAGGCACGCACCACAGTACCGCCGATTCCTGTCAGCGAGCGATACGCCACACATCGGGCATGTTACCGGGAGTGTGAGGGCGTTCGCTGCCACTGTTCGTTTCGGGCTACATCGCATCCCATCCCGCCCGGCACTCCGATTCCCTTGCGTCAGCAATGTCGGCAAAGGCGCGCGTTCGTTTGACTGTCCCGTGCTCTTCCCGCGCTCCGCGACACGACTTCGCGTGGGCCGCTTCGCAGTCGCATTGCCCGTGAAGAGCGCATACGCGACCCGTTCGGCAATCGGTCCAATAGTCGCCGTCCACCGTGGCGCAGTCTCGGCAAGCATCTTCGTGAGGGGCGGCAGGATGCGACAGATGCCCTGCCGGTTCTCGAAGAAGTCGCGGGCGCGGAAGGTGCGGGTCGTGAGCATGTCAAGTACGAAGGCATCCACCTGCGGACGTACCGCTTCCATCAGGTCGCATGCCAGCGAATCTCGCCCGCGCTGATCGGCGTGCATCACCCCGATGCCGGGGTCCAGTCCGACGGCAAGGGCGGCGATGCGCGCCTCCGCTTCCACGATGGCGTAGAGGTAGTTGAGCATCGCGTTGGCGGGGTTCGTCGCGTTGCGTGGTCCATTGGCGACGAGCGAACCGCACGGCCCGAAGGTGCGCCAATGATCGGGCAAGTCTTTCCCTCCGAGTTACCGGAGGACGTGGGGTTGGTACCGGGCGATACCGGCATGATTGTTGACGCGATGCACGCACCAACGATCTACACCGTCGAGTTCTTCCACGAGGGAAAGACGGTTGCTATTGCCGATGTGACGCCCGATCAGATCCACCTCGTGCGGCACTCCATCCCCGCCGCCCCGGAACCGGCCCACCGCATGACTACTGATTGACGTACTATTCCATTGTGCGCCCATCTGTGCGAGTGATAACCGGATGCCTCCCGAACCGACGGTGGTCGTAGCGGTAGCCACGGGTCAGAGTGTCACGGTGAGCGTGGGAGCGAATTGCCTGGTCGGCTGTGCGGCATCACGCTCCGTGTCCGGTTGCCCTACTCTTCACCGAGACATTCGTGGAGGCACTTTTCGCTTTCCCGGCGCTCGACATGGAGGGGGCGGACGACTTTGCGGTTGTTCGCGGCGAGGAGACCGGGGTTGTGGACGTGCCGATGGCTTTCGCCGTACTGTTGCCGGGCCAGCCGGCAGACGGATACGCCCAGCCGAGGAAATGCGCGATGTTATCGTTGTACCATCCAACGCTGTGCTGGCGCACATGCCCCCCGGTCCCGACGCCGATGAATTGGCCGCCCCCGACGTAGATGCCCACATGCCCGTTGTGGCCATTCCGGGTGGTCGGCTCGAAGAAGACGAGGGCGCCCGCCGGTGCGTCCCACAGACCGGCCAGCGTGTGCCGCCTCGGATCGCCCGAGTCGCCCAGCGCGCGGTACATGTCGTACGCGGTAGGATACAGCCCCGTGACTCCGTACGCGTTCTCGACAAACTTGCCGCACTGTGTCGCACCGCCCTCGATCCAGAGCCGCCCGCTGCTCATCTGACGGGCCGACCAGGCGACCGCTTGCTGCAAGCGGGGATCAGCGCCCGCGTACGATGCCCCAGCCGCAGAGACGGGTTGGGTCGTGGCGGCAACGGTCAGCATAATAAGGGGCAAGAGGAGTGCCGTTATGCGCGGCAGGAAGATGCTGCGGCGCGGGTGGTTGCGAAGTGATGTGCCGGTACGATGGACACGAAAATGGGCAAGTTTGTTCTCCACCACCATGAAAGACCCCCTTACGTGAGGGGTTGCCATGATACCCGCTCAGGCAGGAGCAGTACTGGCAACCCGGCTGCCTCCGAAGAGGCCCGTGGCTTTGCGTCCCCGCCTCGCGGCGAGTTTGCCGACCGTCCCGTGACGGACAGATACTTTACATAACGAAAGAATCCGGGAAACGTGACGGTGCGCCTATCGCATGACCAGCGTAGGACTTATGCAGTTGGGGAAATTCTCGTGGTGGCGGCGGGCTCCGGGTACCCTCTGGGTGGCATGCCTCTCTGGGGTAGGCTAAAGCCCGCCACCACCGGGTTTCTCTCGCGAACTGCGTCACTCCTACTTCGGCCCCTTGACCGGACGTTACCCTTGTCGCGGCACGATGGCCGGGATGCTCAGTTTGCTCACCAGTTGGTTGAACTCCGCAACGTCCGTCTCGATCACCGTCGCGAGGGTGATGAGGTGGAGGCCGATCTTCGTCGCGAGGTCGTCGTAGACGGCGTAGGTTGACTGCGTTGGCGCGCTGTCCGCGCTCGCCACCGCGCCGGAAAGGCTCGCCAGTTTGTTGTTCAGCTTGACGGGGAAGTTCAGCGGGTCCTCCAACGCCTTGGAGCGGGTCTGGATCAGTTCCTCCTCGATCTCGGTGAGCGTCTTCTTCAGGGCGGTCGCCGCCGCGCGCAAGTCGTCGGCGTCCTTTCGCCCCTCGACGCGCTTTTCCCAGCCCTCGACCTGCGCGCGGGTGTCGCGCAGTTGGTTGATGCCGTCGCTCGTACGCGTCAGTTGGTCGCGGATTTTCAGCAGCAGGTCGAATTGCGCGTCGAGGTCTTCCTGCGTCGCGGCGACGCGCGGGTCCTTGCGGATCTCGAACGGCTCCGTCCACGATTGGTCGCCGACGGTCAGGCGCACCTGATAGTCGCCGGGGGCGGCGATTGGCCCGTCCACGCTGCCCGCCCAGAAAATCGCGCCGGGCACATTCGTCGCGTCCGGGTAGCGCATGTTCCAAGCGAAGCGGTTCATCCCCGCCTCGGCGGGGGCCTTCGGCTCTTTCTTCGCGTGATCGTCCTTTTTCTCGACGCCGGGGGAGAGAACACGGCTGTGAGCCCCTACCTCATTGCTCACTTCGCTCTTGAAGGTCTTGATCTCATTGCCCTTCGCGTCGAGGAAGGTGAGGGAGATGGGGGCTTCGGGCTTCTCTTGCAGATAGTAGTTAATCACAACGCCGTCGGTCGGGTTGCGGCCCGCCTCAAAGAAGGCGAGCGGGCTGCCCGGTTTCGGGTCCTGCCAGGTGGTGACGGCGAGGCCGCCGACGGAAAGGTAGCCCTTCGGCGGGCCACCGGTATGGAAGCGACGTAGGCCGTTCTTGAAGCGGGTCGTCGGGCGCGGCGCGAAGAGATGCGCCGCCTCGTTCGCGATGTCGTCCGTCATCTGATGGAGTGGCGTGAGGTCGTCCAGAATCCAGAAGGCGCGGCCGTGTGTGCCCGCGATCAAATCCCGATCCTTCACCGCGAGATCGTGGATCGGCACGACGGGCATGCTGCCCGGAGGGCGCCCGCCCTGCAAGGATTGCCAGTGCGCGCCGTCGTCGAACGAGACATACAGCCCCGTCTCCGTGCCCGCGTAGAGCAGCCCCTTGCGGTCCGGGTCGGCGCGGACGACGCGGGCGAAGGCGTTTTCCGCGATGCCGTCCGTGATCTTTGTCCAAGTCGCGCCGTAGTCGGTCGTCTTGTAGAGATAGGGGGCGAAGTCGTCCGACTTGTAGCGATTCGCCGCCACGTATGCCGTGCCCGCGTCGTGCGGCGAGGGTTCGATGATCGAGATCATCGCCCATTCGGGTATATCCTTGGGGGTAACGTTTTTCCAGTTCTTGCCGCCATCGCGCGAGACATGGATGAGGCCGTCATCTGACCCGGCCCAAAGGATGCCCTGCTGCACGGGCGATTCGGCGAGGGCGAAGATCGTGCAGTAATACTCGACGCTCGTGTTGTCCTTGGTGATCGGCCCACCGGACGACCCCATCCGCGTCGGATCGTTGCGCGTCAGGTCGGGCGAAATCACCTCCCAATGCGTGCCTTCGTCCGTCGAACGGTGAACGACATTCGAGGTGACGTAGAGCGTATTGGGATCGTGTGTCGAGACGACAATCGGGAAGGTCCACTGGAAGCGGTACTTAAGGTCATTGGCTCCCCAACCCATCGGGTTTTCGGGCCAGGGGAGGATGTTGCGCGACTGGTGCGTGCGGTGGTCGTACCGCGTGACGAGCCAATAGGAGCCGGCGTAGACGATGTTCGGGTCGTCGGGCCGGACGGCGATGTAGCCGCTCTCGCCGCCGCCGACGGTGTAGCATTCCGCCCAGGTGATCGCGCCGTTGTCGGAGCGACCCGGCGTCGAGATCGTCGTGTTGTCCTGCTGCGCGCCGTAGAGGCGGTAAGGGACGGCGTTGTCGGTCGTCACATGGTAGAACTCGGCGGTCGGCTGGTTGTAGATCGAGGACCACGCCGCGCCGCCGCTGTACGAAACGCACGCGCCGCCGTCGTTCCCCTCGATCATCCGCAGCGAATTCTTCGGGTCAATCCAGATATCGTGATCGTCGCCGTGCGGCGTCGGGACTTGCTGGAACGAACGCCCGCTGTCCGTGGATTTCCACAGTTGGACATTCGGCGCCCAGAGCGTGTCCGGCTCCGTCGGGTCGGCGATGATGTGAGTGTAGTACCACGGCCGCTGCCGCTGGTCGGAGCCGTCACTCATCTTCTCCCACGTCGCGCCGCCATCCTCGGAGCGGAACAGGCCGCCGCCCTCCGCCTCGATCAGCGCCCAGACGCGTTCACTCCGGGTGGAGCAGGCGACGCCGATCTTGCCGAGTGTCCCCTTCGGCAAGCCGGGGGCGTGCGTCAGTTCGGCCCACGTCGCGCCGCCGTCGGTGGACTTGTACAGGCTGCTGCCCGGCCCGCCGCTCGTCAGGCTGTGCGGCGTCCGATTCGCTTCCCAGAAGGCGGCGTAGAGGATGCGCGGGTTGTGCGGGTCCATCGCGAGGTCAATTGCGCCCGCGTTTTCGCTGCGGAACAGGATGCGCTCCCACGTCGTGCCGCCATCCTGCGAGCGATAGACGCCGCGCTCCGGGTTCGCGCCGTAGACGTGCCCGAAGGCCGCAACGTAGACAACATCGGGGTTCGTCGGATGGACGCGCACCTTGGCGATATGGCGTGTCGCTTCGAGGCCGCAGGGCGTCCATGTTGCGCCCGCGTCGGTGGATTTGTAGACGCCGTCCCCGTGCGCGACATTGCCGCGAATTGTCGTCTCGCCCATGCCGACGTAGATGACGTTCGGATCGGCCTCCGAAACGGCAATCGCGCCGACCGATGCGGTGTGGAAGAAGCCGTCCGAGACGTTCCGCCACGTCGCGCCGCCGTCCTGCGTTTTCCAGACGCCGCCGCCCGTCGAGCCGAAGTAGAAGGTCAGCAAGTCGGACGGATCGCCCGCCACCGCCACGCACCGCCCGCCCCGGAACGGCCCTACCAGCCGCCACTCCACTTTCTCCAACAGTTTCGGGTCTATCATTCCAGCCCCTTCAGTGAATCGAAATCGGAAACCGCTTGAACCGCAAAGGCGCAAAGGACGCAAGGAGCGCAAAGAGACACGGGGGAGTTATAAAGAAGAACGACGAGGAAAACAAATGAAGGGACGCACATCACCTTCTTTATTTCTTGCTCTTCTCTGCGTCCTTTGCGGTTCAAGCGGTTTGGTACACCCGCGTCGCGTTGTCGTGCAGGATGGCGCGGGCGGTTTCCAAAGCAGTATCGCGCGCAAGGATGTCCCACTCGACATACTGGCCGAGGACGCGGGCGAGCGCCCAGCGCCAGACGTGGATGGCGAACCACTGGAACTCCGGCTCCATGTGACCGTCGGTCGAGGCGAGCAGTTGACGGGTCGGGCAGAGTTCGAGCGTTTCGGCGAGCACCGACGCCGCGCCGGGGCCGACAATCGGGATCGTCAGGCCGAGATCGGTGTAGACATTCGGGTAGGTGCTGGCGAGATAGCCCGCCTGCCGGTGGTAGGGGTAGCAGTGAAGCAGGACGAGCGGCACGGCGCGGAATGGCGCGTGCGCGAACAGGGCGCGCATCAGCGTCGGGTCGTTCCTGGTCATGATGATGTCGTCGTCCCCGAAGGCGACGTGGAACTGCATCGGCAATCCTTGCGGCGCGGCGGCTTCCAGCGCCGTCCAGACGATCGTGTCCACGAGCGATTTGTCCGCGATGCGGCCCGGAGAAGGACTGAGGACTGAGGACTGAGGACTGAGGGCGGTGCCGCGCAGTTCATTGTACGCTTTCGCCGCTGCTTGGCGTTGTGCGGCGCTTGGTGGGTCGAAGGCGAGGCCGGTGCGGTAGCCGGCGATGCTTTTCAGTGAGACGAGCCGACGCGCGGGCGTGGCGATTTCCCGCGTCAGGCGGTGGAGCGCGTCGTCCAGCGTCTCGCATGTGGCGTAGCCCTGCTCGACGAAGGTCTCGATACGTAGCACCCGCTCGACGGGTCGCCGGATCACCTCCGCCCAGACATCAATCGGGTAGCACTGCCCGGCGGCGAAGAGGTCGTCCGCGTAGCATGCGCCGAGATTGGCGGCGTCCGCCAGCAGCCGGTGATACGGCAAAACGGCCATCCCATTCCGCGCCGCGACGATTGCTTCTTCGGTCGGCGCGCAATCGAGCAAGCGCGCCAGTTCCCGCACCATCCATTGATAGCCGACGAGCGTATGAATGTTCTCCGTCCAGACTGCCGGGATGCTCGCCTCCGTGAACGGTCGCCGGAAGTCGTCGAGCGAAATCGCGTGCGCCCGCTCGTACGGCGCGTGGACATGATGATCCACAAACACCACCCGCCCAATCCCTTCCCGCAACCCGTCAGTCATCCGTCTCTCCAATCAATGAAAGAATTGAACCACGAAGGCGCGAAGGACGCGAAGGAGGGAAGAATAGAGGAAAGTGGGAGTCCCCTCGATTCGTGTGCGTTATTTTCTCTCTTTCTCTTCCCTTCTTCGCGTCCTTCGCGCCTTCGTGGTTCAAAGGTATCAGACCCGTTCGAGGTAGACGGCGCGCTCCCAGTCGGAGACGTGGCGGTCATAGCGGGCGAGTTCGTCGCGGCGGATGCGGAGCAGTTCGGGGCCGCAAACGGGGCCGAGAGCGGCCATGATGATCGGATCGACTTCGAGGGCGTCCAGCGCTTCGTGCGCGGTGCGGGGAAGGAGGCGGACGCCCTGCGCGGCCAGCGCGTCGTCCGGCAGGTGGCCGAGGTCGCCGGTGGCGGGCGGGCCAGGGTCGAGCCGGCGATCCAGGCCGTCCATGCCCGCCGCGATCAGGGCGGCGAGGGCGAGGTGCGGGTGCGCCGTGTGGTCGCCCGCACGGAATTCCAGCCGGGGCCGCGCCGCGCCCGGCACGCGGACGAGTGCGGCGCGGTTGCCGACGGAATAGCCGATGTGTGCGGGCGCCCACGAACCGGGCAGGAGCCGCTTGTACGAATTGACCGTCGGGGCAAAGACGCCGCAGAGCGCCGGGGCATGGGCGAGCACACCGGCGATGAAGCGCGCCATTTCCGCCGAAAGGCCGAGCGGCCCGTCGCCCGCCGAGCGGTCTTCGCTGCCGTCCGTGTCCCACAAGGAAAGATGGACATGGACGCCGTTGCCCGCCAGATGCTCGTACGGCTTCGGCATGAACGAGGCGACGAGGCCGCGCCGCCGGGCCAGCGCTTTGACCGTCTCGCGCAAGGTGAGCAGGTCGTCCGCCGCCTTAACGGGATGTTCGTGGTGCAGGTTGATCTCCAGTTGGCCCGCGCCATACTCCGCGCCCATCCCGACGACGCGCACGCCCTGCGCCGCGAGCGTCGTTTCGATCTCGCTTAGCAGGTCGTGCTCCGCCTCCATCCGGGCGACGGAGTACATCGTGAAGGCGTCGGCG
>JBBRLR010000048.1:0-31933 GCA_038231255.1 Thermomicrobiales bacterium | reverse complement strand
GGGGTGCCGTCATTGCGTATCCACCAATACGAAGTAAGGATGGCTTGCTCCGGCAGCGGGCCGACCAGTGCCGCGACCTCGGTGTAGGTCAGCGTAATCTCATCGCCGGTCGCTTCCGCGAGGAGATCGAAGAGCGGCTGATACTTGCTCGGCTTGTCACTGAGTTTATGTCCCGATGGCATTCTCTACTCCTCGCCGTCGCGGGTGAAGACGACGACGCCGCGCCGCCGGTTGAAGTGCGCCGACCAGCCGAGCGCCCGCCACGCCCGCACATAGCTGTGGTGCGCGCTCAACCAGTAGCCCCCACTGGTGATCGCCGACGGCGGCAGCGCGGCGTCGAGGATATCTTCGATCTCCATTAGGGTGAGGATCGCCGTGTGTTCCTCCACGGCGGCGAGGTGGTCGAGCAGCGGCTGATACACGCTCGGCATCGGCATCGGCTATTCCTCCTCGGCGTCGCGCGCGAAGTAGACGCACGTATTGCGCCGGTCCCGGCGAGCCCGCCAGCCCATCGCGTGCCATCGCTGCACATGGGAGAGCCGCGCGTCCGTCCAATAACCGGAGCCGGTGTATGCCGAGGTCGGCAGCGGCGCGCCGATGATCGCCTCGACCTCCGCGTCGGTCAGCATGGCCTCACGCTCGGTCAGCGCGGCGAGGTAGTCAACGAGCGGCTGATAGCGGCTCCGGCGCGTCCGCCCTTTGGCGCGCTTCGCACGCGTGTGCGCCGCGCCCGCCTTGCCCGCCTTGCTGTCGCGCTCCCGACGCCCCGGCGCGGCGTCTAGCCACTCCTTGTGGCGGATCGGCTCGCATGTTTTGCAATGCCCCGTCGTGTAGACCTGATCGCGCGGGAAGACACAGCGGCAGCGCGCACACCGGCGGAAACCTCTCGGCGCGGGCTTGCCCCGCATGAATCGCATCGCCGCCCGCGCGCGCTCTCTATCGCTCGTCTCCCGTGCGCTGGCATCGGTAATCGCAAGGGGTACGACCAAGTCATCCATCGCTCACCCTTTCACCTTTCGTGCCGAAGGAGAGACGCACGCCATCGTCCGCGCCGACGCCGAGCAGTTCGGTCAGGTAGCCGCGCCCCTCGGTGAACAGGAAACCCTCGTCGGTCAGGTAGCGCACGAACCGCGTCACGTCGGCGTCAAGGCGGGTGCTCATGCCGACCGCGCGCACGGTATGGGTTTGCTGGCCGTCGCCGTGGCGGAAGATGCCGCGCACCCAGTAGTCCACGGGCTTCGGGACGACGGCGACGGGCATCTCTACTGGTCGCTGCGGGGCGTCATCATTGTCGGCGGCGCGGGCGAAGGCGTCCACGTCGAAGAGCGGGGCCATTCCCTCCCCGGCCTTGCGCGATCGTCGTCTGCCCGCCATGCTCGCCACTCCCCCGACGCCACCGAGACCCCATGCTCCCGCTCTCGGCATGAGGATACCGCCGAACCGGCATCCGCGCGCCCCATCGAGCGGCGGCGTGGGCACGGCGCGTGCATATACCGGCCTGATTCGCGTCGGCTTGCAGGAATGGAGATGCACGGTGGCAGAGAGGTCGTTGAAGGAGACCGCCCGCGTCGAGGCGGGGGACTTGGTGGCGCGGTTCAATCGCCTGGTCGCCGCGGGGGATGTGCGGCGCATCACGCTGCGGCAGGGCGACTGGGTGCTGCTCGACATCCCGCTGGGGCCGGGGGTCGCGTCGGGCGTGGCGACGGCACTCCTTGACCGGGCCGCGGCGGTCGCGGCGGTGGCGGAGGCGGTCGCCCACTGCACGGTCGAGGTGGAGCGGGAGGGCGACGCGCCGGACGAGGACGAGCAACCGCTGCACGCGCACATCGTCCGCCCCCACGACCCGTCGAGGCCGTGATCGCCGGAATCGGCGGCACCGCCGATCAGCCGATCTTGATGCTTGTCGTCGCCGAGACGCCCCCGCCACACTGCACCAGCACCGTGCCCGTGCCCGTCCGCGTGTTGCTGCCGATGGTCCACGTCCACGTCACGAGGCCAGCGGTTGTCGTCGTCTTCGGGCCGAGGCCGCTCGCCTCGCTCACCGTCCCCAGCGGCGTCGTGTAGGTGATCGCGCACTGCGCGGACGGCGGGCCTTTGACCGCCACCGACGCCGCGCCGCCGGGCGTGTTGCCCTGGACGCTCAGGAAGGTCACGCCGGATGCCGTGGCGGTCGTGGCGGGGGTCGCGGTTGGGGTTGAGATCGCGGCGGGGGAGGTGGCGGTCGGCACGGCGGTCGCGGCCGGGGCCACCGACGCCACAGCCTGCGGGGGAGCCGACGCGCTGCCCTGGTATTTCGCCTTGTACTTCTGGCTGCCGAGCAGGCCCAGCAGGATCGTGTAGGGTGGCTTATTCTCCGGGTGCGCCTCGAACACCGCGCGCTCGAAATACTGCACCTTGTAGGTCTTGCCGTCCGTGTCGCTCACCTCGCTGACGACATCCGAGAGCGGGAAGCCCTGCTGGGCGACGCCACCGTGGTCGCGCCAGTAGATGAGGAAATCGCCGCACACTGCCTTGCCCGTCTCGGTGAACGTCTGGCACTCATCGGCCGCCGCGAGCGAGGTGGGCGAGAGTGCATGGTGCGCGCCCGCCGTGTAGGCCGCGAGTCCGAAGAGCAGCATCCCGACCGCCGCGAACCCGATGAGCAATCTCTGTCGCATCCCCTGCCCCCTTGTGCTGCCCGTACCACTCCGCGTGCCAACAACGACCCCAACGTGCGCGTGCGCGTGATGCGCGGGCACGATGCGCGAATGGTAGCACGCATCGACGCCCGACTTACCGCAGACTCTTGCGATACCCGGCCGCTTGCGCCGCGCCCTCGGTGGCGAAGCAGTTATAGGCGTTGGTCGCGTCGTAGAATTGCCCACCGGGGATGTGGTAGATGCCGCTGTTGTCGTTCGCTTTGATTGGGTATCCAGCAGGACAAACGAAGTTGGAACCGGAGACCGGGCCACCGGACTGCGGGGGAGGGCTATAGGCCGGGGGCGAATACGGAGCTGGATCGTAGGAATTGACTGCGGGCGCGGTGACAGCATTATCCGGGTCAATCGTGTAGGAGAGAGAAGTGCTATCCTGCCAGATACCGGCGCTGTTCACGAATGAGATATCCACCCGGATCGAGTCACCCACATTAGAGGCAGGGAGGACCATATTCGCAAGCTGCAGACCAGCGCGACCGTCGTTTCCTGTCTGCCAATCTTGACCGTATGATCCTCCTTGGATCATCCATGCGGCATGGACCGGCACGCCCACGCGAGGACTGGCGCAGGTTGCGTCGTTGCACAATGCAATCCATGCGATCTGTATCTGAGAGTATTTCGGATGTTCGTATTGCAGCCACTCGTTATGGTACGCCGCGCCCACCGGCATCGCCATCACCAACGCTCCCAACAGCATGCCAACGATCACGAGCAGACGCACGATTCGCCGCATAGTCACCCTCCCCGGATATTGCTGCATTCTGTCGCGGGACCCACTCGTTACAACGCGGTTGGTGGAGAATAGTTACGGGCGCGGAGGGCGGCCGTCTCGACTTCTTTCGTCAAATTCGTTTCTTTCGTTCCCTAGACACAGATTCGCGCGCATCGGCGTCTATCTCCTCGTCCATCTGCTTCGTCGGATGGCCCGGCCCGGCCCGCCGCTCGCGCTTATAGCGTTCGGCCTCTTCCACACTGACGAGAAATGTGCGCTTACCGATGCGCTCCGCGTTGATCGCCCCGCGCTGAATCTGCACACGCAAGCTGCCCGTGCTCTTCACGCCGAGAAACTCCGCCAGTTGTTCCAAGGTCAAATATCCCTCCACACGCGGATGATACCGTCTAACTGCCTGCATCGTCTAGCTCCTTTTTATGTTAGACGAAAACGCTTGACACGATTCATCTTAGGCTGTATAGTCTAACTAGTCAAGGGGAACCGCCCCTAGACATACGAAAGCCCCGCCGGTGCGCTAACACCGAACGGGGCGGAACCGCAGGAGGGTTATCTCCCATGGTCACGGCCCACTCTACCACCGGACGGACAGTCACGGCGAAGTCCGGCATGGTCCTGCCCGCGACGATCACCCCCGAAACCGACATGAACCTGATGGTCACTGCCATCACCCTCTACCACCGCTTCAACGAGCGCAAGGTCGCCTACGACACATTGGAGAAGACGATGGAGGCGATGCGCGACGGCTCGGCGGTCGTGACGATGTACACGGACGCCAGGGGCGAACTCGCCGCCCGCGTGCTCTGGCCGCTTTCGATCACCCTGACGAAGGCGAACGACATCACCGCGCGCTGCTACTGCACATTGCGGCGCGAGTTTCGTTCGTTCCGCCTTGACCGGATGCTCACCTGCCATGCGTTGACGACGCCGGACGACTGCGAGGCGGCGGCCTGACGATTGGGTTTCTTGGGGCCGGATGTTCCGGCCCCGGTAGCACGATAGGGAGGGCGCGACGATGATCTTCGACGAACTGGGGCAGACGGCAACCATCACCTTCGACATGAGCACGCTGGAGGCGATGGCGCGGGCGTGCCGCGTGGCGGCCGAGCGCTGCACCGACCGCACCCCGTACCCGTACGACACGGCGGCGAGCGCGTTCGCGGCGGCGGCGGTGATCGCGCGGTCGCACGGGGGCATGCCGGAGAATGTGACGGAGGATATGGCGGCGCTGCTGAAGAAGCTCACGGCGACGGACCAGGAGGAGGTAAGCGCGCAAGAGGGCATGGCCGACGAAGAGATCTGAGTCGGATCGAAGCAGGAGGGGCGAGCGACGTTGCCCGCCCACTCGCGCCGCAGAGGGGGGCAGCATGGCGAAACGTGGACAGAACGAGGGCAGCATCTACAAACGGCCCGATGGGCGATGGTGCGCCCAGGTGAATCTCGGCTACATCAACGGCAAGCGGAAGCGGAAGTACTTCTACGGCGACACCCGCAAGGAGGTGCAGGGACAACTGACGAAGACGCTGCGCGACCTCCAACAAGGGCTGACCGTCGCCACCGAACGGCTCACGCTCGCCGCGTTTCTTACCCGCTGGCTGGAAGATTCGGTCAAGCCGACCGTCCGGCCGCGCTCCTACGAGGCGTATCGGCATCGCGCTCAGAAGCATCTCATCCCCGGCCTCGGGCGGCACACGCTCGACAAGTTGACGGCGCTGCACGTCCAGGGCTTCGTCCGCGGCAAACTCGCCGATGGCCTCGCACCCCGGACCGTGGGCAGCCTGCTCGGCACGCTCCACACCGCCCTCGAACAGGCCGTGCGCTGGAACCTCGTCGCGCGTAACGTCGCCTCGCTCGTGGACGCGCCGCGCGTCGAGCGCAGGGAGGTCCGCACCCTGACACCCGACGAGGCGCGCGCATTCCTCAAGGCGGCAGCGGATGACCGGCTGGAAAGCCTCTACTGGCTCGCACTCACGACGGGCATGCGACGCGGGGAAATCCTCGGGTTGCGGTGGCAGGACGTGGACCTTGCCGAGGCCATCCTGACGATCCGGGTGCAGTTGCAGCGCATCGGCGGCAAGGCGCAACTGGTCGAGCCGAAGACCACCACTAGCCGCCGGACGATCACGATACCGCCCGTGACGGTTGCCGCATTGCACCGGCAGCGCGCTCGCCAGAACATGGAGCGGCTGCTCGCCGGGAGCCGCTGGCAGCACCACGACCTCGTCTTTGCCTCGACCATCGGCACGCCGATGGATGCCGTCACCTTCGCCCGCAAGTTCGATCTCGCCCTCGCCCGCGCCGAACTCCCCCATATCCGCGTGCACGATCTGCGGCACACCGCCGCGACCTTCATGCTCGCCCAGGGGATCGCGCCGCGCATCGCGATGGATGCCTTGGGACATAGTAACCTCTCGATGACGATGGGCATCTACCAGCACGTCACCGCCAACCTCCGCCGCGATGTCGCCAAAGGTATGGAAGACCTGCTGACCGGCACGAAATAGGGCTTTCTCGCGTGGGTGGCTGTCAAGGTGGCGGTAAATCGGGCATAATGGGGCGCATTACCAATCGAGGAGAGCGACGGTATTGCCCGTCAGGGCGGGCATAAATCAGCCGGGACGATGCGCCACCTCGTTGCGGGTGAAGTCAATTGTGCCCATCGGCAGGACGCGAGCGGGGACGGCGCCGCCCGCAAAGCGTGCCGGATCGAAATGACGCAGATCGTAGGGCGGCGTGCCCGTCGCCAGCCACTCGCCGACGACCGCGCCGACTTCGGGCGCAATGGCGAAGCCGTGACCGGTGAAGCCGCAGCAGTGGAACAGGCCGGGTGCGTCGGGCGCGAGGCCGATCATCGCGATCCCGTCCGGGCTTTCGCCCTCCATGCCGCTCCAGGCGCGCAGCAGTGGCAGTTGCCGGAGCAGAGGCAGGATGCCCGTGCAGGCCGCCGCGCTCCCCGCGATGTGCGCGCCGACGGTGCCCGCCCGACCGTTGTCGAGATGCACCGTGCCCGACCAGCCGCCGCCGACGACGAAACCGCCCTCCGGTACCTGCTTGAGCGACAGTGGCCGCCCGACACAGCCGACAACCGGGTCGAGAATATGCGGCGCAGGGGCGGTGACGAGCATCTGGTAGCAGGCCGGGTGCAACGGGATTTCGGCGCCCGCCAATCGCGCGACCTCGCCCGCCCACGCGCCCGCCGCGTTGACCGCCCAGCGGCAGGGGAGTGTCCCGGCGGTCGTTTCGACCGCGACGATGCGGCCCCTGGCGTCTTTAACAAAGCCCGTCATCGCCGTGCGTTCGAGAAGGCGCGCACCGGCTCGGATCGCCGCGTCCGCGAACGCCTTGGTCGTCAGGATCGGGTTGGCGTGGCCGTCCTCCGGCGTATAGGAACCCGCGACGACGGTTGGGGCGACGCCCGGCATGATGCGTTCGAGGTCGCGCGGCTCGACGAGGCGGATGTCCAGCCCCGCCTCCTGCTGCCGCGTGACGGAGGCGGCGAAGGCCGGCAGGATCGTCTCGTCCTCGATCACCGTCAGGTGGCCGCCGCGCCGGTACTCGACATCTGCGCCGAGGCGGTCGGCGAGGCCGGGCCAGCGCGGGATCGCCCGCAGGGCGAGCGGCAACTCGCGCAGGTCGCGCCCCTGCTGCCGGACACCGCCCGCCGATGCGCCCGACGCGGAGGCCGCGACTTCGCGCTGCTCGACGATCGTCGCGGCAACGCCGCGCATCGCCAGTTCGTAGGCGATCGCGCAGCCCATTACGCCGCCGCCGATGATGACGACATCCGCCGCCCCTTGCCGCCCCGCGCTCGCCATCCCCGCCCTCCCGCGTCGTTCCCGCATCCTCCGCTCGCGCGATGTTCGCACGCACATCATTCGCTGGCAATGCCGTGGGCAGAAGTTCGGCGTTCATGGTACGAAGTATGGGGACGAATCCCTCGTTACGCGTTACTGTCCCATGCATCCAGTGCGCCGCGCGGTACGTAGGGTGTGATGAGCACTTGTACCGTTACAAGCGTCATATGATTTGCTGAAAGGGAAATGCACCATGCGCCACCGATTCCTGCTTCCGCTCGGACTCCTGATGCTCTGCGCCACGCTGGCCGCCTGCGGCGGCGGAAGTACGACCGCCACCGCGACAACCGCAGCGCCGACGCGCGCCGCGACCGCCGCATCGGGGGCAGCCTCCGCACCGGCTCCCATAGTCGCGACAACCGCCCCCACCGTCGCCGCGGCATCCGGTTCCGCCGCTGCTGCCACACGCCCGGCGGGGAGCGCCTCAGCGCCGGGCGCGACCGCTGCCCCAACCACGGCCCCCGCAACCGTCGTGGCCGCCAGCGCGCCAACGGTCGCCCCGGCAACGGGTGCGCCAGCGACCTCAGTCTCCTCGGTTGCGACGACGGCTGCACCCTCCGCTGCCTCCGGCGGCAACGTCGTGATGGTCCAACTGAAAGACTTCATGATCGCGCTCGACAAGTCCACCGCGACCGCCGGGATGGTGACATTCACCATCAAGAATAATGGCCCCTCGCCGCACAACTTCAACGTGAAAATCAATGGCGAAGAAAAGGGCGTACCGACACTCGACGCCGGTATGACGGCGACCTTGACGCTCGACCTCAAGCCGGGTTCCTATGACTACCGCTGCAACATCCCCGGCCACGATTTGCTCGGCATGAAGGGCACGCTGACGGTCAAGTAGGCGGACCGGTACGAGCCAGTGGCCGATAGCCAATAGCCAATAGTTAGAACGGATCGGATTCCACTGGCTATTGGCTATTGGCTATTGGCTCCTACCTGCTTCCCCTGGCAATAATCGCCATTTCCCGTATACTGACCGTCACAAAAGGGTCGTACTGCCGCTCAATAGATAGCGGTACGTCGTGTATGGGAGTAGGGGAAGACAATGCGCCAGATCGGTGGATGGGTTCGTGCGCTCGGAATCCTGCTGGTAATGATACCGGCATGCGTGTCACCCGTCTCGGCGGATTTTGGGACGCTCGCGCCGTCTTCCTCGCCGCAGAGTCATGTGATCGAGCACTTTCCGCTCGCCGGGCAGTGGTGGAACCTCTCGTGCGAGTACGCGGCAACCTCGGCAGCGACGGCGTACTTCAACAAACAGATCGGCCAGGACGCCTTCGCCACGATGATTGGGTTCGACGCCAACCCGAACAAGGGCTTTCGGGGCAACCTGAGCGGGCCGTGGGGCGGCACATGGGATTACGGCGTCTACGCGCTCCCGATCCTTTCTGTGCTGACGCAACACGGGTTCGCGCACTCATACACATTCCATGCCGACACGAACCTGCTGCGCGATGCGATCAGCAACAATCGCCCCGTCGTCGTGTGGATTAACGGCACGTACGGCAGCGCGTCGCGCTACAACGATGAGAGCGACGGCGAGCAGTTCATCCTCGTCCCGTACGAGCACGCCGTCACGATCTATGGATACAGCGAGCGGGGCGTCTCGGTGATGGACCCGGCCTACCCGGCCTACTACGATGTCTCGTGGGATGTCTTCATGAATGCATGGCTCCAACTCGATGGCATGGCCCTCGCTGTCGCCGTCTGATCGCACATTGCCGGATGGGGCGCATGGCGGCGGAACAACGCGCTCCTTGCCGGTGAGCGGTTTGTGCTCATGCGTGAGGCCACAAGTTTCAAGAGCAAATCAATGGCGTCATAGTTTCCGAAAAATAGTCAATTACGACGGAAAATCATCTATAATCGCTCGCAAGACTTCTGATGAACAGCAACGTGCGCGCCTCGCGACCGATGCATCGGGATCGTTGGGCGGCACTGTTCGCCTCGGGTGAGAAGGAGAGAATGATGTCATCCTTCGCAACGTCGCAGCGACGATCCCACAAGCCGTTCGATCCACTGGCAGGTTCGGTGGCTGCCGAGAAGGCGGGTGCGAACGGTATCTGGGCGTGCTACCTCCACGCCCGTGAGCGCGACGCGCAACTGCTCATCTATTCGGTGATGACCGAGGATGTTCCCTCCGAGCAGCGGTCGGCGGTCGCCGAATTCCTAACCCGCGTGAACTATGTGATGACAATTGGAAATTTCGAGATGGACTACGACGACGGCGAAGTCCGCTACAAAACGTCCGTAGATGTCGAGGGCGACCGCTTGAGCATGGCGACAGCGAGGCAGTTGTTCGCTCTCAACGTCGCCACCATGGACCTCTGTCTGCCCGGTATCGAGGCTGTCATCCGGGGTGATGGCTCACCCGCCGAGACGCTAGCCGCGTTGCACTAATGGGCGGCCCATCGGTCCCGGCCGCTACCGATAGACCTCGCGGCGGTGGCCGACGTGGAGGACAATGGCAACGATCAAGACAGCATCGTGAATCTCGTAGACGATGCAGTAATCGCCGACGCGCACGCGATAGGCGTTTTCCACGCCACTCATCTTCTCAACGCCGTGTGGGCGTGGATGGTCCGCTAACGCTTCCGCTCGCGCAACGATGAGCGGGTGAATCGTTCGGGGAAGTTTGCTGATATGGCGCTTTGCAGCAGATGAGAACCGTACCTCGTACGGCATCTATAGTTCTAACTTCGCCTTCAATTCCGTGAGTGAGATTGTCCCCTTGACCGCCATTTCGGCGCGAGCCTTCCGCAGTTCCCTGCGATCAATGCGATCTTCGATTGCTTCAACATCTTCGATCGGTACGATTGCGACGACACGCTTGCCATGGCGCGTGACAACGATGCGCTCCTTGTCGTCCGCAGCGCGGTCAAACATCTCAGAGAACTGCGCATGGGCCTCCGCGAAAGAGGTTTCTACTATTGCTATGCTCCTTACCATATCTGCCACCAGATAGCACAAGCATACTACTCAGCGTCAACGATAATTGTTTGCGCGGAGAAACCTGCTACCGGCCTGCCGTTTCGAGGTCGCGGTCCAGCGAGAGGACGGCCATGAAGGCTTCCTGGGGGATTTCGACGCTGCCGACCATCTTCATGCGCGCCTTGCCCTCTTTTTGCTTTTCCAGCAGTTTGCGCTTGCGCGTGATGTCGCCGCCGTAGCACTTCGCCGTGACGTTCTTGCGGAGCGCCTTGATCGTTTCGCGTGCGACGATCCGGGTGCCGATGCTCGCCTGAATCGGCACGTCGAACATCTGACGAGGGATCAGTTTGCGCAGCGTCTCGACGAGCGCGCGGCCTTTGCCTTGGGCGAACGCACGGTGTGTAATCATCGAAAGTGCGTCCACGGACTGCGCGTTGACGAGTACGTCGAGCTTGACGAGGTCGGCAGGTTCGTACTCCGCGAACTGGTAATCGAGCGAGGCGTAGCCCTGCGTGCGGGACTTCAATTGATCGTAGAAGTCCACGATCAGTTCGCCGAGCGGCATCCGATAGGTCAGCAAAACGCGCTGCTCGTCCAGATACTCCATTGTGCCGAAGGCACCGCGTCGCGTCGTGACGAGGTCCATGATCGCGCCGATGAAGCGGGACGGGACGATCACCGTAATGTCCATCAGCGGCTCGCGAATCTCAACGATCTTGTCCACGGTCGGCAACTCGGAGGGGTTATCAATCAGTTGCGTCGTGCCGTTCGTCAGTTGCACCTGGTACTCGACGCTTGGCGCGGTGGCCAGGAGATCAATGCTGTATTCTCGCTCCAACCGCTCCTGGATGATCTCCATGTGCAACAACCCCAGGAATCCGCAGCGAAAACCGAAGCCGAGTGCGGCAGACGATTCCGGCTCGTAGATGAGCGACGAATCGTTCAGTTTCAACCGTTCGAGCGCGTCCCGCAAGAGCGGGTAGTCGTCCGAATCCACGGGATAAAAGCCAGCAAAGACCATCGGCTTGGCGGGGCGATAGCCGGGCAGTTGGTCGTGCGACGGGTTCGCGGCGGTGGTGATCGTGTCGCCGACCGGGCAATCGCGCACGATCTTCAGGCCCGTCGCGACATACCCCACCTCGCCCGCCGCCAGTTCGGGAACGGGCGTCATATCGGGCCGGAAAACGCCGATCTCGATCATCTCGCTCTCGACACCGTTGGACATCACGCGGATGCGATCACCGTTCTTCAGCGTGCCGTCCACGATCTTCAAATAGGCGATCACGCCCTTGTAGGCGTCGTAGTGCGAGTCGAAAATCAGGGCGCGCACGGGCTGGTCGCGGTCGCCGCCGGGCGGCGGGATGAAACGGACGATCGCTTCGAGGATTTCCGGCACGCCCGTCCCCGCTTTCGCCGAGGCGAGGACGATCTCGTCGTCCACGAGGCCGATGAAGTTCTGCACTTCCAGCGCAACCTTCTCCGGTTGCGCTGCGGGCAGGTCAATTTTGTTGATGACGCCGACGATGGCGAGGTCGTGTTCGAGGGCGAGGTAGACATTCGCCATCGTCTGCGCCTCGATGCCCTGCGCGGCGTCCACGACGAGCAGCGCCCCTTCGCAGGCGGCGAGCGAGCGGCTGACCTCGTAGGCGAAGTCCACATGGCCGGGCGTGTCAATCAGGTTCAGTTCGTATTCCTCGCCGTTTTTGGCGACGTAGCGCATGCGGACGGCGCGCGCCTTGATCGTGATGCCCTTCTCGCGCTCCAGATCCATCGAGTCGAGGACTTGGGCCATCATTTCGCGCTTCTCGATCGTGTGCGTCACCTCCAGCAAGCGGTCCGCCAGCGTGGATTTGCCGTGGTCAATGTGCGCGATAATGCTGAAGTTGCGGATGTGCCGCTGGTCTGTCATAGATTCCGTTCTTGCGCGTCGCGTTCACTCGAAAAAGCGGCGATCCGCTGACGCACTTTTGCGCCCGCGTTGCGCCGTTTCAGTGTCCGGTGTGCCGGACAGGGGAAGTATACCAGAAATACCTTACCCCCCACCTGCCCAGAGGGGGAGCGATCCATCGAGGGATCGGGGTGCGGCGGGAGTGGTTTGTTCAGCTCGCTGTCAGTCCGCGAGCGGCGCGGCGATCACCCGCACGGCACCGTCCGCGACGGCGACGACAAAGCCGTCCTCCATGCGGTCGAGCACGACGCCGGGCGATGCGGCACTCGCTTCGGGGAGTCTGTCTACCCGTTGCACCCGGTATGGCATACCGGCGATCCAGGCCTTCGCCGGTGCACCGAAGAAATTGAGCGCGCTCGCTTTCCGCTGTACCGTGCGCTGGGGCTCTGCCCAATCGAGCCAGTGTTCCTCCTCGGTGAACGGTGCGGCATAGGTGGCGCGGGCATGATCCTGAGGCGTGCCGAGGTCGCCCGCGATCGCTCTCGCCGCCCCCTCGGCGAGCGAGCGTGCCATCAGCGGTGGCCAGAGCGTCCTGATCGTTTCCTCCGTCACCTCCTCCGGCAATGGCGCGGCGTGCTGGCTCAAGATGCGGCCGGTGTCGTATTCCGCCTCCGTCCAGTGGAGCGTCGCGCCGATTTCGGATGCTCCCTCGTAGATCGGGCGGGCGACGTTCGGCCCGCGATACGCCGGCAGCAGCGCCGGGTGCAGGTTCACCGCCCCGTAGCGCGGGATCGCCGTGATCTCCGGCGGGAGACGGTACGGGAAGGTGAAAGAAACGATCAGATCGGGGTGCAGTTCCTGTATCAGCGGCCGTGCGACTCGTCGCAGGCGTGTGGTGATCAGCACATCCACGCCCGGCGAGGCCATCGCCACCACCGCGTTGTAGCTCGGTGTCCGGCGCGTGGACGGCCCCGGCGTCGTGACAACGAGCGCGATCGTGTGCCCATGCTCCTCTGCCCAACGCGCGACGAGGCCATACGCGAATGGCAGCACGTTGAAGGTCACGATGCGCAATCCGGTCGGTTTCTCCGTGTCGTTCATGTCCTTTTCCCTTTCCCGTTCATTCCATTGCCAGGGAGGGTGCGAGCGCGATGGTCGCATCGCCCTCTACAGGGACACTTCGCATCGTCTCTGCCGCCAGATGGTCGCGGATCAGGAGCGCGGCGGCGACGAAGGCGAGCGCGCTGAGCAGGGCGGGCACGAGCAGCGTGTCATGGAAGGCCGCGACCGCCTTGTCGCGTGTCGTCGGATTGCCGAGCGTCGCGCCATAGGTGGTGAGCCGGCTCGCGAGGACCGTCGCGAGCAGCGCGAACCCGAAACTGGTCGCCACCTGCCGGACGGCGTTGTAGGCGGCGGTCGCCCTCCCCGTCTGCGCGAGGCTGATGCGGGCGAAACTGCTCGTCTGCAACGGGATGAAGACCAACCCGAAGGCGATGCCGAGCGGCAGCATCTGGAGTCGCACAATCCAGAGGTTCGTGTCGAGGCCGACGTACCGCAGCGCGAACGCCGCACACGCCGCGAGGAGCGCGCCAGCCATCACAAGGCGACGCGGCCCAATGATCGGATACAGCCGCCCGATCAGCGGCGCGACGAGCATGATGCCGACCGCCGTGGGAAACGTCGTCAGGCCGGAGGTCAGCGGCGACAGGCCGCGCGCGGACTGCAGGAACTGCGGCATGATGAACCCGGTGCCGAAGAACGCGCCGTTGACAAGAAAGAGCGTGATGTTCCCGGCGGTGAACAAACGGTCGCGATACAACCCGAGATCAATCATCGGGGAGCGCACGCGCCGTTCGACGATGACGAAGCCGACGAGCGCGGCGATGCCGATCAGGCCGAATCGTAGCACGCGCCCGTCGCCGATTCCGCGCGGGCCGACTTCGCCGAGCGCATAGACGAGGCTCGCCAATCCACCCGTCGCTAGCACAAACCCCGGCAGATCGAGCGACGCCGTCTCCGCAACGCGGTATTCCCGCAACCCGATAGTCGCGACGATTAGACCGATCACGCCGATCGGCACATTGATGAGGAAGATCGCGTGCCACGTCCAGTACTGAACGAGGAAGCCCCCGACCACCGGGCCGAGCGCCGGCGCGACAACCGCCGGGATTGTGACGAGGACGGAGACGCGCGACCTCTCTGCGAGCGGGAATGCCCGGAAGACCATCGCCGCGCCGACCGGCGTCATCAATCCACCCCCGACTCCCTGCAAGACGCGACAGAGGATCAACGGGCCGAGGCCGTTGACGATCCCACAAAGGAAGGAGCCGAGCGTGAAGATCGCCAGGGCGAAGACGAATGCCCGTTTCGTCCCGAATCGGTCGCCGAGCCAGCCGCTCACCGGGATGCAGACCGCGACACTGAGCAGGTAACTCGTCGCCACCCACGCGATGCCGGTCGCCGAGACCCCGAAAGCGCGCGACATCACCGGCAAAGCGACGTTCGTGATTGTCAGATCGAGAAGGTTCATGAAGATGCCGAGGACATACACGGCGGCGACGAGCCACTTATACGGGATACGCCCGATCATAGAATCTGCCCCTTTGCGATGCGATGAACCGACGTGGCAATTTGCTACATCGATTTACATGTATATGCACGTATCGGGAAGAAAAAGAGAGTTACCGCGCCAGCGCGCGTACCGCCTCCATCTCTCCGAGCAGCGCGCCGAACCGCTCACTGCCCAACCCGGCGATCATCTGCTGCTGCGCCTCCCGCCAGTACGGGAAGGCGCGCTTCATCGCCGCCCGACCCGCATCAGTGATCCGCACGACGCGTGTGCGCCGGTCCACGCCCGCAGTGACCGTCAGCAATCCGTCCCGTTCCAGCGGGGCGAGATTGCGTGTCAGCGTCGTCCGATCTATCACGCGGATCTCCGCGAGGCGCGTCAGTGTCGCCTCATCCACGCCGGCGAGATGGGCGAGCAGGGAGAATTGCATCACGCGCAGGCCGCTGGGGGCGAGGATTTCATCGTACAGATTCGTGAGCGCTTGGCCCGTTCGCCGTACACTGGCGCACATGCACAAGTGCGCCAGCGCCATTTCATCCACGTTTGTCATGCCTGCGTCCTCACCGAAATCTCAATCCGTGCATATACACTTATAAGATAGCGGCATTGCCGCTGCGTGTCAATATGCGGCAGATCGCCGTCCCCGTGTCGAGAATCGGGGTGAGAAAGGTCCGTCTCGCTTGCCGCTACGCGTGCGATTCCGTACACTGGCGACGAAATTGGTCGCGCGGGCGTTCCATCCGCGCCATGGAACAGCGAGGAGCAACCAAACAATGAGCTATCAGGGCGGCAGCCACAAGCCGGATCATCACATTGAGCGGCGATTTATCCGCACGGGCGTCATGCGCGAGCGGCGCTTCGAGGCGGGCACGCGGGCGCTGATCAAGTCCGAGCCGGGTGCGCCGAACCCGTACGAGGGGCGGATGGGCGAGATCGTCGGCAGCGAGGGGCCGGGCGACGCTACGGGCGGCGAGACGATCTACTCCGTCTTGCTCGACTTCACACTCCCCGGCGAGGAGCCGGGCGTGCCGGTGCCCCTCTTCGCCTCCGAGTTGACCCCGACCAATCTCCCGAAGCCGGAAAACATCACCGTCTCGTCCGCACCACGTCCGAACCGCCGCCTCCATGCCACCGATTCCTACCTGATCGGCGGCGTCCGCAACCGTGACGAGCAAGGGTAAGGCAGGCAAATAGACAAACCGCTTGAACCGCAAAGACGCAAAGGACGCAAAGCGGGAAGAAGAAAAATGGGGCGTGTCATCGTCTCGATCTTCAATCCTCCCTTTTTGCCCTCTTTCTTTGCGTTCCTTTGCGTCTTTGCGGTTCTCCCCGGTTTCATCCCCGTCGCTAACCCGCGACTTTTGGCATGACGTCGTCGGCGATGGTTTGCAGGGCGCTGAGGTCGTCCTGGGCGAACCATTGGACCATGATCTCCTCGACGCCCAGAGCTTCGTAGACACGGATGCGCGCGATCACTTCTTCCGGCGTGCCCACGATCGCGCCACGACTGCGCTGCTGCTCCACCAATTCTTCGTCGGAAAGATTGGCGAGGGCGGGGGCAGCGCGGCGACCGCTCGCCTGGTGCGCGAGTTCGGCAGTGGTGCGGCCGCAGTAAACGGGCGTCATCAGCGTGCGGGCGACATCGCCCGGCTTGCGCCCCGCTTTTTCGATCAGCGAGTCGAGGAGCGTCAGTTTCTCCTGCATGACTTCGGGCGTCACCATCACAGCGTTCCAGATGTCGGCGTAGCGCGCGACGAGCGGCAGTGTCCGCTTCGGGCCGCCGCCGCCGATCAGCAGAGGAGGGCCGCCGCGTCGGTGCGGGCGTGGCAGGAGCGTCGCATTTTCGAGGCGGTAGTATGCGCCGCTGTAGGAAACGGGTTCGTCGCTGCGCATCAGGCGGGTGATCACTTCCAGCGATTCCGCGAAGCGGTCCATCCGCGTCTTGATGTTGCCGAGGTCGTAGCCGAACATCGCGTGCTCGCGGACATTCCAGCCCGCGCCGATGCCGAAGACCATTCGACCGCCGCTCAGATCGTCGAGCGCGAGCATCTGCCGCGTCAGCATCACCGGATCGCGGAAAGAGACGGGTGAAACGAGTTGCCCGAGTTGCAGCCGCTCCGAGCGGTCGGCGGCATAGGCGAGCGACATCATCAATTCCAGCGAATCCTTGTCCGGCGGGTCACCGGCGAGCGTGAAGTGATCGGAGCCGTACAGCCCTGTATACCCCAACCGCTCCGTCGTCGCGACAAATTCCTTCCAGCGCGGCCACGTCAGCCCATGCGCGCCCTCGACCAGCACCGACAACCTCATCACAGCGCGCTCCTCTCACGATAGAAAACCGATCAAGCTCCGGCACTCATCATCCTCGCTCCCCACGCCCCAAACGCCGCAGTACCATACCACGGACGCGCTGCACTTCCTCGACGCCGAGCAGCGAGCAGACGCCGAGGTAGATGGCCCCGCCGAGGGCGAGCGTGACGAGGAAGAAGGCGAGTTGCGCGATGCTTTTGCCCGTTGTGCGATGCAGTTTGTGCAGCAGCCACGAGCAGGGGATCAAGGCGACGGTCATCGCGGCGGCGGCCCAGAAGATGCGCACGAGCGCGTCCGCGAGGCCCGGCGCGACAACGCCCATCCGGCGGCGGAGGACGACGAGCAGGATTATCATTTCCAGCCATGTCGTCACGGCGAGGCCGAGGCCGAGGCCACCCAGCCCGAAGGCTTTGCTCAGGAACCAACTGAGCGGCAGGTTGAGGGCAATCGTCAGGACGCCCGCGATCACCGGCGTGCGCGTGTCCTGCAAGGCATAGAAGGCGCGGGTGACGATCTCGACAACGGCGTAGGCGATCAAGCCGGTCGCCAACGCCCCGAGGGCAGTGGCGGTGAGAGCGGTCGAGGTGGCGTTGAACGCGCCGAGTTGGTAGATCGCTTCGGGAATTGCCGTCCGCAGGGTAATCAGGGCGGCGGTCGCGGGGACGACGAAGAAAAGGACCGAGCGGAGCGTCGCGGCGTACTGCGCGCGGAATTCGTCCCAGTCGCCTGCACCGGCGAGGCGCGAGAGCGTCGGGAAGAGCACGGTCGCGGCGGAAAGCGCGAAGACGCCGTGCGGCAGCAAAAAGAGCGTGTAGCCATAGTTGAAGCCGGAAATGCGCCCCTCGCCGAGGCGGGAGGCGAAGTTCGTGACGATCACGAAGTTGAGCGCGAAGACCGCCTGCCCGAACATCCGTGGGATAAGGAGCGCGCCGACCTGCCGCATCCCCGGCACGCGGAGCGAGACGACAGGGTAGTAGCGCATCGTGCGCGCGAGGGCGGGCAGTTGGGTGAGGAAGTGCCCGGCCGCGCCGATCACGACACCGTACGCCAATCCCTTCACGCCGTAGTGCGGCGTGAGGACGAGCGCGCCGAAGATGATGCCGAGGTTGTAGGTGACAGGCGCGAGGGCGGGCCAGAGGAACTTATGTTGCGCGTTGAGGATGCCCATCGCCGCGCCGCCGAGGCCGAGAAAGAGCGGCTGGAGAAGCAGAATGTGCGTTAGATTTGTCGCGAGGGCTTGTTGGGCGGGCGCGAGATCGGGCGCGATGATCGTACGGACGAGTGGCCCGGCGAAAAAGAAGCAGATCGCCGAGAGCGCGGTGAGCGCGTAGAAGGCGGCATTGAGCGTGCTGCTCGCCAGCACCCACGCGGCGGTATCGTCGTCCCGTTCGAGGAACCCCGTGAAAACCGGGATGAACGCCGCGCCGAATGCGCCGGAGGCGATGACGAGGAATAGGAAATCCGGGATACGAAAGGCGGCGATATAGGCGTCAATCTCCTGCCCGGTGCCGAATTTGCCCGCAATGATCACATCGCGCAGCAGGCCGAGCGCCCGGTTCGCGACAAAGGCGAGGCCGACGACCGCCACCGCCCGGCCCATCGCCGCGCGCGCCTGCACGACAGCGGACGCAATGGGTAGCGATGGGCCGGGGGGCAATGCGGCGATGATCGGCATTGACTCCAACATCGCTGCATCGCCAGGGATCGGCATGCCGGGAGGAGCGCTGCCGTTTGCAGGTGCAGAGTACGGCGTGTACTCCGATGGAGCAATCGCTTCAGCGGCAATCGTGGGGGGCGCAGGATCCATCGCGGGCGCATCTCCGGCCTTCCGGCGCGCTTTCGCTTTCGGGGGGCGCGGCACCCACGGGATGCGCCGGGTCTTCTCGATTTGCTCCTCGGGCGTCAGGTCGGACGCCGACACAGCCCCGTCAATCTGCATAACGCAAGCGCTCTCCTCGGTGCGCTGCCCCGCCCGAAGACGAGGGCGGGGCAGCGTAGTGTGTGTATCCCGCTTGCACGGAACCGCCATCCGTGATAGTCTACCAGACGCACCCGCGCCAGTGTTTGCCGGTGGGTACGCATCGCATCCGGTCTCGTTCGGATGATGAAGAAAGAAGCAGGAGAAGCGCGTGCCGAATCTTAAGTCATCCATGAAGGACATGCGGGTCAGCGAGCGGCGCCGTCAGCGCAACCGCCCGATTATCTCGGCGACGCGTACCTACGTGCGCCGCGCACGCACCGCGATCGAGGCGGGCGATACGTCCAATGCCGCGACCGCTGTCGGCGACGCGATCAGCGCGCTCGACCGGGCCGCCTCTAAGGGCGTCATCCATCGCAACAACGCCGCCCGCCGCAAGAGCCGCCTGATGGCAAAATACAACGCCCTCGGCAAGTAACGGGGCGACATAGCATAGAGGCCGCAGAGAACGCGGAGAAAACAAGAGAGGAGAGGAAAAATCCACTTTCCTCTTTTTCGTGTGTTCCTCTGTGCTCGCTGTGTTCTCTGCGATCTCTGCGCTATCGTATCTCAGGGGAGGTCGGTGCGGTGGTCCCAGGCGGGGCCAGGGGGGCCGAGGCGGGCGACCTGGAGGACGGCCCAGAGGAGGGCGTCCGTGTCGCTGGTCGCGACGCCCATCTTAACCGCTTCGTCCGCCGCCGCAAGATCATGGACGGCCGTCGCCATTCGATCGGCATCCACGCCGCGCGCCGCGCGCAACAGGTGGTAGGCGCGATTGGGCGCGACGCCGAGCAGGCTCGCCGCATCGTTCTGCGGCACAGTGCCGAGCCGCTTCGCGCGCGTCAGGTAGCCGGCCTGACTGGCGAGGAGCGCGAGTAGCCGCATCGGTTCCTCGCCAGCGGCGAGCAGTTGCTCGGTGCGGGTCACCGCCTCGCCCGCATTGCCGCCGATCACGGCGTCGAGCCACGCG
Source organism: Thermomicrobiales bacterium (assembly GCA_038231255.1). Lineage (GTDB taxonomy): Bacteria > Chloroflexota > Chloroflexia > Thermomicrobiales > JALYUS01 > JALYUS01. The sequence goes on along the minus strand of JBBRLR010000048.1, from coordinate 12,022 downwards.
AAGGTTTGTTCGTCCGCCGCCTCCGCGACGAGCGTCGCGATATGTGCGGCGGTGATCGTGCCGCCGTCGTCGAGCGCGAGCGCGTAGGTGGCGAGTTTGGCGATCTCGCTTTCCAGCCGCAGTGCGCCCGTCGGGCCGGTGGCGGACGCGCCGAGCGCGTTCAGGAGCGCCTCGGCGGCGGGCCGTTCGATCTTGACGCCCTCCGTCACCGCGCGGTCGCGGATCCAGCGCAGCCAGGCGTCGCGCTCGTTCGCGGCGGGCAGTCCGGCGGTGTGAACCGTCCCCGAAAGCAGTACATCGCGCACCGGCACGGGGAGGGTAGAAAGATTGAGCGTGCCCGATTCCCAGAAGACGAGCGTGGTCGTCGCGGGCATCGCCGACATAAACGTTGCCAGCGGCAGCAGTGCATCGAGGTCCGTCGCCTTGCGCCGACCGCGTTGCCCCTCGGCCGGTTGCAGGTAGCGACCGAGCAGCCCGCGCACGAGCACGAACCGACCGCTGCCGAAAAATGGGAGCGCGTCGGCTGCCGCGATCACCGCACTCACGGTCGCGGCATCGCCGTCGAGGATCGTCGTATTCAGCCCGCTGGGATCGGTTTCCGCGTGCGCCGCCTGGAGCCGCGCGACAATCTCGCGTGTCGCCTTCGCGTCATCGCCATGAACGAGATGCAGGACTGAGGGGGATCGTTCGTCCATCTGCTCAGTCCTCAGTCCTCATCGCTCAGTCCTACAGAGAGTGACCCCGCCCTGCCGTGTGTCAAGTTTTGCTCTGAACCTGCCGAGGCAGGTGGGCGCCCCGCCACCCGGAATGGTAACGCCGGTTACTCACCGGCGGCCTCGCTCCTGATGGGTTATGGCTCCCGCACATTGAAGTATTGGCTCAATGGCATAATGGAGACATCACGCACAGCGCAGGGTCATTTGTCCTTTGTATATACACCCGCGCCGCATGCCGTGCAAGGGCTTCCGCGGGCGTCAGCCGTGTCCGCACGCGACCCGTGCCACCGCTATGGCAGCGAAGGCGAGGAGCGTCAGCGGTTTCGTCAAGGTGAGATCAATCCAGGTATTGCGGGCCCATGCCGATCTCGTCGCTTCAGCGCTTCGGCAGGATGCGGAAAACCGGATAATCCTGCGCGATCCTGCGCAGTTCCTGCTCGGATGCGTCGGGGCCGACGCCTTCGAAGAAGACGCCGACCTCGAATTTCCACCGGCGGAGATAGGCGCGCAGCACAGCGGGCTTCTCGTCATCGGGTAACTCCGCAACGTGGATCGGCTCGGTCCGGCGCCCGACTCGCAGTTCGCCCGCACCGCTCGCCCGGATATTGCGCACCCATTGGGTGATTCCGCGCGGCGCGACGAGATAGCGCTCGCGGTCGTGGACGAGCAGGTTGATCGGGGTCGTCCGCCACTCGCCGCTCGTGCGGCCACGCACCGCGAGGACGCGCGAACCATAGACGCTGATGCCGAGACGCGTCAGCAGGGCGACGATGCGATTGAAGACGTGTGTCGTGAACCAGCCCGGTTGGACGTAGCGCTGCGATGCCATAGCAATCTGCCCCGATTTCCGCGACGTGTACCGATTATCCTTCGCGTTCGAGCGCGGCCAATTGCGTCTCGATGAGGGCGACGAGGCCGCCCATCGTCTCGGCGTCGAATGCCAGTTCCGCCCCCGCCGCTTCAAAGAGTTGCGGCAAGGGCGCCGTCGCCCCCAGCGCCAGCGCCCGCCGGTACGCCGCCAGCGCCCCCGCATGGTCCGCGAGGCTATTGCGCCATACCTGCAATGCCCCCACCTGCGCGATGCCGTACTCGATGTAGTAGAACGGGTAGAGGAAGATATGCAGCTGGCGGTACCAGCGCGCCACCCGCTCCCGTTCCAGCCCGCTCCAGTCCACGCCTTGCTCGAAGCGGGCGCGGAGGCGGAGCCAGGCGGTGTCGCGGGCGTCGCGGTCGTGCCCCTCGCCGCTGGTATAAATCCAGTGCTGGAAGGCGTCCACGGCGGCGATGTGCGGGAGGGCCTGGAGGATGCCTTCCAGATGCTCGATTCGCGCGCGGCGGGCAGCGGCGGTGTCGTAGTAACCGCCGTCCTGCTTGGCGAGGTAAGGGGCGGTGAGCAGTTCCATGCTCATCGAGGCGACTTCCGCCATCTCCGAGCCGGGACTGCGCTGCCAGTAGAGGGGGATGTGATGCGCCTCGAAGACATGGAAGGCGTGCCCCGCTTCGTGGAGCAGCGTTTCCACATCGCCGTTAACGCCGACAGCGTTCATGAAGATGAACGGCCGACCGCGATAGGGGTAGTCAATGCAATAACCGCCCGGCGCCTTTCCCTTGCGGCTGTCGAGGTCGAGCAGATGCTCCGTCGCCATCGTCGTGAAGTACTCGCCGAGTTTCGGGTCCACGCGCTCGAAGATCGTCTCCGCCTGCGTGATTAGCGTGCCGACGTCGTCGAACGGTTTGAGCGGTGAGCGGCCCTCGGGGTCAACGGCGGTATCCCACGGCCGGAGCGTGTCGAGGCCCATCTGTTGCCGCCGTCGCTCGAACCGGCGTGCGACAGCAGGCACAACGGTCTGTTCGACGGCGGCGTGGAACCGTTCGCAGTCCGCCGGGGTGTAGTCGAAGCGATCCTTGGCGCGGAAGATGTAGTCGCGGTAGTTGGCAAAGCCGGCATTCTTCGCCATCTGCTGGCGCAGGGCGTACTGCTGGTCGAAGATGTCTGCCAGCGCGTCGTGCTGATCCATGTAGGGCTGGGAACCGAGCCGCCACGCCCGTTCCCGCACGGCGCGATCCGGGTCGAGCAGATACGGTTGCAGGCGGGGCAGGGGGATTTCTTCACCCTCCCAGACAACCGTCAGCCCACCTGTGATCTTGTTGTACTGCGTGTTCAGCCGCTCCTCGTCGCCAACGAGCGGCACATTCTCCTCGCGGAAGATGTCGAGTTGGTTGCGGAAACTGCGCAGCAACGTCGCCAATTCCGCGCGCTCGTAGCCGAGGTCCAGGAGCCGCTTCGAGAGGCCGACATGCTGCTCGTGCATTTGCGGCTCGATCTCGCTGGAAAAGCGCGTCTGCGCCGCTTCCTTCGCCTCGCTCGCCGTGTCGGTTGTGTAAGCGTTATAGGCGATCGCGCTCGCCTCCGCGACCATCTCTTCGAGCCGCGCCCAATCCCGCAGCCATGTTTCGACATGCGCAGTGTCGAGCGGGCGGGCAGCGAGGTCTTCGTAGTAGGGCAAAATATCGGCCCACGTTGCCTCCGCGAAGGCTTCCGGGGAATTGGGTAGCGTCATCTGTGCCATTATGTCCTCCTTCTGAAATCGCGTATCCATCACCATGTTGGCGCAAGGGTAGCATCATTCTCGGTACTCGGCACTCGCAAGGGTATATACGTTCTCGCCATGCCGGGGAATCTAACCCCTTAAACCCCCTTCCCGCGAGGAAGGGGGAACGAGCCTTTCAAAGGTCGTGGTGTTACGAAGAACGTCACGGTATTGCAAAAGAGTCACCCCTTCCTCGCGGGAAGGGGCTTGGGGGTTAGGTTCCCCCGACGGCAGACCGCATACGCCCTGACTCAGCACGCAGCACTGTATACTATGCACAGATGAGAGGAGCGCTGCGTGGCAAAGCGAACCGGGACGATTCTCGACGAGATTCTGGCGAAGAAGCGGCAGGAAGTGGACGCCCGCAAGGCGCGCGTCGCGATGGACCTGATCGAACTCAAATTGAGCCGCACGCCGCCACCGCGCGACTTCCTCGCCGCGCTCCGGCGCGGGGCGGGCGAGCCGGTGAGGGTGATCGCCGAACTGAAGCGCGCGTCGCCCGTCAAGGGTGTCTTCGTGCAGGACTACAACCCGGAGCAGATCGCGGGCGAGTTCGCGCGCGGCGGGGCGGCGGCGCTTTCCGTGCTGACCGACGAATCGTTCTTCCTCGGCAGCCTGACGCATCTGCCCATCGCGCGGCGCGGCCTCGACGCCGTCGGCAGCACGATCCCGCTGTTGCGCAAGGACTTCCTTATTGACCCGTATCAGGTTGCGGAAGCGCGGGCATGGGGCGCGGATGCCTGCCTGCTGATCGTCGCTGCGCTGGATGACGGGATGCTTGCGACGCTGCACGCCGCCATCCTGCAATACGGCATGACCGCGCTCGTCGAAGTGAACAATGCGGAGGAATTGGTGCGGGCGGTCGCCGTCGGCGCGGCACTGATCGGCGTTAACCAGCGGGATTTGCGCGATTTCAGCGTCAATCTCGACCTCGCCGCCGACCTCGCCGCCCGGATGCCGCAGGCGGTCGTCCGCGCCGCCCTCAGCGGCATCAGGAATGCCGCCGACATGCGCCGCCTCGCCGAGGTCGGGTTCGATGCCGCGCTCGTCGGCGAGTCGGTCATCACGGCAGCGGATCGTACGGCGGCGGTGCGGGCGTTGGCCCTAACTCCCCGCCTGCCCAAAGGGCGCCCGGCTTCCCCACGGGGGAAGGGGGAGACGGAAGATGTAGGGGCGCACAGCCGTGCGTCCTCCGGTGATGTGCAATGACCATCGTGAAAATATGTGGCGCGCGGCGGCTCGAAGACGCGCAGGCAGCGGCGGCGGCGGCGGCGGAGATTGTCGGGTTCACATTCTGGCCCGGCACCAGGCGGTACATCGCGCCGGAAGAAGCGGCAACGATCATCGCCGCGCTCCGGGCGGAGGATGGGCCGCGTCCGCTCGTCAGTGGGTTGTTCGTCAATGCCGATCCGGCGACGATCTCGGCGACGGTCGCGCGCTGCGGACTCGATCTCGTCCAACTCTCCGGCGACGAGACGGCAGCGGATGTCGAACGGCTCGCCGTGCCGCTCCTGATGGCGGTTCGCGCGCTACCCGGCGAAGATGTGGACGCGCTGCGTGAGCGGATCAACGCATTGCGTCGGGCGGCACGGTCGCTGCCGCCCGGCCCGTTCGGCCAACCGCTCACGCCGCTGCTCGACGCGCATGTGCCGGGACAGTATGGCGGTACGGGCCAAACCGGCGATTGGGCGCTCGCCGCCGCGCTCGCCGCCGAGGAGCGGATCATGCTCGCAGGCGGATTGACGCCGGAGAACGTCGGTGATGCGGTGCGCACCGTCCAACCGTGGGGTGTGGACGTGGCGAGCGGTGTGGAGGTCGCGGGGCAGCCCGGTATCAAGGACGCCGCGCGGATCGCGGCGTTTCTCCGCGCGGCCCGCCCGCCCTCCGAGGCGCGTCATGCCTGACGTTGAGGTCGAGCGCGAGCGACCCGACCCCCAGCGCCGCGCGACGAACCGCCTATTGCAGATCGCCGGTCGCCTGTTCGCGCGTGAGGAGGAGGCCGCAGCAGCAATCCAGTACGTTTCGGCCATCGTCGCCCTTGAAGAAGGGCAGGCCTACCTGGAAGCCTTCTACGACCTCGGTGAGGTTCGCACGATCAGCATCAGTGACTGGTCCGGCAACCGCTATGATGTCGCCCGCCCTACCGCGCTCGCGCCCGATGTGGAGGCGCTGCTCGTCGCGGAATGCCGCCACCTGACGAGCGGCGCGGCCCTCCAACCGATGGACGCGCGCCTCTTCGCCCTTGGGTATCACACCGGCTTTTGCTCCCGCTGCCGTTCCCACTTCGATCTCGGCCCCGCCTGCCGCGAATGCCTCTTCGCGGGCTATCCGATCAACTATGATGAACTGCCTGCCGAATAGCGGTCGCGACGCACTGGGATGACAACCGATCAGCAAACGCGCACGAGCGATATGCGAATATCGTGAATATTTTAACATCTCGTTGTCCGCTACGCTGCTGTGAGATAGTATGATAATGCGGTCTTGCACCGTGTCATACTGATGTCAGTGAAGGAGCATACGCATGGCGCAGATAAATGTCGCCGTCCCGGATGCCGATGTCGCCCTACGAGAGCAACCGCCCGCACCGATCACCGTGCTCAGCGTGCCGCCGAAGTCGCGTGGCGGCGGCGGCGTGCCGCTCACCGAAAGCGTGCGCTCCTCCATCCACAGCCTGAACGCGAACAAGATGCGCACGCTGCTGACGATGCTCGGCATCATCATCGGCGTCGGTGCGGTGATCGCGCTGCTCGCCATCGGCAACGGAGTCGTGGCGACCGCGCGGGAAAAATTGGAAGCCAATGGCACGAACCTCGTCACGGTGCAAGGCGCGAACCAGCGCACGGCGGGCGTCGCCACGGGTACCCTCTCCAACACATTGACGTTGGAGGATGCCAAGGCGCTGGCCGAACCTGGCGTACTCCCCGATGTGGCGGCGATCTCGCCCGAGGTCGGGCGTGGCGGCCGGATCAACGTCGGCACCGTCAACACCTTCGGCGAAACGCTCGGCGTCTGGCCATCCTATCAGGATGTGCATAGTTACAATACGGTGGCGGGGGTCTTCGTCTCGAATCAGGATGTAACCGACACCGCCCGCGTTGTTGATCTCGGTGCGAACATTGCCACCGCGCTCTTCCCGTCCACCGACCCGATCGGTAAGAACGTCCGGCTGAATGGTTTTGCCTTCCAAGTGATCGGGGTGATGGAGGCGAAGGGTGGCAACGGCTTCGGCTCGCGGGACAATCAAGTCTACGTGCCGATCTCGGCGGTGCTGACGTTGCTCACCGGCAACCGCCAGCAGTCAACGGGCGCAGGTCACACCATCGAGACCATTTCGATCAAGGCGGTCAGCCCGGAGAGCGTGGACAAGGCGATGGCCGAAATCAATGACGGTCTCGCCGCGCAGCACCGCGTAAAGAACGGGCAGCCGGACTGGCAGGTGACCAATCAGGCCGACCAAATCAAGGCGGCGGAGGACACCCAAAAGACGTACCAGATCTTCCTGCTCGTCATCGCCAGCATCTCGCTCCTGGTTGGCGGCATCGGCATCATGAACATCATGCTCGTTTCCGTCACCGAACGGACGCGCGAGATCGGCATCCGCAAGGCGATCGGGGCGAAGGGCAAGGACATCCTCACCCAGTTCGTTACCGAGGCGGTACTCATCAGCCTGCTCGGCGCGCTCACCGGCGTCGTCTTCGGCCTGCTCGCAGCGGTGATCGTTGGCAAGACGTGGCAGCGGACGATTGTCTCGCCGCAATCGGTGGTGATCGCGGTCCTTTTCGCCTGCGCGACGGGGCTGTTCTTCGGGGTCTACCCGGCGCGGCGAGCATCGCGCCTGAAGCCGATTGACGCGCTGCGCTACGAGTAACGGGAGAAAGACTCCCCCCTCTCCGCATCAGCCGTCCGTGAGGTCGCCGACCGGGGCTTCGTTTTGGCGCGCGTCCACGACCGTGTTGCCTTTGAAGCGCGCGATCAGGTGCACGGCGAGCTGCTGGATGCCAGGAAGTAGGCCGCGCGACATGAAGAGCATGATGAGAACGAGGATCGTGGCGTAGACGAGCGATTGCAGCACGACGGGCGCGCGGGCGGGCACGCCGGGCCGCGTCGAAAGTTGTTTGAGGAATTCCGTCAGCAGCACGATAGCCACCGAGCCGACCAGCGCGCCGTAGACATTCCCTAGCCCGCCGACCGCGACGATAATTAGGAAAAGGATCGAGAGCGTCGGCGTGAAGGAATCCGGTGAAAGGAACTTGAAGTAGCTGGCGAACAAGCCGCCCGCCGCCCCCGCGAAGGTCGCCGCGATGGCGAAGATCGTCAGGCGGTAGCGCCGTACATTGATGCCGACCGACTCCGCCGCCCCCTCATGCTGCGCGATCGCCCGGAGCGCGCGCCCCGGTCGCGAGCGGACGATGTTGTACGCGACGATGAGCGCAAGCGCCGCGATCACCCAGATGAAATAATAGAAGCCGTCGCCACTGAGGACCTTGCCGCCCAGCGTCGGCTGCGTAATGCCTCTGAGGCCAATCGGCCCGCCCGTCAGTCCGCGTAGGTTGTTCAGGAGTGTATAAACGATGATGCCGAAGGCGAGCGTCGCTACCGCGAGGTGATGCCCGCGCAGGCGCAGCAGCGGCAGACCGACGACATAGCCTACCCCCATCGCCACCACCGGCGCGACGATCAGCGCGACCCACGGATTCCAGTGCGCCTTCGCAGTCAGGATGCCGACCGTGTACGCGCCGACGGCGAAAAAGCCTCCCTGCCCGAGCGATACCTGCCCCGCGAAACCCATCAGCAGCGTCAACCCTGCCCCAACAATTGTGTACAAGCCGATGAATATGACAATGTCCCGCTTATCCGCCGATAGCCCGTGCGGCAACAGCACGACAATCACCGCTGCCACCAGTGCCAACACCCCGATCACTACCCGCCGCACCGTCATCACCCCTCCGGTGTATTTATTCGGCCCGGCGCCAGAGGCCGTTGGGGCGGGCGATCAGGACGGCGATCATTACCAGGAGCGCGACGACGAGTTGGTACGATGGGTCGAAGTAGCCCGCCATCATCGTCTGCGCGATGCCGAGGACGAGGCTGCCGATTACCGCGCCTGCCGGGCTGATCAGGCCACCAACGATTGCCCCCGCGAAGCCATTGACGGCGATGTTGACGTCCGCGTTCGATGTGAGCGGCGAGAGCGGAGTTGTCAGGATGCCGGACAGCGCGCCGCACGCCGCCGCGACCCCGAAGGCGAGAAAGGCCATCACGCGCGGGTTGATGCCGACCAACTGCGCGGCGCGGGCGTTGAGCGCGCAGGCGGTCACCGCCTTGCCGATGTAGGTGCGCGCGAAGAAGAGTTGGAACAAGGGGAAGACAATCGCCACCGCCGCCACGACGACGAGCTGCTGCGGCAGCACGAAGATGTTAGCGAATGAGATCGCCTTCGCGCCGACGCCATCGTAGGTCGTCGGAATATCCCCCCAGATCAAGAGGCAGATTCCCTCGATCAGCACCGACAAACCGAGCGTAATCATCAAGGAGGCGATGATCGGCAGGCGCGGCTTGCCAACCGCCATCACACCGATCAGCGTGCCGATGGCGGCGACGATCAGGATCGCGAACAAGGCGGCGAGCGGGCCCGGCAGCGCGCGGTCGAGCATGCTGGACATCACGTAGCCACCAAGCATCGCGAAGGCGCCCTGCGCGAAGTTCACGACATGCGTGACACGGTAGATCGCCACGAAGCCGAGGGCGACGAGCGCGAACGACGCGCCGGTGGCGATCCCCGTGACGAGATACTGGCCGAACTCACTCAACGGGCTGTGCCTCCATCGCCGCCGCCTCGACCGGGCTGCCGAGGTAGACGCGCTCGATCTCCGGTTGCTGTCGTAGTGCGTCAGGCGTCCCTTCGGCCCGCACACGGCCATTTTCCAGCACATAGACGCGCTCCGCCAGCGCGAAGGCGAGGTTGACGTTCTGCTCGACGAGGAGCACTGTCAGGCCATCGGCGTTCAGCGCGCGCAGATGCTCGGCGATGTCGCGCACGATGATCGGTGCGAGGCCGAGCGAGAGTTCGTCAATCATCAGCAAACGTGCCTCGCTCATCAAGGCGCGGCCGAGCGCGAGCATCTGCTGTTCGCCCCCGGACAGTGTGCCCGCCGCGCGACCCCGCAGATCGTGGAGTTTCGGGAAAAGCGCGTAGACGCGGTCGAGGTCCATTTGCATCGCGCGGCTGCTGCCGAGCATCCGCGTGACACCGTCCACAAGAAAGGGGGAGCGGAAATAGCGGCCGAATGCGCCGAGTTGGAGGTTGTCCGCCACGCTCAGATCGCTGAAAACCTGCCGACCTTCCGGCATCTGCGCGATGCCGCGCTGCACGACGCGCGCCGAGGAAAGCCCGCCGATCCGCTGCCCGTCGAAGGTAATTGTGCCGCGCGCCGGGCGTAACAAACCGGCAATCGTGTTGACGAGCGTGCTCTTCCCCGCCCCATTCGGTCCGACAATCGCCACGAACTCCCCCGGCATCACCGCAAGCGCCACTCCCCTGAGCGCCTCGATGCTCCCATACCGCACCGAAAGGTCGCGCACATCGAGCAGCGCTTCTTCCGTCTCCCCCTTCTCCCGTGGGGAAGCCGGGTGCCCCCTGGGCGGGTGGGGGGGTAGGGCGTTCATGCCACCTCCGCGCCGATATACGCTTCGATGACCCGTGGATCACGCTGCACCACGGCAGGCGGGCCGGAGGCGATCACTCGCCCGAATTCCAACACGACGACGTGATCGGCGAGCGCCATGACGAGGCCGACATCGTGCTCGATCAAGACGACTGTTACGCCCGCCGCGACGATGGCGCGAATCAGCCGCGAAAGATCGCCGCGCTCGCTCGTCGTCAGCCCCGCCGCCGGTTCATCCAAAAGGAGCAGCGAAGGCTCGATCGCCAGCGCACGGGCAATCGCCACGCGGCGTTGCTGGCCGAAGGGTAGGCTTTCCGCCGCGACATCGGCGAGGTCGGCCATGCCGACGCGGGCGAGCAGTTCCCGCGCCCTGGCGCGCGTCGCCGCTTCCTCCCGCCAGTAGCGGGGCAACCGCAAGGCGGCCTCCCAGAAACCGTGCCGCCCGCCGGTGTGGCAGCCGACCATCACATTTTCCAGCACCGTCATTTCGGGGAAGAGGCGGACATCCTGGAACGCGATGGCGATGCCGCGTTGGGCGCGCTGGTAGGGCTGGAGATCGGTGATTTCCTGATCGAGAAAGATAATGTGCCCGGCATCAGGCCGGTGCTGCCCGGCGATGATCTGGAAGAGGGTGGACTTCCCGGCCCCGTTTGGCCCAATGATTGCCAGCAACTGCCCGCGCTCCACCGTCACGCTGACCTCCGTCAGCGCCGCCACCCCGCCGAATCGCTTCGAGACCCCGTCAATCGTCAGCACGTCGTCGCTGCGCTCCCCAGTAGGCAGTAGTCGGTAGGCGGAAGTCGGTAGTCAGAACGGAGCCGATCCTCTCTGACTGCCGACTTCCGCCTACCGCCTATTTCCCGTTCCCGTACTTCGTCGGCACGAGCGCGCCATCCTTGACCTGGGCGACCCAGATGTCGTCAATCGCGAGGCCGGTGTGGTCGGTTGCCGAGTAGTTGAAGGTGCCGTCCACGCTCACGAAGCCTTTGGTCTGCTCGACCGCGTCGCGGATCTTCGCCGGGTCCGGCCCGGCCTTTTTAATCGCGGCGACGAAGAGTTGCATCGCGTCGTAGGTGTTGTAGGCGAACTGCGCGGGGGCGGTGTTGTATGCCGCCATGAAATCCGCGTCGAACTTGGTAATGAGGGCTTTGGATGGGTTGCTGTCTGGCAAATACTTGCCGATTGGCGCGAGTTGGCACTGGACGATGACGCCGCTCGCGGCATCCCCGGCGGGCTTGGTGTAGAGCGGGCTGGCCTGCGCGCCGCTGAAGGAGAGTGGGATCGCGATGCCGAGCTGCTTGTATTCCTTCGTGATCGTCACGGCAGGCGCGCCGGACCCCCAACTGATGATCGCCTGCGCGTCGCCGTTCTTGATCTTCGTCAATTGCGGGATGAACGTCGTCGCGGTCAACTCGTACAACTGCTCGTCCACGCTCGTGATGCCGTACTTGGCGGCGTCCGCCTTGACGATGCCGCCGCCGAGCGAGCCGTACTCGGTCGAGTCGTGCAGCAGGGCGATCTTCGTCTTGCCCTCGCTCTTCAGGTAGCTGAGCAACTGGTCGGCGGCGATCCGGGTGGATTGCGGGCCGAGGAAGACATTGGGCCGGATCGGCGTGACGACGGAGTCCGCCGCGCACTGCGTGATCATCGGGATCTTCGCCGCCTCGACCTCATCGAGGATGGCGACGCAACTCGAACTGAAGACGGGTCCGATGATCGCGACGACCTTGTTGCCGATCAGTTTCTTGACGGCGGTGAGCGCCTGGCTCGGATTGCTCGTGTCGTCCTCGATTTGTAGTTCGATCTTCGCGCCATTGATGCCGCCCGCGTCGTTGATCTGCTTAACGAGCAGATCGGCGGCCTGCTTGTTGAACCCGCCGAGCGGGTTGTACGGTCCGGTGAGCGAGGTAATCATGCCCAGTTTGATCGTCCCGCCGCTCGCCGCTGTGGTCCCGGCCGGCGCGCTCGTCGCGGCGACGGAGATGGGTGCGGTCGTCCCCGCCGCACTGCTGCCCGCCGGGCGCGTCGCAGCGGCGGCCGATCCGGC